>JACCLI010000035.1 GCA_013425455.1 Microcaldota archaeon | reverse complement strand
AACCCGCGCACGCGGGAGCCCATGCGGAGGATAAACGCGAGGGGGCTGTTCAAGCTCATAGCGTACAGCGCGTGGAAGTCCGCGGAGCCCGGGGTGCTCTTCATGGACACCATAAACAAGGCGAACCCGACGCCGAAATATCCGATAGTTGCGACGAATCCTTGCGGCGAGGTCCCTATGCCGGATTACGAGTCGTGCAACCTGGGAAGCGTAAACCTCTCCAAATTTGTGGAATTGGACTGGAGCAAGGGCGAATGGAAGAAAAAAATCAAATGGGACAGGTTGCGTTACGTGGTGCGCCTGGCGATACAATTTTTGGACAACGTGGTGGAGCTGAACAACTATCCGCTCCCGCAAATCCGCGACATGAGCCTGAAGCACAGGCGCGTGGGGCTCGGGGTGATGGGATTCTCGAGGATGCTTTTCAAGATGGGCGTGAAGTACGACAGCCCGCAGGGATTCGAGGTGGGGGAGGCCATAATGAAGTTCATCACGGACGAGGCGAGGAAGATGAGCCACGAGCTGGGGAGGGCAAGGGGCTCCTTCCCGGGGTTCGCGGACAGCACATGGGCTGAGAAATACGACGCGATGAGGAACGCCACGGTCACATCCATCGCCCCGACGGGGACCATCTCAATGATTTCGGAGACCTCCAGCGGGATAGAGCCCACGTTCGCGCTCGCGTACATAAAGAACGTGATGGACGGGACCAAGCTTTTCTATTCGGACGATGTGTTCGAGCACGTGCTGAAGGTGAGGGGCCTGTACAGCGCGGAGACGATGAAAAAAATCATTACGAAGGGGAGCCTGAAGGAAATAGAGGAAATCCCCAAGGACATAAAGGATATATTTGTTGTTGCGTATGATATATCTACAGAGGACCATATCAGGATGCAGGCCGCGTTCCAGAAGCACACTGATTTGGCGGTGAGCAAGACCATAAACATGCCCGCCACCGCCTCGGTGGAGGATGTGGAGAACGCATACCTTCTCGCGTGGAAGCTCGGGTGCAAGGGCGTGACGGTCTACAGGGACAAGAGCAGGAGCGAGCAGGTCCTGAGCGTGCCTGCGGCTGATGAACCTAAGGAATCCTGAGGCGAGACTATGAAAACGACATTAAGCATAATCAAGGCGGACGTGGGGAGCTATTGCGGGCACCAGCTGTGCCACCCGGCGATAATGGATATTGCGCGGGACATGCTGGGCAAGGCGAAGAAGAGCGGGAAGATAATAGATTATTATGTGGCGAACTGCGGCGACGATTTGGATTTGATAATGACCAGCGGCAAGGGCGTGGACAACAAGGAGGTGCACGGGCTCGCCTGGGACGTGTTCATGGAGGGGACAAAGAAGGCAAAGTCCCTCAAATTGTACGGCGCGGGGCAGGACATGCTCTCGGACGCCTTCTCCGGAAACGTGAAGGGCATGGGCCCGGGATGCGCGGAGATGGAGTTCGAGGAGAGGCGGGCGGAGCCTGTGATGTGCTTCCTCATGGACAAGACCGAGCCGGGCGCGTTCAACCTTCCGGTTTTCAGGATGTTCGGCGACCCGTTCAATACGGCGGGGCTCGTAATAGACCCGAACATGCAGGGCGGATTCACTTTTGAGGTTTATGACGTGCTCGGGCACAAGAAGGTTATGATGAAGAGCCCGGAGGAGCTGTATAGTCTGCTTGCGCTCATAGGGGCGAAGAGCAGATACGTGATAAAGAGGGTTTACCCCGGGGAGGGGAACAAGGTTCCCACGAACGAAGCGGCGGCGGTAGTTAGTACGGATAAGCTTTATCAGATTGCGGGCGAATACGTGGGCAAGGACGACCCGGTCGCGATAGTGAGGGGGCAGAGCGGGCTTCCCGCGGTTGGCGAGATTGTTGAACCGTTCGCGTTCCCCCACCTCGTCTCCGGATGGATGCGGGGCTCGCACAACGGCCCCATAATGCCGGTGGGGATGAAGGATGCGATCTGCACAAGGTTTGACGGGCCCCCACGCGTGGTGGCGCTCGGGTTCCAATTGAACAACGGGCAGCTGGTCGGTCCGGTGGACGCCTTCGCGGACATCGCATACGACCATGCGAGGAAAAAGGCGCTTGAAATAGCGGATTACATGAGGAGGCACGGGCCGTTCGAGCCGCACAGGCTCAGCCCGGAGGACATGGAATACACCACCCTCCCCAAGGTGCTCAAGAAGCTTGAGAGCAGGTTCAAGCCGATCTGAATAATCATTCCTTTTTATTCTTTTTCTTTCCTATTTTACTCATGGCAAGGAATGAGAAGCTCTTTTGGTATTCGCTTCTTCTCAGTTTCATAGTCATCCTGGTCATAGGGTTTGCGAATCCTGCGGTCTTTGCGCAGACGCAGGAGAGCCCGGACTATATCATAAAGATAAAATCATTCGGCTTCGTGCCCACGTTCGCGGTGGTGAGTTCCGGGACAAACGTGGTCTGGGTGAACGAGAACGGGATGATGGAGATGGTTACCGCCCCGAATGCTTTCGGGACGCAGGAAATCGGCCCGGGAATGAATTTCAGCTTCCTCTTCAGGGAACCCGGAGTGTATGAGTACAGGACCTCTTACGCGACCGGAGTGCTCGTAGTGGATTAGAGATCTACTTTTTCGCAGAGAATGATATCCCGGTGATGCTGAGGAAGAGCACCAGGAGGAATCCTACCACCCCTCCGAGTATCACTATCGCGATGCTCCAGAAATTCACCACTATCCGAATCCCCAGCCAGCCCACCAGCTTCAGGGCGATGAGCGCCACCAGGATGTTTATGAGGAGCGCCCACGGGCCGAAATGCTGGAACATAAGCAGGGCCACAATTGCCATCAGTATCAGGGAAATTATTTCCTTTATCATGCCCATTTTTGTGCATGGCAAATATTATTAACCCTAGTGCAGTAAATGGGGATGGGTGGATTCACCTTCTGGCTGCCGTCAAGGCAGGACATCGGCCCGGATGGCCGGAGGGTGCAGCCTGAAGGTGAAAATATGGCAGGTATTTCTCCGATGCTTGGCGTAAGGGACATGAAAAGGACAATAGATTTCTATGAGAACATCCTCGGGTTCGCAGCCGGAAAGGTTTTGCCGGACCGCGAGAACGCGAAATACGTAGATTTCAGCAGGTACGGCGCGGTGCTGATGTTCCAGCCGCTTTCCATGATGAAGGACGGCCTTATCGAAAATTTCAGGCTCCCGAACGCCACGGAATCCGAGCCCGGCGTTGGGGTCGTGCATTATGTTGACTTCCCGAAATATGAGGACATAGACGCCTATTATGCGGACCTGAAGACAAAGGGGGTGGCGATAGTGAAGGACCTCTCCGACCGCTCCTGGGGGGCGCGCGATTTCATGATTGCGGACCCGGACGGCCATCTTCTCTCATTCACGAAGCCGAACGAGGAGTCGGCCAAGTGCCTCTCGTGCGGGATGCCCATCCCGAAGCCGGACGACCACTCGACGGGAAACCCGAAGAATCCCTATTGCAAAAACTGCGCGGACGAGAGCGGAAAGATAAAGCCGTTTGATGAGATCGCCGAGGGGATGAAGAACTACCTGGTCTCCCAGGGCGTGAGCGACCCTGACGTGGGAGTGAAGGCGAAGGAGCATTTAAGAAAGATGCCCGCGTGGAAATCAAACTAATTGATATATCCAAAGGCCCGCAAATCCTGGAGGGTCTGGTTGTCCATCGGCGGCCTTGAGCCGCTGTCCGGGAAATAGCCATACCATTGCGGCTGGTCAGGGGGGCGGGCGCCCGGAGGATTAAAGGGGCCTCCCGGAGCCGTTTTTGAAGCCAGGTAAGTGTCCAGAAGGCCCGTCATCGACTCGAGAGAATACGATTCGGAGTCCGCCACATTGTCCAACTCGCCAGGGTCCTGGGCCATGTTGTAGAGTTCGGAGTCGGAATTCATCATTCCTGCGCCGGAGAGAATGAGTTTCCATTCATCAGTGCGCGCCATTTGCTGCTGCAGGCCCCCGAAATTATATGAGGAGAACACCTCGCTTCTGGCTTCTTTCCCGGGTTTCCTCATCACATCAACGAGGCTCACGCCATCTTCGATTTCATAAGGGACGCCCGTGAGCTCGGAGAGGGTGGGGGCAAGGTCGACCGTGGATGCAAGGGATTCTATTTTCTGGCCCTGGGGATTCGCGCCCGGGACATAAACAATCATGGGTATGTGGGCCGCCCCGTCGTAAAGCTTCCTGTTGTCGGGTATGCTCCCGAACTGGCCGTTCATGCCGTGGTCCGCAAGCACCACGATTATGGTTTTGTTCTCCAGCCCCTCCTCCCTGAGCGCATCAACGGCCCTTCCCACCTGGGAATCTACATACTCTATGCTTCGCGCATAGTTGTTCTCCTGCGTTCCCCCCACGCCGAGGCCGGGCGGGTGCGCATCGTAGAGGTGGAGCCAGAAGAAGAATTTCCCGTCCTTGTGCTCCCTGATCCAGTTTATCGTATAGTTTGTTGATATCCCGCCCCTTACCCCTGGCTTGGAATTAATCGCGGTGTTGTCAAAATCCTGGAACATGCTGGAAACGGTGCAGGCTCCGGGATTCATGCCTCCGAAGCCTATGGTTGCGCCCGTGGCATAGCCGGCCGAGGAGAATGCCTGCGGCATGCTGGACCGCTGGGCCATGCCCAACGCCTGGCCTGTGTTGAAATATTTGCCAGTCATCATTATCGTATGGGAAGGGCAGGTGAAGGTGAAGCCTGTGAATGCGTTCTCAAAAAGGAAGCCCCTGGACGCGAGCGCATCCACGTTTGTTGTGTTTGCAAGCGAAGCATCGCTGTATGCGGAGATGTAATCCGCGCGCGTGCAGTCCAATGTGATGAAAAGAACGTTGTACCCCTGCGTGTTCGGGATGTTCACCTGCGGCTCGGCTTGTGCCTCACTCTCTCCGGAGATAAGGAGGGAATGGCCATCAAGGCTCCCGTCCTGCGGAAGCCCGAGCAGGCTGCGGACCGTGGGGTTTATGTCCTGGAGGGATGGCTTTCCCGGAAGCTCCACCACCCGGTTCATGAAGAATACGCCTTCGGTTTGCGCGGGGTCGGATGTGCAGTGGTCCCCGGACCATTTTTTCAGGTTGGGCTCCACGACTTCGGGAGGGACGCCGCCGAGGGTGGTCTGCCAGGAGACGCGGTAGCCCGGGCTGAAGGAGACTATGAGGTCCGCGGAATTGTTTACGTACGGGCCGGAATAGATATCTTCGCGCTTCTGCACCTTCGCGATTACCCTCTTTCCCGTTTCCGGGTCGCGCAGGTTCTTCAGCTTGTTTATTATTTCGTCCCGCACCTTTTC
>JACCLI010000031.1 GCA_013425455.1 Microcaldota archaeon | reverse complement strand
GAAGGGATATGTGGTGAAGGGAACGCACCGGGTGGCTTGGTGCCCCTCGGATTCCAATGTGGTGAGTTCGCACGACACCCAGGGGGACGTGGACCCGGAGATAGAGGAGGTCGCCGGGGTAAAATTCAAATTCAAGGATGGGTGGCTGGTTGCGGCCACGTATAGGCCCGAGACCATTTATGGGGTCACGAATCTGTGGGTTAACTCTTCGGAGAAATACGTGAAGGCGGCCAGGGGGAGGGAGATAATTTACGTTTCGGAGAAGGCAGCGAAATTATTGTCCTTGCAGTTCCCTCTTGCGATTATGGAAAAGATGGACGGCTCATACTTCATAGGGAAGGAGGCCGAGGAGCCTTATGGGAGGAAAATACCCATCCTGGAGGCGGAATTCGTGGACGCAGGGCAGGGGACCGGAGTGGTGATGAGCGTTCCCGCGCATGCCCCTTACGATTACCTCGCATTGCGGGATTTGAGGATGCTGGAGAAGCTGAAGCCCATACCCATACTCACCTATCCGGGGATGAAGGGAATCCCAGCCCAGGAGATTGTGGAGCGCATGAAGGTTTCCAACCAGAATGACGCGAAGGCGGAGGATGCGACCAAGGAACTTTATAAGACGGAGGCGCACACCGGAGTGATGAGCACCGGGGACTTCAAGGGGATGAAGGTCCTGGAGGCGAAGGACAAGGTAAAGGAGAGGCTCATAAGGGATGGGAAGGCGTTTGCTTTCTATCTATTGGCGAAGGGGCCGGTTTTCTGCAGGTGCGGAACGCAGGTTGGCGTGAAACTTGTGGAGGACCAGTGGTTCCTGGATTACGGGAATGCGGAGTGGAAGGAGAAGACGAAGGAATGGTTCGGCAAGATGGGCATAATGCCTGAGAAGACAAGGAAGGAGTATCTTGCGACCGTGGATTGGCTTCGGGAAAAGGCATGCACGCGGGCTTCCGGGCTCGGGACGCCGTTCCCTTATGATTCTTCCAAGATAATAGAGCCGCTTTCCGATTCCACCATTTACATGGCGTACTATGCCATTGCGCATCTTGTGAGGGGGATGGAGCCTGAGGAATTGAACGATGAGTTCTTTGATTATGTTTTGCTGGGGAAGGGAAAGGGAAAGAAAGAGTGGGAGGCGATGAGGAAGGAATTCCTCTACTGGTATCCTTTGGATTCCCGGCACTCTGCGGAGGATCTGATAAAAAACCACCTTCCCTTCTTTGTGTTCAACCATGTGGCCATCTTCCCGGAGGAGCACCTCCCCCGCCAAATCGTTACCAACGGGCTGGTGATGATGGAGGGGAAGAAGATGAGCAAATCCTTTGGGAACATCCTTCCCTTGAGAAAGGCGATACGGGAATACGGGGCGGACGTGCTCAGGTTTGCGGTGGTTTCCGGCGCGGATTTGACGCAGGACACGAATTTCGAAAAGAGCGTCGCGGAAGGGGTGAAGGGGAGGGTCGAATACCTGTTTTCCCTATTGGAATATGCGGAGGAGGACGGGAACGGGCGCATGGAAAAGTGGCTCAAATCCCGGATGAACAGGAGGCTCATCGCGCTCCCGGAGCTTTACGAAAAATTGGAGATGCGGCTGCTTGCGCAGAACGTCTTCTATGAGGTTATGCATGATTTGCAGTGGTACCTGAAGAGGGCGGAGAAGCCGAAACTCAGATGGTTCTTCCAGAACTGGGCCATTGTAATTTCCCCGTTCATGCCGCACATCGCGGAGGAGATCTGGAGCGGGCTGGGAGGAAAAGGATTTGCGATTGATGCGGAGTTCCCGAAGGGCTCGGAAAAGATGGTCGACGCAAAATTGGAGATGGGCGAGGAGCTTGTGAGCTCGGTGCGCCACGATGTGGAGAAGATTGCGGAGAGGATAGGTGCGAAGCCCAAGAAGGTATTCGTTTATGTGCCCGCTTCCTGGAAATTCGAGGCGTACAATCTCATGAAGGAGAGGAAGAACCTGAAGGAACTCATGGAATTCGGCAAGAAAGGCAAGTTGAACATGGAGGAGGTAAGCAGGTTCGGGAAGGGATTGATGCCAAGGGTGCATTCCCTTATCGAGGTCCTTCCGTCCAGAGATGAGTATGATGCGCTGCATGACGCGGCTTCCTTCCTTTCTAAGGAATTGGGGGCAGAAGTTGTTGTGCGCAAAGAGGAAGAAGGCGGGCACCCCAAGGCTTCCAATGCGATGCCGGGGAAGCCTGCGATAGTTTTGGAATAAAGTGAAACTGATGGCAAAGGCTATTCGGGTTCCCAGGAAAAAAGGGGAGGAGATGCGCAGGAGGCTCTCCTCTTCCGGAATCCTGGATGAGGAGTATTTCCCTTCGCATGATGAGAAGTACGTGTATCTGCCTGTGAAGAAAAGCGTTCCCCGGTACAAACTGGTTGAGGTGGAGGCGCGGAGGAGGGAACTGAGGAAAAGTTTCAAGGAAATGCTTTCGGAGATTGTCGGCTGGGAGTCCGAGGGGATTTTTTCTTCTTATGATATTGTGGGGGATATTGCAGTGCTGGAGATTCCGGATGAATTGCGGGCGAAGGAAAAGGAGATTGCGGACGCCTTGCTGAGAACGAACGCAAACATAAAGGCCGTGCTCAGGAAGGAGAGCGGGATGGAGGGGGAATTCAGGGTGAGGAGATTCTCTTTCCTTGCCGGGGAGAAAAGGACCGAGGCTACTTATGTGGAGCACGGGGTGAGTATGCGCCTGGACCTTGCGAAGGTTTATTTTTCGCCCCGCCTGAGCCATGAGCGGGGAAGGATTGCGGAGAAGGTGCGTGCCGGCGAAAAGGTGCTGGTGATGTTTGCGGGTGTCGGGCCTTTTGCGCTCGTGATTGCCAAAAAACAGAAGGATGCGAAGGTCTATGGGATTGAGCTGAACCCGGACGCGGTGCGCTATTTTGAGGAAAATGTGAAGCTGAACGGGATGGAAGGGCGGGTGGAGGCGATTCTTGGGGATGTACGGAAGGTCGTCCCGGAGAGATTTGTTGGGGTTGCGGACCGCGTGCTCATGCCCCTGCCGAAAAGTGCGGAGGACTTTTTGGACGTGGCGCTCCTTGCGGCGAAGAAGGGCGGCGTAATACACTTCTATACCTTTGTGAACAGGGCTGAGGGGAAGGAGGCCGCGGAGAGGAAGGTGTTCGAAGCAGGGAGGAAGGCGGGGAGGAAAATACAAATTCTGGAAAGCAGGGAGGTAAGGCCGTTTTCCCCGAGCACGGTGCAGATTGTGGTGGATTTCAGAGCAGCCTGAGGAATGTGACCCCCAGTGCGACCGCAATTGAGATCAGGATGCCGAATAGTATCGCTGGAATTGCCGGAAGGAACACCTTGTGCTTCCATGCATAAACCAGGACGAATGAGACTCCGGCTATGGCGCCGAGCATTGTAACCAGTGAGAGGTACGGGTGGATCTGGTAGGCGGAAACCTCCACCATTATCGGGAGCGCGAGGTCGCCCGTCCCCAAATCGAGGCGGGTTTCCCTCCCGCTGGGAAGCTTCTCCTTTGCCGTGATGGTGAAGCTCATATCGTGCTTTATGATTTCCTTGGCCATCGAGACCATGTGCTTTGTGCGGAACACGGCGATGTAATCGTACAACGCCATTATGCAGAAGAAGATGAGGGACGCCAAAAAGCTGAATGTGAAGCCGAAGACCGCGCCCGCCCCCGCGCTGGAGAGGACCGCCGCGAGGTTCTTGAGCAGATGTATGAAATGCTTTGAAATCGCCAGTATTATGCCGAGCAACGCTGCGATGGCCATTGCGGCAAGGGCATCCGCCAGGAATGGATGGATTACTGAATAGAAAAGTATGGAGGAGGTGACCGAAATCACTACGATTTCGAGAAGGGAGAGGAGTATCTCAAGATGGAATTTTATTATAGCCAGGAATATTACGGCTCCCAGAAGGATGTAAACGACAAAAAGCGGGAGGGACGACACCCCGTTCTCCACGGAAATGAAATCCTGCACTATCGGGTTGGTCCTTGCATCCTGCAGGATGTAGACGCCCGCATAAAGGCCCAAAATCTGGGTCACGATGAACATCAAAAGGACTTTCACAAGGACGTTCATGCTAGTTCTCCTTGCTTACGAGGCTTACCCAGCCGGGTTCCTTCTCGTATATTTCTCCTTTCTGGAGCAGTTCCCTGAGCACCCTCCTGGCAAGGCCGGAATCCATTCCCGTCGCTTCCGCGTCCTTTATTACCTCGTCTATGTGGACCGCCTCCGTATCCCTGGTCTTTGCGCGGATTATGTCCAATACATTCTCTATTTTTTCCACCTGTGAGCGTGCCTTGCCTGTCGCGATGATGTCCACATCTATCCGTCCGGTCTCCTGGTCGGTGAGCACCTTCATGAGGACATATTTCGTAAGGGTTATCGCAGCCTCTGCATCGCTTTCCTCCACTTCGTTGCTGAGGCGCATCTTTGCATGGGCTTCGGAAAGCCTCACGAGGCCTTCTATGTATCTCGGGGTGATCGGGACCGAGCCGGAGTTCTTCCCGAGCCTCCTGAGCTCCACGTAGAAGTTCTTTATCTTCTCTTTTGCCCCGTCGCTCAGAACCGGATGCACGTACCTCCTTGCATAAGTGATGTATTTCCTGAGCAGGCTCTTTTCAATGACTTCCGGATCCGTGTCGCCTGGCGCCAAAGTGCCGGCAGCCGCAGCCGCGTGGGAAGAGAGTATGTGGTCCGCGAGCTTGGAGTCCTTCTCCTCATCCAGCACATCTAGGATTGGGAAAAGCAAATCAAACCTGGAAAGCAGGGAAGGCGGAATGTCGAACTGGTCCGCAAGGTTCTTGGTCTGGTTGAACCTCCCGTGCTTCGGGTTGGCTGCCGCGATTATGGCGGTCTTTGCCTTGAATTTTGCGACCATGCCTGCCTTAGCTATAGACACGCTTTGTGATTCCATTACTTCATGGAGGGATGCGCGGTCCTCCTCATCTATCTTGTCGAATTCATCTATCGCGCACATTCCTCCGGAAGCGAGGACCAGCGCGCCTGCTTTCAGGGTCCACCCGCCGTCGCCCAGCTCGTCCTTCTCCGCGCTGGCGGTA
>JACCLI010000024.1 GCA_013425455.1 Microcaldota archaeon | reverse complement strand
CTCCTCTTCAGGCTCGGCTGGGGGGAGCTCCTCTTCAGGAGGTGCTTCGCCCTCTGGAGGCTGCTCCGGCTGGCCCATCCTGTAGCGGGCGTATATGCCTCCGCCCACCATGAGGACGAGTATCAGGAGCACCCACCATGGGATGTCTGCGAGAAGCCTTCCAAGGCCCTGGTCGGAACCTGAGGCCTCTGAGCCGGATGACTGTGGCTCGGTGCCCGTTATGTCGAGCGGCTCCATGGGAACGCACTCGTTTTCCTTGCAGACCTCGCCCGCATTGCAGTCCTCTCCGCCGCAGCAATCGTAGTCAACCCACTCGTGGTTAACGAATGCGCCGCAGGAGCCTCCTGCCTCGAGCGCCCTGCATACTCCGCCGCTGCAGGTTGCGCTGGTTGCGCAGTCGGAGTCGGATGTGCAGCTCGGCTCAACCTCGACGGTTGTTCCGCCTGATGGAACGTAGGGGATGCCCACATGGGGTGCGCCGCTGCCGCCACCGCTGTGGGTTGTGCCGCCGGAGCTGCCGCCTCCGCTGGGCGGGGTTGGAGGAGTGGGCGGGGTTGGCGGGATCACCTTCTCAGCGAAGAGGCAGAATGTGCCAAAATCGTTAATCTGCTTTAGGTAGAGCTTGTGGCCGTCGGTATTGTGGCCTGCGGGATACTCGACCCAGCCGCCATCATACCTGAATGCGTCCACTCTGGAGTCCTCTATGCCGAGGCCGCGGGATACCGAATCCGGCCAGTCCGTGTAAAGATTGAGCTCAACTGTGCCGAGCTCGGTCACCTGGAAGCACTTGTCCTTGAAATCCACGTAACCGGTAGGCGCGGGTGCCGGGACAGGCGCAAGGCCCATCCTGAAGCCGTTGCCGGTTCCGTGGTCATACCAGAAGGAAACATCCACCTCCCTCACCCCCTGCCTCATGTGGAGGCCGGTGACCTCGGCCGGGCCGGAGTAGTCCCATGAGTAGAAAGCTATTCCAGAGTTTTCGACCACGTTGTCCGATATTTCATTGTTGGCGGACATTACTGTTATTGCGTAATCGGTGTCACTTATTGTGTTGCCCATGAACACCCCATGTGCGTTGGTGTCCATGCTGACTCCCTTGCCCGGGCCGGAGATGGTGTTGTCATACATATAATAGTCCTGGGCCCGGCGCAGGTTAACCTGGCCGTTGCCGCCAAAGCGGGAGTTCCCCCTTACTGTGTTGGAGGTTATCTGGGTGTCCACGCCGCTTACGACCACGATTCCCTCATAGCCGTTGAGGGCAATGGAGTTAAGGGCAATCTGCGTGTCAACCGTGCCTTCCACAAAAATGCCGAACCTGTCGTTTTCGTTTACGGTGTTGCGTAGAACCCTGTTGCGCTCAGGGACCGCGCCGCCGCTCTCTGAGATGCGGATGCCGTCCCCGTTACCGGAAGCGGTGTTGGACTCGAGGACGTTGTCATCGGAATCAAGCTCAACCGCGAATCCGACCTCGCTGTTGTGCATCGCGGTGTTGGAGCGGAGGGTGCAATCAGAAGAGGAAACGAGCTCGTAGCCCCAGGCGTTGTCGCGGGCGTTGTTGCTCTCAAGGGCGATGCTCGAGGAATTCATGACGTTGACGCCGACATAGGAATTGGTGAGGACTGTGCTCTCGACCATGACCTCCCTGGAATTGAGTATGCTTATGCCGTATTCGCCCATCCCCGATGCGCTGACCGTGTGGCCGTTGCCGTTGAACTCCACATTGTCTGCAGTGATGAGTATGCATGCGCCGGTAGTTGTGGGCGTAGATGCGGTGCTTATGTCCGCACTCAGCTCATAGATGCCGGGTGCGGTGATTTCACCGCACGAAGTCACATAGCCCGCGGCAAGCGGTGCCGCGAAAGAAAGGCTAAACACCAGCATAAGGACTCCAAGGACAATTTTTAATGTGTTCATGAAAGTATTAGTGTGGGAAAACATTTATAAACATAGATGCTCATGGATGACCACCGCAATAGCGGCACGGCGGTTGGGAAAAAGTTAAAAGGGGGGAATGGGAAACGAGATGGCGGAAACCGGAGTTTCTGCCAGTCATCGCGAAGCGATGAGGAAATTGCATGTTGGAGGAATTGAGAAAGGCGGCGGACTGCATTGCGCAGATAGAGGGGAGGAGAAAGGGCGAGGCCGCGAGGGTGAGGGCACTGGCGCCAAAAATGCAGGAGATGCTCGACGGAGAATTGGTGATGCCGCTGGAGCATGCGCAGGCGAAGGGGAAGGTGAGCGCGGTCGACGGGGGGATATTGAATTATGAGATGCACGGGGCGGACCTGCTCATAGGGAAGGCGGTGTCCTCCACTTTCACTTACGAAAACGGCGAGCTGAAATCATACTCATATTATCCGAATGCTTTTCCCCAGCCAACGTATGATGTGAAGACCGGGCTGGATGAGAGGGAGGTGAACGGGCATCGGTCTATTTTTAGGTTGAATTTGGAAATACAGAATGCACTGGAGACGGCGAGGAAGGAGAGGCCGGAGTTCCTGTTTTTGGACGGGTCGGTTGTGCCCCTGATGAGCGACAGGCCGAGCGATGACTCCGTGCTCTTTGAGGATTATCTATTGCTAATCAGGAGATACAAGGAATTGTTCAAATTCTGCTCGGAGAGCGGGGTGTGCGTCGCGGGTGTGGTGAAGGATTCGCGCGGGAAGAGGGTGATGGAGGTGCTCGCGAAGCACACCGGGGAGAAGTGCGCGGACAGCGTATTTTTGAATCATCTTCTGCGGGAGGGGGAGAGGACTTGCGTTCTTCATTATTCCTCGAATCCGAAACAGCACGCGGTGCTCAAGGATTTGGGCGAGTGGGGGGAGAGGATAAGGATTTCATACATGAAGCCGGTGGCGGGGGACAGGCCGCTGAGAATAGAATTTCTGGAGGGTGGGAAGAAGTATGCGGAGATTATCGGGGTAATCGCATCCCTGTCGAAAATAAACAGGAATTATGCGTATCCCGCGGTGCTTATTGACGCGGACCTGCGGGCGGCGATGGACCCATTGGAATTGGAGAGGGCGAAGAGGAGCCTCTCGTTGTTTGCGGGGCCGGAACTTTTGCAATTGAGGAGGAATAGCAGGCCGTTTAGGTGATGATGGTATGCTGGTTGCCGTAAGCTGGATGCTGCCTGATGGTGGGGGCCATGGATTCTGACCCTTTCTCATTCTTGGAAAAATTTGGGTGGAAGCCCGGGCTGGAACGGATAGAGAAGATGCTGGCGGACTGGGGGAATCCGCAGAATAATATGAATACTATACTGGTGGGGGGGAGCAACGGGAAGGGCTCGGTGGCCGCGATGCTCACCGGGATTTTGCGGGCGGAGGGGCTTAAGGTCGGCAGCTATTATTCGCCGCATCTTTTGGAATTCGGGGAGAGGATGCAGGTGAATGGGATAAATATCGGGGAGGGGATGCTGGACCTGTATGTGGGGAGAACAAAGGGATGGATAAACGAAAAAAAGGAGATTACCTATTTTGAGGCTGTGACCGCGAGCGCGTATGATTATTTTTCCGCGAACCGCGTGGACTGGGCAGTGATGGAGGTGGGGATGGGCGGGAGGCTGGATGCGACGAATGTGGCGCGGGAGAAATTGTCGGTCATTAGTTCGATTTCATTGGAGCATAAGGAATGGCTCGGGGATACTGAGGAGAAGATTGCGTACGAGAAGGCGGGCATAATCAAAAACGGGCCGTGCGTCTCCGGAAGCGGAAACGAGGCGATAAGGAGGCGGGCGAGGGAGGTTGGCGTGCCCCTTTATGTTTATGAGGAGGACTTTGAGTGCGAGGAAGGGGAAGTGAGTGCGGAAAAAACGATTTTCGATTATGTGGGAAAGGAAAAAATGGAAGGACTGGAGCTCTCCATGCTGGGGAAATTCCAGGTGAGGAATGCGGGGCTTGCGGTGCGCGCGGCTGAGGAGCTGGGAATCGGGGAGGGGAGCATACGCAAGGGATTGAAGAAGGCGAAGCTGCGGGGAAGATTGGAAGTGCTGCAGCAGGAGCCGCTGGTGGTGGCGGACGTGGCGCACAATCCGGGCGGGGCTTCTGCGCTCGTGGAGAGCCTGGAAATTTTCGGGAAGAGGAGGAGGATAATAGTTTTCGGGTGCATGAAGGACAAGGAGTGGAAGGACGTATTGAAGATTCTTTCACGGGTGGCGGATAAGTTTATATTCGCAAAAGTGGAGATGGAAAGGGCGGAGGAGCCGGAAAAACTGTTGGAAGAGGGAAGGAAATACTGCGAGAGCGAAATGGCGGAGAGCATCGGGGAAGCTGTGGGGAAGGCGTTGGAAGATGCTGGGGAAGATGACATGGTGCTTGTGACAGGAAGCCTGTACATAATGAAGGAAGCTTACAAAGAGTTGGGAGTGCTATGAGCGAAAAGGAAGCAATTAGGGGCAGGATGCTGAGCATAAGGAAAGGGATTCCCGACGAGGAAAAGCACGAGATGAGCAGGAGCATAATGGAGAGGCTGTTTGATTTGGAGGAGTTCCATAATGCGAAAACTGTTGCGTTCTATTTATCGAAAAAAGATGAAGTGGACACCTGGGCCATGGTGGAGGAGGCGGCGCAGGGGAAGGAGGTGCTGCTCCCGATTGTAAAAGAGAAGAGCCTCAAATTCGTGTATTATGAGAAAAATGGGACGATGAGGAGGGGGCCGTATGGGATAATGGAGCCGGTGGGCGAGGAGTTTTCCGGAGGAAGCATAGACATGATGGTGGTGCCGCTGGCTGCGGCGGATGGAAAGGGGAATCGCATCGGGATGGGGAAGGGGTATTATGACAGGTATCTGAACGGGGAAGGGCCGAAGCCGAAGATATTGGTGGGGCTCTGCTTTGATTTCCAGGTGATGGGGAATGTGCCTGCGGAGGCGCATGACGTGCCCCTTAATATAATTATTACTAATAAGGAAACTATAAGAGTGAAAAGATGATCAAAATAGGGGTGCTCGCGAGCGGAAGGGGAAGCAACTTCCAGTCCATAATAGATGGGATAAAGGCAAAGGAAATAGATGGGCAGATTGTGGCGCTCGTGGTGGACAACCCCGAGGCCGGGGCGATTGAGCGGGCGCAGGCGAACGGGATTCCGTATTTCATAGTTGAGAAGAAGGATTGCCCGGGGAAGGGCGCGATGGACAGGAGAATTGTAGAGATACTTAAGGGAAAGAAGGTGGACCTGGTCGTGCTTGCGGGGTACATGAGGATTGTGGGTAGGGAATTGCTTGGGAAATTCAAGGGAAAGATGATTAACATACATCCTGCATTGTTGCCTTCTTTTCCTGGGCTGGAGGCGCAGAAGCAGGCCTTTGAGTACGGCGTGAAGGTGAGCGGGTGCACCGTGCATTTCGTGGACGAGGGGACGGACACCGGGCCGGTCATTGAACAGACGGCTGTTTACATAGGGGATTGCAAGGATGCGCACGAGGTTTCGGAGAGGATTCTTCCCTATGAGCACAAGACGATGAGGAAGTTGGTGGCGAATTTTTCCAAGGGCCGCTACATTGTAGAAGGGAGGAAAGTGAGGTACGAATCTGGATTGTAACCATGGTTACAATCAGTTTCAGATGTCAAACAACACGCGTATTATCCAAGAGGCTTTCTCTTTTTTCACTTCAAGCATATGGTAGGTGACCGCCTTGATTATGTTCTTCGGGACTTTTTTCTCCCCGTATATTTTTGCCTTTATGGAGTTATTTTTCTCGTCCGCCTCCAGGATTTCTGCGCGGACCGGGGAGATTTTCTGCAGCTCGCATTCCACGACCAATGATCCGAGAGTTTTTACGATCAGGTTTGGGAGCTCGTCCGAAGAGACTGAGATTTCGAACGTCCCCTCCTCTTTTTTTCCTTTTCCAATCAGTTCGAATGCCCCCTCCATCGCGTCCTTTACGGCTTCGGGGAAGGTTTTTGCCTTCGCCTCCAGGAAGGCGTCGGCGGTGTGCTCAAGGAACCTGTGCATGCGTGGATTTTTCGTTTGGCTTTTTTAAGGGTTGGGGAGAGAATTGTATGTATGGGTTTCAGGAATCTGGGCGAGGGGAAGCATATCGAAGCAGAGTGCGTTGTCTCCTCAGCCAAGAAAGGGCGTGATTATACCATCTATATACTAACCGATGGCGAAGAGGACGTGGAGATGCACTCCCGTGAGTTCTATAAGATAGGGGATGCGTATTTTGCCAGCGGAACGGTGATGAACGAGCGGGGCTTCTTTGTGCTGAAACCGGAAAAGATGGAGAGGAGGCCTGAGGCGTATTCTGCCGTTCTCCATAAGGCGGAGGAGAACGCGAAGGTGCAAAAGGAGAAATTGCTTGCGGACGGATTGATGGAGGGATTGCGGGAGCGAATAGAGAAGGTGGGGAAGAAACTGCTCGCTGCAAGAAAGCTCGGGAGGTTCGTTCTTCTGAAATTCCACAATGATGCGGACGGCGTTTCCGGTGCGCTTGCGCTGATACAGGTGATAGGGAATGCGCAGACACACCAGCAGAACTCCGCGGCCTACCGCGTCACGGATGCGATGCGCGATGTGAATGTCATAAGGTACGAGAGGAGCCCGCTTGTGGTGATTGTCGACTGCGGAAGCGGGGAGGAGAGCTGCGAGGGATTGGAAATACTGAAGGCCGGAGGGGCGGAGATAATTTTGATTGACCACCACCCCCCGGAGAAGGGGGTGGAGCGGTTCTGCTCCGTCTTTTTGAGCCCGTGGGCGGTGAGTGAAGAGGAGGAGGCGTCAACCTATCCCGCGGGGTACCTTGCCTGCGAGGTTGCGCGGGCGTGCGGCAGGAAGGAGGTGGAACACCTCGCGAAGATGGCGTGCGCCGGGGACAAGAGCGGCATCATGCCCATTTCCGAAGAGGACCGGGAAAGGGCGCTCGTGATTGACTACATGGCGACTTATGCGGAGTTCGGGAACAGGCTTGAGTTTTATGAGCACGCGCTCGGGGAGAAGGAACTGTATGCATCCATACTTTTCCAGGCGCGGGAGAGGATGGAGCGCGTGAAGGAGGAGGTGGGGCGCATGATGAAGAAGAGGATTGAGGGCCCCGTTGCCGTCTATACAGTGGATTTCGAGAAAGTGAGCGCCAAGGAATTCCCGGGAAAGGGAAAGCTCACCTCGCGCGCCTTTGAGCTCGTGATGCACGAGGGCCCGGTGGTTGTCCTCGGTTTCTGGGATGGCGGGATCTCCTTCAGGCTGAACGAGGACGCGGTGCTCCGCGGGATAACCGCGGTAAAAATAATGGGTGTAGTAAGGGCAAAGATGGGGGACTTCATAGAGGGCGGAGGGGGGCACGCGCGTGCGGCTTCACTTAAGATAAGGAGGGGATATACGAAAGAAGTGCTTGAAGAAGTTATCAATCAGCTGCAGGCTTCCCAGCCGCAGGAGAAGCAGGCCTTGCAGCCTTCCTGAAAAACCAGGCTCGAGTCGCAAACCGGGCAAACCCCTTTCTTTATCTTCTCATCCGCGGTCATCGGAACGCACCGCAAAGTATACACATGATGGTTTTAAAAGAATTCAATTTAACGTCTGATTTGTTGTTGAACAAAAGTTGAGGAAAAGACACAACTTGTAACCATGGTTACATGGTCTCCGAGGGAATAATTTCATATTTTTTGGTGCAAGAAAACTGCGTACGGAGGCGTTTAGAGAGTTGCAAAGTGAAGTTGGGGGAGGATCAGGAGATGAAAGATATGAGGAGGGGCGCTCCCCTCCGCGTTTCTTCTATTGGACTTGGGGGGATTCGCACCCCCGGCCTCTCCGATGCGAACGGAGCGCTCTGCTGCTGAGCTACAAGCCCGGGGGAAAAATTATTCGTTCGCGACCGCGAGGGGGATTACTCCCTTTTCGAACTCCTGCCTCGCCACGTCAAGGAACGCCATCGTCGGCTCCGCCTTTATGAGCGGAGGCGCGCCCAACGAGAGCTGGAGCGCCCTTGCGCCCATGAGCCTCGCGAGCTCGAAATTGTTTAGTGTCTGAGAAGCCATACTCTGCACCTTTAGCGGAAGAAATTTTGTCCGCTACCGTTTTTAACCTTGTTGTTTCCGGGAAAATGGTGGGGCTGTAGGGATTTGAACCCTAACATGCAGGTTTCCTCTTCCGAGGGACCTGGAGCCTGCCGCGCTACCAAGTTACGCCACAGCCCCTTTGGACTCAGGGGGATTCGCACCCCCGGCCTCTCGCGTGCAAGGCGAGCGCTCTACTGCTGAGCTATGAGCCCTCAACAAAGAAGGTAAAAAATCTTCCTCGCTTCTTTTTATAATACTATTTTCTGGCGAACACAAGGTACGCGGTGTGCATAAGCCCGATGTGCTTCGGCCTAACGCCGAAGTCCCGCACCTCATATTCCCTTACTATATTCTCAAGCATGAATACCTCCCTGAAGGATTTCTGCGCCTCTAGGAAGAATTCCTTCGCCTGCTCCACGTTGGGAAGATAGCCCACGCAATACCCTCCCTCCTTCAGCGCGGCATGCGCAAGCGGAATCACCTTTTCCTACTCCGGCATGTCCAAAGTTATGAGATCCAAATCCTTCTCCTCTATCCCGCCCATTATGTCCGCGTTCTTTATCTTCACATTCTTCAGCCCGAGGGATTTTATGTTCTCCTTTGCGAGCTCCGCGAACTCTTCCCTGCGCTCGTATGAAACGACTTTCTTTGCTATTCTCCCAAGCATTATCGCATTGAAGCCAGTCCCCGCTCCCGCGTCCACGACCAGCGAATCCC
>JACCLI010000017.1 GCA_013425455.1 Microcaldota archaeon | reverse complement strand
CATCCAGGACATAAAAGGAGAAGTGGACGAAAGGAAGCTCATCTACATCCCCAACGGAATAGACACGGAAATCTTCACCTTCCAGCCTCCGGAGGGAAAGAATGCAATCACTTATGTGGGAAGATTGGACGAGTACAAGGGCGTGGACACGCTCGTCCGCGCCTACGCCAAAATAAAGAAGGATTTCCCGGACACCGAGCTCTGGGTTGTGGGGAAGGACGAAGGCATAAAGGAGGGGCTGCAGAAGCTTGCGAATTCCCTCGGGGTGAAAATACACTTCTCCGAAGCGCCCTATGATGAAATCCATAAAATATACGGGAATTCCGCCGCAGTAATCCTCCCGAGCAAATACGAGGGTTTTTCGCTCGTCTGGCTGGAGGCCATCGCATCCGGCCGCCCCATGTTCTCGACCCCGGTGGGCGACGGCCCCGCCCTCTTCGAGCAGGTTTACGGGAAGAGCGCGGAGGATTTCATCTTCAAGGATGAGGACGAGCTCGTAAGAAAGGTTTCCAATTATCTAAAGGACCCCCAGAAATTCCACAAGATAATCGAGCGCGCCGAATACATAGTAAAAGAGGAGTACTCCTGGGAGAACGTCGCAAGATTAACTTTAAATACGTATCAAGAGAGCCTAAAACGCTGAGAAAATGAAAATCCTTGTGACCGGAGGGGCGGGATTCATCGGCTCCCACATCGCGGAGGAGCTCGTAAGCCATAAGCAGGACGTCCGCATCCTGGACAATTTCTCCGCCGGAAAGCTGAAAAACATAAGGCATTTTGAGAAGAAGGTAGAGCTCCTGGAAGGGAACATCTCGGACAAGGCAACGGTGGACGACGCCGTAAAAGGATGCAATTACATATTCCACCAGGCGGCCATGGTCTCCGTGGAGGAGTCCATAAAGAATCCCGTGAAGACCTGGGACATAAACATAAAAGGGACGCTCCTTGTGCTCGGGGCGGCATCCAGGATGGGGGTGAAGCGCGTGGTGCTCGCCTCCTCCGCGGCTGTGTACGGGGACACCCTCGCCCTCCCCAAAAGGGAAGATGGCGCCTTGAACCCGAAATCCCCCTATGGGGAAAGCAAGCACATAAACGAGATGAATGCGGAGAAATACCTCAAGGACTTCAAACTGCAGACCGTCTGCCTCCGCTACTTCAATGTTTACGGCCCCAGGCAGGATCCAGATTCACCCTATTCGGGGGTGATTTCCAAATTCGTTTCCGCCGCTTTGAGGAAGGAGAGGCCGATCATCTACGGGGACGGTGAGCAGACAAGAGATTTCGTTTTCGTAAAGGATGTGGTGAAGGCAAACCTTCTCGCGATGAGTGAAAAGAAGGCGGCGGGCCAGGTATTCAACATAGGGACCGGAACGGAAACAAGCATCAATTCCTTATGGAAGGAGATAAAAAAGCAGACGAAAAGCAAGCTCGTCCCCATCCATAAGGCGCCGAGGGAAGGGGACATCCGCCGTTCCTTCGCCAGCATAGTGAAGGCCGGGAAGGTTCTGAAGTACAGACCGGAATATTCTTTAGAAGAAGGCCTCAAATATACTATAGAATGGATAAAGGAAAACTCATCCTAGGGTGAATGATTGGCGAAGTATTTCGGGACCAATGGCATAAGGGGAACAATCGGCTTTGTGGGGCCGGAGCTGGCTTTGCGCGCAGCCCAGGCAATAGGTGCCTATTTTGGAAAGGGAAAAATCCTCGTTGCGAGGGACCACCGCCTCACCGGAGAATTATTGAGGAATGCCGTCATTTCTGGCCTTCAGAGCGTTGGTTGCGAGGCAATAGATTTGGGAATAGTCTCCAGCCCGACTGCGGAATTCATGCTCAAAAAGCTAAAAGCGGACGGGTTAATCATAATTACCGCCTCCCACAACCCGCCGGAATACAATGGCTTGAAGGTAATAGATGGGAAGGGCGTTTCCGTTTCCCGGGAGAGGGGGGAGGAGATAGAGAAACTTATTGGAAATGTAAAACTTGCAAGCTGGGATGCCATAAAACCCGTAAAAAAACACGAGAACGCGGTCCGCGAGCACATGGATGCGATGAGGACGCTCCTCCATCCGGAAAAAATCGCAAAAAGGAAGCCCTTCATAGTTTTGGATTTGGGGAATGGGACCACGGCAACCATCGCTCCCCAGTTCTTCAAGGAGCTTGGATGCAAAATCCTAACAATTAATTCGCACATGGACGGCCATTTCCCCGGCCGCCCGTCCGAGCCCAGGGAGGAGAACATCCAGGAACTAATCAAAATGGTGAAGGAAACCAAGGCTGACTGCGGAATCGCCTGGGACGGGGACGGGGATAGAGTAGTATTCGTGGACGAGAAGGGAAATTTCGTGGTGGGAGACAAGGTTTATGCGCTTTCCGTTCTGCTCAAACTGAAAGAAAAAAAAGGGGACGTGCTTACTACGGTCGCAACCAGCAAGGCTGTGGAGGATGTCGCTTCAAAATTCGGCTGCAAAACCATCTACACGAAAGTGGGCGCTCCGTACATGAGCGAGGAGATGGCAAAAGGAAAAGCGGTTATGTGCGGCGAGGAGGTGGGAGGGGTCTGCTGGCCCGAGATTTCCCTTGCGAAGGATGGAATTTTCGCAGCGGCAAAAATAATCGAGGCGTTATGCGAAAAATCCCTTTCCGAATGGATGAAAGAAATCCCAACTTATTATAACGTAAAAACCAGGGTGGAGTGCGACGAGAAAGGGAAGAAGGCAATTCTGGAAGGAGTAAGGAAATTTGCAAAGCAGAAAGGCTACAAAACAATAGACATAGACGGCGTCCGCATCACTTTTGACGATTCCTGGGTAATCGTAAGGGCATCCGGCACAGAGCCTTACATCCGCATCTTTGGGGAAGCAAAGTCCAAGGACAAGGCTGAAGCTCTCGTGAAGGAATACGAAAAACTAGCGAAGAGCCTTATCTAAAGCTCGCCGACCCTTCTCTTCATCTTCTTTTTGAGCCTGCGCCTTTTCTTCTTTACCCACTTCCAGCGCATGCGGCCCTTTTTCTTCCACTTCCTAGGTCTTGATCCCAATCACTCACCATCTAAAAGAGTAGAAGAATTTCTTGAGGAACAGTATAAAAAGCTATTTATCCCCAATCCTTTTGATGAAGGTCTGCATTTTCTTCGATGTGGATAATACCCTGTTCCCAACAGCGGAGTTCGCGGAACTCGCGAGGAGGAACGCAATCCG
>JACCLI010000080.1 GCA_013425455.1 Microcaldota archaeon | reverse complement strand
AGCCTCGCCACGGCCTCGCTGCCCATCCTCGCCCCCTGCGCGTTGTAATCCCCGAGCAGCGCCGTATCGCCCAGCATCGCGTCTATTTTTTCAATCGCGCCCGTGAGGTAGGTCTCGTTTATCCATATTCTCGGGCACAGCCCGTAGCAATCATTGCATTTCTCCCCTCCCTGCGGTAGCCTGAACTTCGTGCCCTCCAGGTCCTTTTCATAATCGTCAAGGTTTCCCGTGAGCGTCTTTATCTCCGTAAGGCCCGCATATATGTTTTTGGAGCTAAGGTTGTCCAGGAGTGCGAAGATCCTGTTCATGTCCCTTGTCATCCCCATGTTCGCAAAAGAGAACTTCTCCACATGCGGCTGGAGGTCCCTCGGGTCGCTGCAGCCGAGCGCATCCCCGAACTCGTCGCAGAGCTGCATCGCGGAGTATATGCAGTTCGAGCTGTTCGTGCACGGAAACACATTCAGGAAAAGGCTGTACCTACAGACTTCCTCCTCTACCCCAACGCTCTTGTTCATCCCGGGAAGCTTTATCGACGAATTCTTGTAGAAATCCCCGTTGTTCCTGCTCGCTTCATATCTGTCAAAATCGGACCGCAGTGCGTTCAGCTCCGCCTGCGAAGGGTAATACATCTCAGAGAAATGCACCATCAGCACCCGCGAAATGATCGCGGAGTCCGAGACAAGGTTGCCGTTGTTGTCCAGCAGAATCGTCGGGTTCCCGCCCACGTATACGAGCGTATAAAAGGAGCCGTCCACTGTGAACGTCTCTTCCTTGCTTACGCTCTCCCCTGTGTTCAAATATCGTGAAACGTCAACACAACTCGCTACTGAGAGAACGAACAATAATCCTACTAGGAGGCTGGTGGTCGGTCGCATGCCAAACTATTCCCCCTGTTTGTTTAAAAACCTTCCCAATTTTTGCGCTTCCTATCTCTCCCGTTCGACTATGTAGTCTCCGAGGGACTGCATTAGCTCCCTGCCTTCCGCCTTCCCCAGCGCACCCAGGGAAGCCTTTGCCTCGCGCACCAAGCGCTCCGCATAATCAGACGCATACTTTATGGAGCCGTATTCCTTCGCCAGCGCAATCGCATCCCCGATGTCCTTCGCGCTCTTCTTCTTTTTCCCGAGGAGCGCAACCACTTTTTTGCGCACGCTCTCCGGCGTGTTCGCAATCAGGTGGATGGTGATGAGCGACCTCTTCCCCTCGTCTATGTCCTCGCCGATCTTCTTCCGGTATTTCGCCGGATCCGCCGTGAGGTTCAGCACGTCGTCCTTTATCTGGAACGCAAGGCCAATCTTTTCCCCGAACCCTTTCAGGGCGGCCTGCTCCTCCTTTCCAGCCCCCGCGGAATATGCCCCCAGTTCGCACGAGGCCCCGATGAGCGCCGCCGTTTTTCCACCGGCCATGCGGAGATATTCCTTCTCGCCCACGTCGAACCTGTTCTCCCTGTACCAGTTGAGCTCTATGCCCTGCCCCTCCGCCACCCTGCGGAAGGCGTCAATCATTATGATCCCGCCCCCCCTCAGTTTCTGCGGCTCCACCTTCCTTACCAGGGCGTTCCACACGATGCTGTAGAGCGCATCGCCCGAATTTATTGCAATGGGAATCCCGTATTGCGTGTGTATTGTCGGCTTCCCCCTCCTCATTGGAGAGGCGTCCTCTATATCGTCGTGTATCAATGTGAAGTTATGGAACAGTTCTATCGCCACCGCAAAAGGCAGTGCGCTCTCCTCCTTTCCGCCGCAGGCAGAGCATGATGCGAGCACCAGCACGGGCCTTATCCTCTTCCCTCCCCTGGAGATGAATTCGCCCAGCATCCCATAGACCTCCTTCGGCTCCGCTGGTATGTTTGCGTACATCTCCTTCTCTATCACACCCATGCGCGACCGGATGTACTCATCAGCGTTCATGCGTCCCTTTTCATTAGGCAAGTATTAAATTATCTCTCATCCCAATTTTTCCCGTGTCCGATTTCATTACAGATTTCTTCATAAATCCTATAGCGGAGCGCACCGGCTACAACATAATCAACACGCTCTTCTACGCCTCCCTCGCGATAATCGCCGTCTATCTCCTCTGGCTCCTGTTCCAGAAATCCAAAATCCGCATAGACAACGATTTCTTCTACGGTGTGCTCACATTCGTTCTTTTCGGCTCCACCGCCCGCGTGGTGACGGACGCGGTTGACGCCGGCACCCTCACTGCCGTGACACCTTTGCACAAACTCATCCTCGATTCCGGCTTCTACCAATACGGCTTCATCACGGTCACCCCCGGCATCTACGTTGTCGTCGCAGCAATCCTTCTATTCTGCGTCGCAATCCTCAACCATTTCAAAAAGATGCAGTATCTCAAATACATCGGCCTTTCCCTCTTCGCCTTCCATTTCATCCTCCTTCTCCCTTTCATGCAATACTGGATGCACGCCATCCCCGTTCTCCTGATGGCTGCAATCCCGTTCGCAATCGCATATTACTTTTTCCGCAACGTTCCGAGTTCGCTCGTGGTCGGCGCCCAGGCCCTGGACGGCGCGGCCACCTTCTACATAATAGACATCTTCTCCCCGCTCACCGGAATCCAGTATTTCGAGCAGCACGTCATCTCCCGCGCCGTGGGCGAATTCATGGACACCTACCTCCTGTTCTACCTCATAAAAATCGCAATCGCATTCGCGGCGGCCTATTTTGTAGGAAAGGAAAAGCTTTCCGAGGACGAGAAGCGCTACATCCTGTTGATATTCATAATAATCGGGCTCGCACCGGGATTGCGCGATTTGCTCCGCATGGTTGCAGGTACTTGATATGAGAGAAGTTTTTGCAATCGCTTTTGGGATTGTTCTTGGCGTTTTGGCAACTTTGGCCGCATTCTTTTTGGTCCAGATGACCCCAGGGCCTTCCTATGAAATCCGGGCGGTGAACTGCACATTCGACCCCACCCAATCCGAGATGGTGCTTCCTCCCCCCAACTATACTGGTTTGAGCGTTGAAGAAGCGATAGCAGAGAGGAGGTCGGTGAGGGAATATTCAAATGAGGGAATATCTCTCCAAGAACTTTCCCAAATCCTATGGGCCGCCCAAGGAATAACCGATGAAGGCGGGAAAAGGGCTGCCCCATCCGCAGGAGCCCTCTACCCCATCGAGCTTTACATCGTTCCAAGCAGAATAGAGGGGCTAAGCTGCGGCATCTACCACTATGTTCCCAGCGGGCACAAGCTGGTTCTTTTCAAGGAAGGAAATTTCAGCGAGGGCGTTTACCATGCATCCAACGGCCAACAGCATGTTCGTGATGCTGCAGCGGTAATAATATTTACTGCTGTGAGGGAAAGGACCGCCCAAAAATACGGCGAATCCGCCGATACCCTCATCGCGATGGAAGCAGGCCACATAAGCGAAAACATCCTGCTCCAGAGTGTTTCACTGGACCTGGGCGCGGTTCCTGTGGGCGGCTTCGACCAAGGGGCCCTCGACCAGCTTTTGGGGATAAACGGAACCGGAGAAAGCTCGCTCTACCTGAATTGCATCGGGGGGACCTGAATGCAGATCGGAAGAGCGT
>JACCLI010000074.1 GCA_013425455.1 Microcaldota archaeon | reverse complement strand
CTGTCGTCGATGATTCCATAATATCTGCCCTTCTCGGTTATTACCGCGACCGTGCCGGTCGTGAGTATCTCACTGAGCGCTTTTGAGAGCGACTCCTCACCATCAAAAATAGCTGCATTCTCAAGTTCCATATTCACACCTCATAACCACACCCGATGACCGATGTGGCGATATCCGCCATGCAGGTGGTCATGAGGTGTGAGACACCGAAAGAGATATAAAAATGAAACCTTTTAATAAGCGCAGTATGGACCTCCCCATAACATCCATCGTTGCGAAACCGAGCTGGAAACAGGTTCTGATAGAGTTGGTCATGACCGAAAAGCTCGACCCGTGGAACATAGACATTGTTGTGGTGGCGGATTCCTTTTTCAACTATGTCAAGAAGATGGAGAAGTTCGACTTCCACATCCCGGCAAACATCATCCTCGCCTGCGCCATCCTTTTGAAATACAAGAGCAACGCGATACGCTTCTACGCCGAGCCTCAGCTGGCAGACGCACCAATGGAGGAATCGGCGGAGGGAGCCATTCCCGAGCTCACGCTCTCATGGAGAATACCTCCCAAGAGGCAGATAACCCTCAAAGAATTGATGGGGGAGATGGAGCGCGTGATAAAATACGATTCCGTGGAGAGGCCGAAAAAAGTGGCGGCGCAGATGCCCACGCTCGAATTGGATTTGGACAATTATGATATAGAAAGCGAGATAGACAAGTTGTATGTGCGCCTGAAGGGCGACGCGGATTCCGAGGGCATCGTTCTGTTCTCATCGCTCATAAACGGAGGGGGCGCGGATGGGGTTGTGTCAACAATAACTCCCCTTCTTCACCTCGCGCAGAGGAAGAGCGTCTATCTGAGGCAGGACAAGTTCTTCGGCGAGATTTTCATAAACCTTAACGGCAACGATACGAACGGAAAAGAAGGGAACGGGACGGAGGGGAACAGAAAGAGCGCGGAAGAGCCGGATTCCCTTCCCGAGCCGCAAGACGCCGAGCTCGAGGCTGGGGAAGCGGAATTGGGAGCCGGCGCCGAAGACGAGACCGGGGCAGGAAACAGACCTGAAGCGCCTGCCGCCCCGAAGGCGAACTGAGGTTTTTGGATGGGAGACGAGAAAAGGCTCATCGAGGCCGCGCTTTTCATAAGCGGGAAGGAGCTCTCGCTCAGCGATTTCTGCAAGCTCACCGGAATCGCCGCCCCCGGGCACGTGAAATCAATTATTGACGAATTGAAAACGGACTATGAGAACGCGGGGAGCTCGCTGGAAATCCTGCAGGTCGGCGAAAAATATGTGATGCGCGTGCGGGACGCCTACCTTGAAAAAGTGAAAACCTTCGCACAGGAGGCGGAGCTTTCCCACGGCGCGCTCCGCACCCTTTCCTACGTAGCATCCCACGACGGCGCGTTGAAATCCCAGCTGGCGCACAAAATCGGCCCGATGATTTACGACGAGGTGCGCGAACTTGTCGAAAAGGGGTTCGTCTCCACAAAGCCGGAGGGAAGGAGCTCAAGGCTTTTCCTTACGGAAAAATTCCACGCCTATTTCAATAAGTAAGAATTTCTGTAAAGGAATGGTTTTTATAGATTTTGCACGAATAATATCCTTATGGCCATATTCAGCCCAATAGAGAAATCCAGGCTAATGCTCCGCGCCCTGCTCGAATCAATCCGCGAGGAGGGCGGCATGCCGGAGTCCGAGCGCATCGCAATTGCGGACAGGATAGAGAAGATTGCCGATGAAATCATAGAAAAAGACAGGGCCGTTGCGTTGGGAGAGCTGGTGGACATGCTCACGCACCCCGATGATGATGTCACCTCTTATGCCTCGAAACGGCTAATCCTGCTGAATGCCCCCGAAGCGGACCGCGCCCTCGTTGAGAGCCTGAAGAGAGGCGACGACGAAGTCCTTTTCGCGCTCATCTGCGGCCTTGGGGAAAAGAACATCAGGGAACTTAGGGCCGACGGGGAAAATGTCCGTGACGAAAGGACCCCGCAGGATAGGGAATATGCCAGAGCCGCGCTTGCATTTTTCATGAGGGTGAAAAAGGCGGGCACCATCTCCGAGGAGGACCTGAGGGGAGCGGAGAAAAAACTCGCAAGGGACGAGGATGACGAAGAGCCTCTTACCGCGGCAGAAAAAATGAGGATAAACGAAAAGGTTGTCATTCTTGTGAACGAGCTTTGCAGGCCTTCGATGAGGGGGCCGGCCGCAATGGCCCGCCAGCCAAAGGGTTTTGGCATGGAAAAGCAAGCCAGCGTGGTTTACATGCACAGGAAGGCGGCGGACATGAAAAACTGAATGGGTTCTCCCGATGTTTTATAAATATATGTTGAATAAGAATATACCTAACGAAAAAGAAGAGTGATAACATGGGACTCAGGCCAGCAAGATGCATACGGGAACCTAAGAAAAGGGCATGGACAAGATTTTCACAGAAGAAGCCGAGAAAATCATACATAAAGGCGATGCCGCACAAGGACCTTAATGTTTACAGGATGGGCGCGACGAAGCCGGACTTCAACTACACGGTCAGCCTCGTCGTAGACCAGGACATAGTCCTGAGGGACAACTCCATAGAGAGCGCGAGGCAGAGCGCGAACAAGGAGCTGGAGACGAAGGCCGCGGGCAACTATTTCTTCCTGGTTCGCGTATACCCGCACCAGGTGCTCAGGGAAAACAAAATGGTGGCGGGTGCGGGAGCGGACCGCATCCAGAAGGGGATGAGGCAGGCGTTCGGCAAGCCGGTGGACAGGGCGGCGAGGCTCAGGAAGGGCCAGGCGCTCTTCACCGTCTCCACCTACAAGGCGAACGAGGCGTTCGTGCAGAGGGCTTTCAAGAAGGCGACGATGAAGCTGTCCGGCAGGTTCAGGGTAGTGCCAGAGGTTGGAGCCTGATGATAGAGGTTGATGAGGAAAACTTTTTGATAGTTACCGACATTGACCGATTGATGCACCTGGTTGCGACCCAGAGGAGGGTCGAACTCAGCAAGCTCGCAAAAGAGCTGAAGATGAACTCGAAGGAGGTGGAGAAGTGGCTCCACATCCTCGAGGACGAAGGGCTGATAAAGATAGAGCACAGCCTTACTAAGGTTTATGCGGTCTGGGCCGGGGAAGCGGCACCAAAGCCGAAGGAGGAGAAGAGGAAGGAGGCCCCGAGGGAGCACAGGGAGGCGAGGGTGGAGCGCGTCCCGCCCGCGATGATTGTCGAGGAGAAGGAGGAAGAGGAGGAGAAGTTCCGCCCTTTTACAACCGAAGAACTCGCGCCGCTCGAGGAGGAATACATCGAAACTGCGAGGCGCGCCGCGGAGGAGGAGATGCCGCGGAGGCGCGAGGAGGAGAGGGATATCAAGAAGCTCCAATTCAAGGGCAAGCCTCCGGAGAAGGAGGAGAAGAAGCACGTTCACAAGGAAGAGAAAAAATCTGATGCTAGACGAAAGGAGGGGCACGAGGCCCCCAGGATGGAGTTGAAAAAAAGTGAATTCCTGGAGCTCCACCCCGTGGAGGTGGAGAGCCTCAAGGGAAGGCTCGACGAATACCTTCAACTCATAAGGAACAGCAAGAAGGAACTCAAGGACCTGGAGGGGGAGAAGGAGCGCATGTACAGGGAGGGCTACCTGCCCCTGGAGAAGGAATTCGAGGCCAGCCTCGAGAACATACAGCTCGCGATTCTTGAAAAGGAAAAGAAGATAATGGAGGCGAAGGAGAAGGCCGCGGGCCTCCCTGAGCAGATGGAGGAGCTGGAAAAGCTCCAGAAGACCGTGCGCCAGGTGGAGGAGAAGGCGCGCTCAATACTTTCAAAGACCAAAGGCCAGCTTGACGACAGGGCGGACACCGTGCAGGAGGTCGCCGAGGAGCTGGACGAGCAGATTTCCAAGGGGGAAGAGGAGGCGATGCGCGAGCGCGCGAAGATGTTCGAGCTGAAGGAGCTTCTCGGCTCCATCCAGACCAACGAGGAAAGCATACGCAACGCCGTGCAGGAAAACGAGAGGCAGATGGAGGAGGCGAAGCGCAAGATGGCGGACCTCGAGGACGCGCTCGGGGAAGTGGTGGATGCGCGCACCCTTCTCGCGGAAAGGATAGATGCCATCCAAAACGGCCTTGAAAGGAAGGTAAGGACCCTTGAGGACCTGAGGAAGGACCTCGAGGAAATAGAAAAAGTGGAGGGCTGGTTCAGGGAATACAGCAGGGACTACACCAAGAAGATAACCGACCTTGAGGCGTACGTCTCCGGGAACCAGCAGGAGATATCCAAGCTCATGGAGGCGGCGGAGCTCGAGTACGTGAAGAAATACCTAGACGAGCTCTCCAAATCCGAGGAGAAATACCGCGACAAGCTGCGCGGGCTGGAGCTGCAGGACGCGGACCTTGAGGAAAGGATTTCCGAGGCCAAGTCCCGCATTAAGCAGCTTCTGTCCGATAGCACGCAGCTCATGGAGGCGAGCCGCAGGAAGGCGGCGCACTCGTCCTTCGACACGGCTTCCGCAAAGAAGAAGGTGGAGCAGAAGGCCGCGGTGATGGAGGAGAAGGCGAAGGAGAGGAAGAGCCTTTTCGACGACCTGCTGAAGGGGAAGGACAACAAGAAGAAGAAGTGACTATTTCTTCGTCCTTGCCTCGTCCACTATCGCTATCCACGAGTCCCCTATTTTGTAGAAGCAGTTCCCGAACGTCTTGCTCAGGCTGATCCTCATCGGGCGGAACTTGCGCTTGCTCTCCAACGCGATGATGGTCTCACGCTCCACCTTAATCATCCCGACGCGCCTCAGCCGCGGAAGGACCCTATTGTAGAAAGTTGCTTTGGAGACTTTGTTGCCGGAAACGAATTTCCCGATGTCCGCGCCGTCCATGTGCGGCTTCGCAGAGAGCGTATTGAGGAATTTCACCGCAATCTCATAATAAGTTGGCTGGAATTTCTTTGAAAAGATTACATTAACAACGTCGTCCATCCTCCACAAATTCCTGGTGAGGCTCTCGTTGGAATCCTGGAACGGCTTGAACTCCTCCGCGTTGTGCGCGGGGAAGTACAATGATTCGGACGAAGGGATTCCCCTCGGGATTTTCTTCTCCTCAGCCATGTTATATCATCCGAATATCGCTCCGAAGCCGCCCTCGGCTGCCTCTTCCTCAGCCTCGATTTTCTTGCGCACGCGCTCCTCCTCGTCCTTGTGGATTTCGCGCATGAGCGGCTTGAGCTTCTCCTCCGCCTTTTTTATGAAATGCTCGTCCGCGCTGATATATAGATATATGGTATCCGCCTTCTCCCCGAGCGTGGCGCCGTCCCTCATCTTGTAGCCCGCGCGTGCGAAGCTGTCCGGCTCGTACGGGTCCGCCTCGAGAACCGGAATAAGGTCCTTCTTCTTCTCAGCCGGGAATGCAAGAACAGCCTTCATTCTTTCACCCTCAGGTATGCGTACGCCGGCTCGATGCGCACCAGCCCTGTTTTCACATGCATCCTCTCCATCACGTAATTCACTATGCTGTTAAGGAAAACATATGTCACGGAAATGCCCGCCGCAAACAACGTCCTCTCCACCAGCACTAGGGGAATCAACGCCCACCAGGCTGAAGCCGGCAGCCCCACAAGGTAGAGGAACGCGAGCGAACCGATTACGTGCGCCTGGAAGGTGGATGCGAGGCTCCTCGCAAAAAGGTTAGAAGCGAACAGGGAAGCCGCAACCGGAATGAGCCAAAGTAGCGCATAGCCCCATGCTTCCGCGCCGACGGGATTTGCCCAGAAGAGGGACATGCCCGCAATCGGGATTATGATTCCCGCCCACTTGTTTCCCCTCACCATCCCGAAGCAGATTGCGGCCGCCGCAACTGTGAAGAGCCTTATGAAGCCCACAAGGTCCCAGCTCATTTTTCCCAAAATTACCTTCGCGGCGAAATCCACCCCGACCGCAATCGCCGCGCCTATTCCCGGGCCAAGGATGCCCCCGCCCACCGGGCCGATGAACTGGAACATCGTGAAGCTCTGCGCCTGCGAGCCCCATATGTAGGAAAGGTTCACCGAATAGAACACGAACGAAAGCGCCGAGAAGAGAACGAGGAATACCCCTAGCTTCAAGTTATCATTCATAATCCCACAAATGGGAATTTGGGAAGAAAAATATAAAAGGTGTTGTGTGCGGCCTAGAACATCACGCCGGCGTACACGTATCCATCTATCTCTGCCTTGAACGCGAGCGGCTTCCGCTCCGCACCCGCGAACCTCCCCTCGATATCCGGCAGCTCCTCCACGTTCCTCTGTATGAGGATTAGCCTGATTGTGCGCTCAGCATTCTCTGCCCTCAGCACGTCAGCCCTGAACTCCCCGCCCTCATAGTCAAAATTTATATGGCCTGTTGACAGCTCCACCGAACGGCCGAACAGCTCAGCCCCGGTCATCTCGACATTGTCCCTGAAAACGAATTTCGCCCTGAGCAACTGCTCTGCGGTGAGCTCCTGCACGCTACCCTCTAGGCAGGCCACTATCTCTTCCATGTGTTGCTCGCCGCGCACATCGCCCCAGCTCATCGGGTCTTCCTTGACCCTCTGGTTCCCCTTTATCTGCATCGCGCTGGAGAGGCTGAACTCGCATACCATCGTCATGCCGTCGCCGCTGATGCGGGGTTTCATCTTAAAATCATTGCCATCCTTCTCAAGCGTAAGCAAATAGGCCGTGCTCCCGGACTGCGCGATGAGCACGTTGCCCAGGGGAAGAAGTCCGCCCCTAATCTCGAGCCTCTCAGGCTTTCCATCTTTCCCCATAACAAGGTTTGCCTTTCCATACACTTCTGAGCCATCAATTTCGCTGACAGCCACCCTGACCATTCTTACGAGTGAGTATGCGCCTTCTGCCCTGACATCGGGCCTCGGTTTCATCTGCTTGCCCAGGGAATCTACCATGGTCCCCTGTGCTTCCATGTGTTTGTTCATGGTAATATATAGGACGGTAGGATATTTAAATCTAATGGTTACTGGTGTAAATGTGTGTATATACACATTTATTTAAAACGGGGTGCAGATTTCCCTCCGGTGCAGATATGAAAAATGCAATTGTGATCTTTGCCTTCGCGGCATTATTGGTTTTCGCGGGATGCGTTTCCGTCGAGTACACGCACACGCAAAAGGAGGACGGCCGCGCGGACCTCCTCATCAGGATGGATGCGACCGGGATGGTGCAGCTGCAGGGGCAGGCCGCGGTCACCGCCGGTCTCCAGCAGTCCTGCGGCGAACTAGAAGGGCAGGTGCAGGGCCTCGAGTGCGAGGTTGACGGCGTCGACCTGACAATCAGTAGGCATTACACAAAGGACTCCGCTTTCTATTCCTTCAGGGACGAGGGCGACCTCTTCCTGCACAGGTACGTGCTGGAAATCGACACCGTTCCCACCGTCGGGAGGGAATCCGGCGGCCAGGCGATTAATACCACCATTACCTACACGCGCCTCTCCGACCCCGCGGGCCTGCAGAGCGCCCAGGCGATGCGCGCAGTCGGCATAACCGCCTTTTACACCGTGCAGATGCCCGGCGAGATAAAGGAGGCGGACGGCTCGATGATGTTCTCGGGCAGCACGGCGAAATACGACCTGCTCTCGCTGATGGGCGTGCGCAAGATGCGCGTGGTCTCCGAAAGCATGAACCCCGTGGGATATGCGCTCGCGCTTGGAGGAATTCTCGCAGTGGCCGCCGCCGCGTACGTGCTCCTCTCACGCAAAAAACAGCCCTCCGGCCGCAGGCGCCGATAGAAGGATTTTTATTCTTTCCCTTCGGATTAGACGCATGAGGGGGCTATTGCTCTTCCTGATGTTCGTCTTTCTCCTCTCCGCAGAGATTAGTGTGTACGCCTCGCAGATAGAGGGCTCGAGCACGGTGAGGTATTCAATTTCCCAGAGGGATGTCAGCAACGGCCACCTCCAGCTCGTTTTGAAGAAGGGGACCACGCAATTGATGGTGACGGACGTGCAGAATTTCAACGGCGTCACCAGCGGCTTCTTCACCCTCGCCGAGCCCGGCAAATATCGGCTGGCGGCGCTTGAGGAGACCACAGGGGATTACGGCGAGGCGGAATTCGATTTTGCGCCGCCTCAGCCCAACACTCCTCCACAGGAGCCGGTGAATCCGATAATCCCTGGCGTCCCGGACTACCTCTTCTGGCTGGCGCTCATCGTCGCAGTGGTCCTGGTTTTCCTGCTGATTTTCGGCAACCCGCTGACGCAAACCAAAAAGAAATAATTTTCTTACACTTTTCCTCACACCATCCCCAAACATTTTTCCTCACCCAATAGGTTTATAAATATCGTATGTAGGAGTATATCCGGTGTTCATATGGCTTCTGCAGGTTCTCGCGCTGGGAGTAGGGAAGTTTCTGGCCTTCTTGATGAGATATCGAACAAGTGGGAAACATATCAGCGGATGAGCACAGAATACGAATCCATGAACAACGAAAGGACCCCGATATATGAGGCGGCGGGTGCCGAAACGCGCCCTGATGAGAGGGCCAGGCTATACGACTCCGTGAATCAGCTCGAGGCGCGGATGGCGGAAAATCGCCAGGCGAGAACGGAGATAGTCACTTTTCTTGATGAGCACTTGGAAGATGCGATAAGGGCGGCTCGTGCAATCCGCGGGGAACGCAGGGACGAGATGGTCAGCAAGATGGAAGAGATACAGATGGCTGTCTTTTTCATACGCCAGGACCAGGAGCAGATGCAGAGGGATCTTTCACTGGCGGTGCAGGACCTCCGGATGCAGGCACAGCCCCAGAGGCAGGCAACAACTGCGCAGCCTTCAGGGGAAACCGTCAGCACTGAAAGCATTAGCGGGACGCCGCAGTTCACTCCGGAATATTCAACCAGTTATAGGACCGTCATGAGATGGTACAACAAGCTCCTCGAGCTTGAGGAAGACAACGCCGTGCATATGAGGAGGCTTGAGCGTGACATCCGCGATGGAAACACACGCAGCGAAAGCCACCAGCGCAAGGGCATAGACGAGAACATCGCCGAGATGATTCAGCTAATGGCGAACATATCGCGCAGCCTTTCTGATGCAATGGTGGAGGCGGGGGAAAACCACAGGCACACGGAAGCCTTCAACGGGATACTCGAAACCTGGAATGAGAGGCAGCAGAAGCTTCTTGATGCGATGGCCGCGCGGGGCGAGCCTCCGCAGGAAAGAATTGCCACATACAACGCGGCAAGATATCTCTGCATGAATTCCATGGACGATGTCCTTTCAATGCTGGTCGGCGCACCTTATTCCGTTGCATATGGCCCTATGGGCTCCGTGGCGCCGCAGGCGCCCACAACCGTAAGCAGGCTTCCTCAACCAGTTCCAGTCCCGCCCCAGACCGCGGTTGTGCCTGTCCAGCAGGCAGCGGCAGGCGGCCCGTTGGAGGTTCCGGAGGGAGAAACGTATTTCGAATACCTCAACCAGCGCACAGGCAGAAGGTACAGGATTTCAATAGACGGCCAGGACCTTAGTGGCATGAGCACGGAGGAGGTTTATGCCCTTGTCCAGGGATACACCACGAACGCAGCCAAATTCAGGAAGCTCCATGTGGAGAGGGTCAGTGAGCGCGGAGTGCTTCACCCTTACACCAGCAGGACCCATGTGAGGGACAACTTCTTCGCGCAGCAGCTCGGCTGGACGCCGGGCGCGCAGGTTCTCGCGCCACCCGTTGCGCCGGCAGCCCAGGCAGTGCCCACGGCCGCACCCACAGCCATGCCTACTGAGCAGGCACACAATCCGACGTGGGCGCAGGGCACCTATGCCAGCATAATAAACCGCCTTGTCCGGCTAAGGGATGAATTCACGCCGGAGAGGCAGCAGGCCATCGACGAAGGCAGGGAGTACGAAAGGCAGGGGGAGATGGACCAGCTCATTGCGGGCATTGTCCGCGACTACCGCGCTCTCAGGAACGAGGTGCGCGGGATAAGAGATGCGGTGCAGCAGAATCTCGAGAGGACGGGCGTCGGAAGCGGCACGCTTGACCAGATGAACCTCATCGTAAGCGGCATACTACGGCTCGGCAGGAGGATAGAGGAGCAGACGGAAATGACCGCGCAGGAACTGATTGCATTTGCAGAGGCGCATCCAGCCGGCGCGCCGGCGGCTCCAGCCGCCCCCGCAGCGCCCGTGGTTGCGGAAAGGCAGGTCGCACCGCCCAGGGCCCCGGCCGCGCCCGCAGCGCCTGTTGAGGCGGCGCCAGTTCCCACCACAGTTGAAGAACTCAGAGCCGCACGCGACGAAGCCACCCGCAGGGTTCTTGAGAATCTTGCCGGTGCCAACGCAGTTTTGCTTGCGACGAGGTTCCATCTTGTTGACACCGGGCAGGCCACACAGCTGCAGAGGTTCCTGAGGGGCGAAGGGACGGTTCTCTCCGTCAGTGCGACAACGCCCGAAGCGGCAGGGGATCTCCTGCGTTACATATCCATTGCAGCAGGGCTGAGGGGCATTCCGGCTGACTTTGGGATTGCGGAGCCTGCAGAAGGCCGCAACTATTATACTGTTTATTATAGGAGGGTCAGCCAGACCGAGCAGACGAGGAGGGACGCGGTTGCGAACCAGAATCCGATGGGCCTGATAAACCTTGATTCAAGGATGCCAGTGGATACCTCGCCCTACAACGGTTTCGTTGATGATTTCAATTCAAGGTATCCGGACATGGCAATCTCTTTCCAGGGATTCGCCCAAAACTCGGACCAGCTCGCGGCAGACCCTGAGAGCCAGGCGATTGCATACGGTGCGCAGACCGCCACCACCCTCGCGGGCTGGAGATTCAGCATCCGCGGAGGGCTCACAAACGGCGTGGAATTCATGGCGGACACGATGTATGGCCGTACAGGCGCCGTCCAGCATCAATACGAGATTGAGACAAACGAGGCGGGCCAGCCGATGCTTTCCCTTGAGGAGACGGCGATGTTCGCCGCAGGCTTCTTCACCGCAAATACGGGAAGGGCGATGGTCACGATGCAGGGTGTGGAGAACGTGGAAGGCATAGACGTGAACATTTTCAATGCCAACATAGAGGCCGCAAGGGACCATGTGGGCACCACCACATACCTGGGGCAGGGCGAGGCCGCGAGAAGGGGCATAAGCAGTGTGGAGTACGGGAAATACGCGGGTTCAGCCTACCAGAGGATGAGGATGATTTTGGAGGACCCTGCGCTCTACGACCAGATGCTCGCCACACTTCCACCGGACCAGAGGGCCGGGCTCGAGGCAGGCGCAGAGCTCCTTGGCAGGTTCATGTATGAAATCCGCAGGGGCAGGCTCGGAGAGCCGGATGACCCGGCGGCTACGCTTGCTGCGTGCGTTGACGCGGCGAGGAGGATAATAGTCGCGAAGGGATACGCGGAAAACGGCGAACTCGCATTCACCTTCTTCACTTACGGCGAAAGGGAATACATGCTCGGCACCAACATGATAACCACGCATGATTTCGCAAGGTGGAAGCCCCAGGGAGGCTGGAACTTTGCAGACCCGGAGTTCCAGAGGAGGCATGGGAACGAGGGCTTCTATAACCTCGTGTTCGTGCCAACAGAGACCCCCGGCCAGGTGCTCGTAGTCGGAGTCATAGATAGCAACGACAACCTGCAGCTGCTCAGCGAGCCGGTCCAGTATGCGCTGGACTGGAGGGATTCTGTGGGCCTCGCGGGCTTCACCCGCAGGTGGTGCCACAACCTTCCGCTGATTAATGTCGGGCAGTTCCCGATAGATTATGAGGATGTGGGCGCACCTCCTCCCGTAGGAATTCCGGTGTATTCCCAGGACCCTGCTCCGCCAACCCTTGCCGCTACAGGATGGAGGGTCGGCTATGCGGTCCCGCAGCTTAGCGGAGTGCTTGAGCACTACACAAGGGGAGAGCAGCTTGATGAGGCTGAATATACGGTAGCTTCGCCGATTCTCTATAACCAGGACAGGACGGAGCGCGGCCCGATATCAATAGATGAATTCCTGGGCAACCGCCACACCTACGTCGAAACCGCGATGCTGAGGATGCCGAATCCATCGCAGGATGTTTATTACGCAACTTTGCCCACACCCGCAGAGACAGACTATGCGGATGTCACCCAGGGGGAGATAGTCCAAACTGCAGAATTCAACAATGGAAGGATATACGTTTATGTGGATACGACTACGCACAAGATTGTTATGCAATTGACTCCCGCCGGAGGGAGGCCGAGGGCCACAATGTGGAGCGCGTACTCGTAGGGTCTTATGCATTCCAGAAAGACGGGGAGCGCGTAACGGGCTACAACATAGAAATAAAGCCGGATGCATATGCCCTGAGCATGGGCGTGCCTGAGAACCTGAGGGGTTTGATACTGCGCAGGATAACCGGTCCGGAGCTTCTTGAGATGAGGGAATCCCACAGCGGGTTTGTTTCTGCAAGCGGCGCAGACAGCGTGACCATAAATATGGACTGCCCGGAACGCGTCACCGGTGTGGCGAGGACCACGGAAGAGAGCTACCTTGCGCTTGTTCAGGCGGTTGCGCCGTTCCTTATGCGCGCCGGAGAAGAGGCCGTCGCAGGGGTTTATGATTCAGCTGCGATGGAGGCAAGGGGCAGGAGGCTTGCCGAGATAGGCGGCGAGATAACCCACCTTGCAAACCTCTCCAAGACCACTGAGAATGCCGAAGAGGCAAGGAACGCGGACCTTGGGCTTGCGGAATTGTTCATAGAAAGGAGGCAGATATACGACCAGATGATTACAGATGTGGAGGCAGCAATCCCGTCCTACACAGGGAATGACAGGGCCAAGCTTGAGGCGTTCAGGGATGCGCTTAAGGCGAATGCGGGGATGGGGCTGGAAGAGCTCCAGGCATATCGGGACGATATCCAGAACCAGAGCTACTACAACTACGCATCCATGATGTCCCTCTGGAATGAACTCGGGGAAATCCATACAAAATTCCTGGAGCTCAGGACAGCGTTTTATGCTTCGCAGAGCGGTGAAGAGAGAACCAGCCTGACCGACCAGGGGTGGCAGCTTCTCATCAGGAGAAAGGAGATATACGATGAGATGCTGAGGCAGACTGAAAGCGCTACCGTATTCAGGCAAAGCGAGGTGGATGCTATCACAGGGCTAAGGCAGGATATCGTAACTAACATGCAGACATATTATGTGGACGTGGATTTTGATGCCCTTAGGGCGCAGTTTGGAGGGGTGATATAGATGGCAGCATTGAGACAGGCAAGGGCAAAGCAGGCGCCCGAAGGCACCGAGAAGCTCAGTTCGGATGAATTGACTACCCTTATTCGTGCAGTGCAGGACCTGGAATACTTCACGGACCACCGGCAGGAAGTTACAGCGACTGTGGAGCACATACTAAACGTATGCAACACGCCCGGCGAGGCCAGGGACCTCCTTTTCGCGGGGACAGGGCCTGCTGTGGCTAGCTATCTGGCAAGGATTCTTCCAGGTGCGGATTGGGCAGGCCTCAGCAGAGAGGAAACGGACAGGATGATTCTTGCAAGGGACATGCTTTCCAATTCCATCGGCTTCCTTCCTGTTTCCGGTGAGGAAGAGAATCTGATAATACGTGCGGCGAGCGACGTTTCCTTTTTCCAGAATAGCAGGCAGCAGGTGATGTCCGCAGTGGAGCACCTGATAATGGTTTGCCAGCAGCAGGGCGGGGCAAGGGATGAGTTGATGGCCCGCGCGCCGAACATCGCCAGCTGGCTGGATACAATAGTTGCTGCAGAGGGCAACTTCTTTGGCGTCACAGAGCAGGAGCGCGCGAGGGTTAACCTTGCGGTGGAGATGCTGCTTCAGCTCAGCCAGCCTGTAACGGCACAGATGGCAGCGGAGCCAGGGATAGAGACTCCATATGTAATTTTGCCGAGCCTTCCGCGCCCAATGAGGCAGGAGCTTGGCTTCGGGGAGATAACGTTCAATTTCAATGAAAAGTTCCAGCCGCTCTACGCAGACCTGGTAGATCCGGAAAGCACCGGGTATCTGGAAGAGGGGGCTTCCATAGCAGGGCAGGCTGCGCTTTATTCGATGCTGGTGGAAGGCGGGCAGGAAGGTTATGGTGCGCAGGCAAGGCAGTCGGGCCACAATTTCCTTGAGAACATTATATCAAACCTGAACAGGGTGTGCGGCACCAGCCTTACGGCAAACGACCTCATAAGCGGAAACTGGGGCACTGCGGCTGAGTTCGTAAGAAACAGGTTCGGGGTAGCCCTGAACGGTTCCCAGGATGGGGATGTGCTGCATGCGCTCGAGCTTATCGATAACGGGCAGTTCATGCAGGCGATAAGGGATTCGCCTGAAGGCTCAACTGTGAGGTGGACGCTCGCCCAGATTCTTTCAGGAGCGCTAAACAGCATTGACATAAGGATGGAACTTTTCGGCTTCAATGCATCTTCCGAGATAAGGCTTGCGGAGTACGACACCTGGGTCGTGAACGTGATGGCGGTTGTGGACATGCTCGCAACGCAGAATTACCGCATAGATTCGGAATGGCTGCAGCAGGAGGGCAGGATGCGCCTCAATATCAAGCCAACAAACACGGAATTCCTTGCGGGCGGAAGCGCCGGCGTCGGTGTCAGCTACTACCCGAGCGGGGTGGAAACGCCAAGGTACGTTTCCCTTGCGTTCAGCGGCGAATGGACGGCCCTCACGCAGGAGCCGGGCGGAAGGATTACGGCCCAGTTCAGGGACGAGACAGGAAACCCGATGGGGATAGATTGCGACGGAAAGCTCTACACCGCATTCCTGGGCACGATGAAATTCAATGAGCAGGGCGTCAGGGAGGTGGAGATAAGGGCAGGCATACAATATGCAGTCCCGACGGGAGGGGATACGTCCTTCCTCTTCACCCTTGGCGGCGCGGCTCTCTGGGATGCGCAGGACCTCCAGGAGTTCGGGACAAAGCCCTCCTACTGGACTGCGGACGCAGGGGTGTCCTTCCAGATAAGCGACATAGGCGAGCCCGGAGGGGTGGAAGCAATCGTTTTCAACCTGGAAGGGGGCGTAGGGCCGGGGATAGAGCCCGGCGCAGTCGGCGAGGCGTGGCACGCAGGGGGCGGCATCGGGGTGGTCACCGAATGGTTCGGGATAAACGCAAGCGTGGCCGCATCCAATGTGATTTTCCTTACAGGGCAGCAGCTCGGAGGGATACCCACAACCGGCTCTGCGGAGATTGTTACGCCAACGGGCAGCCTTACAATAACCGTTCCATTCGATTTGACGGACCTTATACAGGGAAGAGAATGATGGTGAACATATGAAAAATATAGGTTTATGGCTGCTGGCTTTGCTTGCGTTTTCATTTGCCGCAGAGACGGCAACATTGGATTATGATGATCCGCTCTACAGGATTTACACGCCTGGATTCCAGCGCGAGCTCAATGTCCACCCGTACCTGCGGTTCACCGGAGAGCTTATGCTCTCTACCAGCGCCAGGGTCATCTCCGGCGGGCCTGCCTCTAATCTGCAGGAGGGCGCCATTGTCTGCGAGGGGCCGATAACCGCGCAGCTCAATCCGCGCGGGATATGGGCGAGGGCAGGGAACCTCGACCAGTCACTAAATTATTACCAGTGCGACCCGCCCGCCCATAGCGGCGGCGTGCGCAGCAACCAGCCGGTCGAGTGGAGCGGCGGCATTTATGATGATTTTGTAGACATGGAAACATGCACAGACGGGAGTTCCTGCTGGGGTCGGTTCAGCGATCTGGTCTCACAGCCCGCGGATTATGTGAGGACTGGAGAATGGTTCCGTGACAGGGAATCGCGCACAGGGGTAGTCTGCAAGGGAACAAGCACGCTCCGCGATAATATCCGGCTTCTTTCCACCCGGGTTCTGGACGAAGGGAGCTCCACAAGCACAAACACTTATGCGCGCGGCACCTACACATTTAGCGGACAGATGGACGTGACAGGTTGCATGGCGATTGTTAGGCATCCGGATTGCCCCTCTGACCCCACCTATGTAGGAAGGGAGGAGATTTTCAGCAGGACGAGCGCAAGCGGCGGCGCCAGCGACCCCGAATACTCCGGGGTTGTCGGCCCGGTGACCACTGCAATACGCGTGGTAACCAACGCGGACCTCCGCTGCAGCGCAGAGTTCGTCAGCATCACCCCTTCCCCGCTCATTGTTGCGCCCGGCAACTCCACATCCGCAACAGTCACAATAAGGAACAACTGCCCGGCCTCCGACCGGCTCTGCCAGCCAATCACAGTAACCGGCGTGAGCGTGAGCGACGGCTTCAGGTTCACCCATAGCACTTCAGGAATGGTTCCCATAACATACTTCACGGTGAATCCGGGCAGTGTGCGCTCATTCCCCGGAACCCTGACCGCCCCAAATGAGGAGGGCATATGCACAGAGCTCACAAGGGGCATCACATTCAACGTAACTTACACATGCCCGGGATGCGGGCCTGCGGGCGATTCTATTTCCCGCTCGGCGAGCTACACAGTGAGGTTTGAATGCCCGCCCGGTGAGACGACAAACCTCGTCCCCCGCTTCGAGCCTGAGATGAGCAGGTATGATGTCGTCACAGGCGACGATCTTAACCTCACAATCATAACATGGAACAACGGCGGCCACCCGAGCAACCCCGGTGAAACGTGCATACAAATAGGCCACCTGGAGGGCGGAACAACGGGCCCCTTCGTGGATGATTTCCCGCCCACTTCCTACTCCTATCCTGTGCTCAATGCGGGCGGGCAATACGGGGAGCCGCTTGATTTCAGGTGCACGGAGGACACCGAAAACCAGACATACATGGTGGTTGTGAATGTTGACTGCCCGTTCTTGGGGACAACCAACGAGACGGATGAGACCGACAATGATGACTTCAAGTATATATGGTGCAGGGCACCCGATACTCCCCCGCCAGGGGATGATGAGCGGTACAGGTGCAACATACCGGAGGGCACAAGAACCGGGATACCTGGAGAGACATATGATTTCGGCCTTGAATGTACAATGCTCGGCAGCCCGGTTGACTGCCCGAACGCGGCTTGGAGCTACCATCTGGCTGGAAATGCCACCGTCGCAGAGGAAGGCCCCGACAGCAACACTGCGGGTTACTGGCTCGTGCTCGGGACTGATGCGAGGGGCGAGGGCAGCGTCGGGATAGAGGCGAAGATAACCTTCCCGGACGGGAACGCGACCTGCAATTCGCTGATTAACATCCCGCTCATACCCTGCGAAGAATTCGTATAATCCTTTCTTTTTTCTATATATTTATCTTATCCCCGAGGGAGGGAATAATCACTTCATAGCTCCTCTCCAGGCTCTCCTTCAACGAATTCAGCCCTTCCTCCTCCCCGTGTATAAGGACGACCTTCTTCAGCCCCTTTATCCCCTTCGCAAACTGTATCAGTTCACTTTTTCCCGAGTGGCCCGAGATGCGCACCTCGGCGACCTTCATGCGCAGCTTGATTTTCTCGCCGTGGAACTCCACCTCCTTCTCCCCTTCCAGGATCTTGCGCCCCGGCGTCCCCTCCGCTTGGTAGCCCATGAATATTATCTTGTTCTTTGGGTTGTGCGCCATCTTTTCCACATACCCGATTGCGGGCCCGCCCGTAAGCATCCCCGAGGTGCTCACTATTATCGAAGGCTCCTCGAACACATCATGCTTGTCCTTCCTGCGCGACGTGCGGAAATACTTGCTCTTGAACGGGTCGTCCTCGCTCATAAGTATCCTGCGCTGTATCTCCTGGTTGGCGTAGATAATGTTCTGCCGCGTTATCTTCATGCCGGTCCCTATCATCCCCTCCACATAGATTTTGGTCTCCGGAAGGGCGCCGGACTTCATGTATGCCTCGAGAAGCAGAAGGATCTCCTGCCCGCGCCCCACGGCGAAAGAGGGGATGAGCACGTGCCCGCCCTCCTTCAGGGTCTCCTTTATCTCGTGCACCAATTTTTTCATGCTCTCCTTCACGGAGGGCAGCTCCTCGTCCCCGTAGGTGCTCTCCATAATGAGGGCGTCGCAGTGTATGTTCCTCTCGCACCCGTCCAATAATTTCGTGCCGCGCACTGAAATGTCCCCGGTGTAAAGGAGCCTCTTGTCCCCCTCCACCATCACCATCGCGCTTCCCAGGATGTGCCCCGCGTTCAGCAGCCTCGCCCTGAAGCCGTGCCCGGTGTGGAACTCCTGGTTGAACTCGTGGAGGCGGAAATTCCTTATGGACATGTCCACGTCCTTCTGCGTGAACGCGTCCCCCGAGCCTTTTCTTCCGCCGCCTATGCGCGCATAATCCGCCAGCAATACTGTAATCAGGTCGCGCGTTGGTTTCGTGCCGTGTACATGCGGGCGCAGCCCGTCCCTGAAGATGTGCGGCAAATATCCGGAGTGGTCCAGATGCGCGTGCGTCACCACAACGTCGTGGATATGCTGCCTCATGTTGTCAGGAATCTGCGGGTATTCTGTCTGCTCGCCCAATTTCACCCCGCAATCAAGGATGATGTATTTCCCTTTCTCATGCACGAGGAAGCAGTTTCTTCCGACCTCCCTCGCGCCTCCGTAAGCGTAAACTTCCATGCATGCCCTTCGTAAGAAATGTATATAAATATGAACAGCGGAATTATTCTCATGCCAAGGGGAGAGGATGCGCTGAAGATGAGGCCGGTTCCAGTCAGGGAGCTGGAGGGGGAGAAGGAGCGCATAATGACATCCATTCCGGTGAAGGTGGAAAACGCCCGCCCTCTTTCGGACCGGGAGGAGAAGGCCCTTATAGACAGCTACAGGCCAACGTTCCAGACGCTCTCCGGCTCTTCCGGAGGGAGCGTGATACCGCAGACGAACGAGCAGCTCATGGTGCCGTTCGGGATACTTGTCAGTTCGATGGCGCAGAACGAAAACATATCCCGGGAGGTCGCGGGAGGCCTCGCCGCCCGGATAATCAAGGAGGTCTATCCCTCGTTCAGGCCGGCGCAGTGACTCCGCCGCAGAGCGAAAGCTATTTAAATATCAAAAGCGCAATTATTAACGGTGTAAACATGGTTGAAGCAGAAGCAGCTAGATACAAAAGAACTGTTGAGGGTGTTGATGGCAGGAACTACGAAATCACTGCCGCAGGCACGGACATAAGCAGGATGAGCAACGACCAGCTTTTCAGGTTCGTGAGCGACAACGCGGGCAGCAGGAGATGCAATGTCGAGCTTGTGAGGGAAGACGGAAGCAGGTATACTTACAAATCCACAGAATTCCTCAGGAACGAACTCTTCCAGAGGCACATAGGAGGCCTCAGGGGCCAGGAAAGGGAATTCGGAACCGAGACCATCGCAGCGGAGAGGCCGCGCGAGGAGGTCCTTGGCGCCAGGATAGTCAGGACGGATGTCCGCGAGGGTAATCCGACGCTCGCTTTCGGCTGCGACCTTGACGGCGTGCACTATACGGTCGAGTGGAATGGAAACACCGTGCCCGCAAGCAGGAGGGAATTCATGGCTCACATTGGCGATACGGTAAAGGTCACCAACGAGCGCGGAGGGAGCGTGGACATAGCCGCATTCGTCAGGAAGGCCCGTGAATCCAACCGCTTCGAAATAACCGAGGCTTAGCGATGAACAGCGGCAAGGCGCCGCGCAAAGAGGAGGAGCGGAAGGAAAAGTGGAGGCCGGCTAAATCTGGCAGCCACAAATTCCGCAATGCCATCGCAGGCGCGGCGATCCCCATCATCATTTCTTCTCCAATAGCCTCATCTTCATCTACCATAAACCAGCAGCGTATTCCGAGGCCGGGGCAGAATTCCGCGCCGGTCAACAATTCCAACAACCAGCAGATTCCGGCCACCCCCGCATTGAATTTTGACGGGGGAACGATGCAGCTGGAGGATTCCGCCGAAGTGCTTTCCCTCTCTTATAAACGGGAAGGAGAAGAAAATTCCATAATCCTCGGTACCCTCCCGCAGGAGGAGAGCGGCAGGATGCTCACCGTGCACTACGGCGAGGAGAGGAGCGCAATAGTCTACGAGAATTATGTGATGTTCACGCTGGGCGCGATGGACCTTGCACAGGGAAGGACCACACTGCCGGGCAACGATTTCCTCAACTCTATTTTCGCAAGCATTCCAGCCCCGCCAATATCCTCTTCATTCACAGAGGACGCGCTCTTCCTTTTCAACGGGGAGGGAGAGATAACGGTCGCTAATCCGGAGAGCAACACCGCGCATCTCAGCAGCATCTCGGGCCTGGACGGCGTTTCGGAGAAAAGCGCGGCTGTCCGCGCAATGGGAATGTACTTCCTTGTGCAGGCAGGCTCAGTTCCGGTAATGGCGCTCTCGCA
>JACCLI010000032.1 GCA_013425455.1 Microcaldota archaeon | reverse complement strand
TTCGCCCCTTGCTATCCTTCCCATCAGTGGCTCCTTTCTGGCTGGCTAATGCCTCGCACAAAGTCATTAAACCAGCTTCAGGGAGCCGCTTCAATTTTCAACTAAGAATAGCACACCTTCCTTCTCCGACGGGGACACCATACTTAACTCCCTTGAGGGGGCGTACTAGATGAGTACCGTGTCCCCCGAGCTTCACAAGCGGTCAAAGAAAGCCGTCTTGCGGCCCCAACTAATCCTATAAACGTTGAAAACCTACCCTACTTAAAATATACCACATCCCTGCATTTTGTCAAACGCGGAAGCACGATTTCGCCAACTTTTGTTTGGCCATCGTGAACCGATACCTCGTAACGTGCTAAATATATATAGCAAATACTATGCACGTATATTGGCACATATTGGCACGTCCGTTGAACACATCAATTGCGACGGGAGACGCACAATCCCCGAGCTCACTCCGGGGACTTCGCGCACTCCACGAATCAACGCTTTCTGCCACAAAGCAAAAGTCCTAGAAGGCTTCCGGACGCGCTTCCAACTCAATTCCAACGCATGGTTGCCCACCTTCCGCCCTCAACATCCCAAAAAGACGGTACGACAACCTCTAAGGCGAATACGGCAGCGCCCATGAGCAGGAGAAAGCCCAGGTCCTGGGGTAGGACCTGAAGCGTGCCGCCTCGCGCTGCAAACGCGCCTCATCATCGTGGTGCGAATTCACCATGCTGTGCCCCTCCTTCGCAACGCTCGCCGCGGTGGCATCCGATGTAGTTGACGATTGCCTGCTAAGAGCGAACAAGGTATTTGCACGCTAGAATCCGTACTTGCGCCGGAAGAAATCGTAGGCTTCGTTAATCTCTTTGGCCATCTGCGCTGCAACCACCTGAAGCTGTTCACCAAGATGCTTGACCTTGTCCGGGTGATACTGCGCCATGAGACTCCTATGGGCGCGCTTGATATCATCGGGGCTAACTGGACCTTTCAGGCCCAAAACCTTGCCATAGCGCTTCTCCATGTCACGGTTTCCACTGGCATCCCAACCAGCCCTTTCCCTCGCTTCCCGTTCATCCCTGTCCTTCGCTTCCCTTTCCGTCCGCTCCCTGGCCTCCCGTTCCGCTCTGTCCCTCGCTTCCCTTTCCGCCCGCTCCCTGGCCTCCTTTTCGGCGCGCTCCCTTTCGGCTTGCTCAAAGGCATCCGCCTTTTTCCGGTCCTCCTCATCTCGCTCCCGTTCCGCTTGCTCAAAGGCTTCCGCCCTTCTCCGGTCCTCCTCATCTCGCTTTTTAATCCATTCCAGAATAAGAGGAGATTGCCAAGCACGGAGAATATCGCCCCTCAGACTGAGAGTCCCTGGAAAGGAGTTCGCCGCAATTATGCCAAGGGCCTCCTGGTATGCAGCAAAAGCCCCGCTAGCATCTCCACCATTCACCCTTGAATCGCCCACCTCCTTCAATGCCATGCATTTTTGCACGATGTCCTGTCGGCGGCGACGAGTACTTCTGACACGCAGAATAACCGCTAGGACAGCGCCCCCCAAAACAAGCCCCACGCATCCCACCAGCAAGACAATGAACAACCGTTTCTGTCTTTCTGCGGCCAAGAGTTCTTGAATGGGCGCAACCGCGAGAGATTTCTGAATCTCACCCTCCATTGAATCCCTGTCGCCCCCCCGAAGATCTTCCGCCACTGCTAGGGCCTGCCGGTAGTCCCTCAGGGCACCCGGGGCATCACCGGCCTTAACCCTGCGGTCCCCAGATTCCTTCAGGGCAAGGCACTCCTGCTTCCGGAGTATATTCCGCTCATACTCTGCACGCTCATGTTCCTGAATGACCGTCACCAAGAAAAAGCCCAGAAAGACAACCACGATAGCGCACATCGCAAAGATTCCCGCAATTACTTCAACCCTTTTGGTGACCTTGAGGCGATGGGGCAGGTCTCTGCGCCGGGTGACGCTCTGCGAGCTTTGGGAGGGCTTAGAAGATATTGTTGGTTGGGTTACTTGAGGGCTTTGGCGTTGGGGTACACTGATTAGCCTTCCACACGCTTGGCACTTACCCGACGCGCCGGCCCAAGACGAGGGGACTTCAACCGTTTTTCCGCACGGACACGCAAACTTGATCGTCCCCATAGCACGCGCCCTCCTACTCCCCTACAGGCGAGAACACCCGCGACCTATTTGGTGAGTGGATTACCAGATTTCCGCAGGCCGTCAATCAGTGAATCGGCCTCTCGTAGATATTCATCACAGGGACTAAACTTTCCCAGTGGGTGCTGCCTGCATTCCTCCAGATTTTTGTCTTTCAAGGCTCGCAGCTTGCATAGCTTCCCGTAGAACTGCAAGACGGCTTTGACTCTTTCGTGAGACAGGGAGGCAGACAATAGGAGCATATGTGCCTGGAAAGCCGTCTCTTGAAAGGCCGGAAATGGTGACCTGTAGAACCTGCTGCATCGCTGAGAGTTATTCTCGTCTCGCGCTGTCCGGTCTCCCATAACCTCTTCCCAATATGGCTCCACCAACTCCAGGTTCGACTGCATCTCAAGAGCAAGAATTGCGCGAAAATTAGCCAACTGTTTCTTTTCCCTAAGCCAGTCATATGCAACTTTGAGCAAAACGCCCAAAACGGTGCCCGCCAACGCAGCAATAACCGGCTCTTTCAAGAGATGTGTGATTTGCGTGTAGTCCATATTCCTAGGACCCCCTTTCCGCCGCGAGAAGCCCCATGTACTACACCGGACGGATAATTGAACGGATAAATTGGTCAGCCTACTTTTCGGTTACTCATTGCAGTCTCACTGAAACCGAAACAACCCAGGCCAGTCCCGGAATGCGTTCTGAAAACCAACGCGACCCCGTTGCTGCAAAACAAAGATGTGCCTCCCCGCTCCGCCCTCATTCTAACCCCCGCAGACCCCCTGTCAACCCCCTTTTTCCGCTCGGTTCCTCCCCTCGCTCCACGCTCCACGCCGTTCACTCCCCATCCGCGCCATCCGTGGCCAGAGAAAACAGAACTTCCTTAACCGCGGATAGCGCGGATTACGCGGATACACGGAACATCATGCTGCCGTAAACAGCATCCGCACCATCCGTGCCTGTCCTGAGCGCAGTCGAAGGATCAATCTGCGGTCAAGGGCGTCGGCGTTCCTGCCTTTCCTCCTCGTCGCTCCACTCTCCCCGCTGCACCCTCCACCACCCGCCGTTCCCAACCTCTGACCTCCAACCTCTTTCGTTCTTCCCCCGCTCCCCTCATCTCTCATCCCCCATCCCTCATCCTTCTCCTGAGTTCCAGATCCACTTTCTCGTTCCTCTCCGTCGCAATCCCTTTCGCCGGGCGGCAATAGGACAGGACAAAAAAGTTTTCAAAAATCAGCGATTTTTACTTGACAAGCATCATTCTTAATGATATAATAGCAAGACGTCGAGCCGTTCAATCGGCAATCCGAAGTCCAAAATCGGGAATGAAGGAG
>JACCLI010000019.1 GCA_013425455.1 Microcaldota archaeon | reverse complement strand
GATGGGAAAATTTGCGGAGGAGATTGGAAAGATAAAGACGAAGAATGCTCCCGCTGATTTGGACTTTAAGATGCAGCCTGATTTCTGGGTGAGGCCGAAAATAGTTGTGGAGATTGCTTATGATAATATAACTAAATCCCCGGTCCATACCTGCGGGGAGGAGGAAGGGAAGGGATTTGCCTTGCGGTTCCCGAGACTGGTGCGGCTTAGGGATGACAAGGGGCCGTACGATGTGACGACCACGAAGGAAATAAGGGAGATGTACAAGGAAGAGGGCGGCTAGGCAAGCTTTTTATTTTTCTCCTAATCAATAGGCGCATGAAAAAGATGCTCGTGCTTGCATTGTTTGGATTATTGATTGGCGCTTCTTTTGCGGCGAACTGCGCGGCTGATGCGTACAGGAAATCCTGCGCCTCATGTTCGTTCGACGCGAACGGGAAGATGGACAGGAGCTGCAGCGACGGTTTCAGGAGCTCAGGGATAAGCTGCACCAGTACATCCTACCCGATAATGAGCGGCAAATACGCAGCAGGCCAGTGCACGCAGGTGGATGAGTGCGCTTCTGAGCTTTCTTCGTGCGTAGCGCAATATGCCACAGGAGACGAAAGGGCGGACTGCCAGGAGGGCTCCGTCGCGGTCTGCTATTCCGCAGCGGATGAGTGCACAAAGAAGGCGGCGATAACCTGCGGAGAGGTGCAGAGCCCTTGCGGCGCGCCTTCCTTCATACTGATTGGAATGCTCGCGCTTGCTGGATTTGCGTACTATCGGAAGAATTAGATAAACTTCAGCTCGCTGCCCACGCCTTCGTAGGAAGAGCGGTTCTTGGTGTAGAGCCAGGCCCCGTTCTCTATGCAGATCGCGGAGTTTATGAGCTCCCTCATCCCTATCTCTATTTTCTGGTTCTGGAGGGACTCGTGTATCTTGTTTGCGCGGAGCGCCGCCTTCTTCTCGAATGGGAGTAGAGTAAGATTATCGAGGATTGGTAGGACTCTGCCCTTTTTCTTTATCGCGGAGACCAGTTCGAAGAATGTGAGCGAGGTTATGGATAATTCGTCGTTGTCAACGTAATGGCGGATTTTCGCCACTGCGGACTTGTGGCCCTTCAGGAAATCAAGCACCACGTCAGTATCAAGGCATATCTTCGTCATGCTTCCACCCCTTCCTAGCGAAAAGGGACGCATTGCGGTCTATGTCCCCCTCGTCTATTACACCCACAAAATCAAGAAGCCCCTTCTTGCGCACGTTGTTTTCCTTGAGAAGAAGGTCTATCGCCTCGCTGAAACTCATCCCGTTTTTTATCTTCAGGTCGCTGAGCTGCGCGTAAACGTCATCGCGGATGGTTATTACGCGGACCATGTGCATGTATGCAGTAAATACATTTATATGCTTATCTTCGGTGCGGCAAAAAGAAGTGGACGGGAGTAAACGAATGTGATGAAGAGCATAACGACGGAGAATTGAAACTATTTAAAGATTGCGAGCGCCAATTTTTCCACAAGGTGAATATATATGGACGACCTTATAAAATCTGTAGTTGGAGAGTCCGCCCCGAAAGTGGCGGAAGTGGATGACATGAGCTCCGAGAGCATTAAAATCGTGACTGTCGGAGTGGGGGGCGCCGGGAACAACACCATAAACCGGCTCATAAAAACCGGCGTGAAGGGCACGGAGCTTGTCGCAATAAACACGGACAAGCAGCACCTCAACCAGGTACACGAGAGGGCGAAGAAGGTCCTTATCGGGAAGAGCATAACAAAAGGCCTCGGCGCGGGCGGCTACCCGGAGATGGGTGCAAAGGCTGCTGAGGTCGACAGGGCTCTCATCGAGAGGGAGCTTGAAGGAGCGCACCTCGTGTTCATCTGCGGAGGCATGGGAGGCGGAACCGGAGGCGGTGCGGCACCCATTGTGGCGCAGATTGCGAAGGAGCAGGGCGCAATCACCGTGGCGATGGTCACCTACCCGTTCGCACTGGAAAGGGCAAGGAGGAAGAAGGCCGACGAGAGCATAAACAAGCTCAGGCAGTACTGCGACTCTGTCATCATCATCGACAACAACAGGCTCGTGCAGTTGGTGCCGAACCTTCCGATGACCGAGGCGTTTGCGGTTGCGGATGAGATCCTCGCAAGGGCGATCTCGGGCCTCGTCTGGACGATAACACAGCCGTCCCTCATTAACATCGACTTCGCGGATGTGAGGTCAATCATGCAGGGAGGCGGAGTGGGCTTCATCGCGGTCGGCGAAGGAAAGGGCACGGACAAGGTCACTGCCGCGTCCGAGGCGGTCATAAAGAACAGGCTGCTCGACGTTGACTTCGAAGGCGCGAGAGGGGCGCTCATCCACATTTCCGGAGGCGCGGACCTGTCCCTTGGTGATGCGATTAAAGCAGGAGAAATCATCACCGAGAAGATGGATCCGGAGGCCAACGTGAAGTGGGGCGCGAGGATCATGCAGAACTACGACGGCAAATTGGAGATAGTGGCCATCGTGACCGGCGTGAAGGGCGCATCCATCATCGGCTCGAACGTAATGAGCGAGCCTCAGGAATCCGGATTCCCGTCCTTCAGCGGCGACCTCGACATGCTCGGCTGAATTTTTCAGCACAGGGGAACCTTCGGGTTCCCCTTCTTCTATTTTTATTTCTGATTTTCCGCGTTTTGAAACAAATAAAAACCTAATCCCACAACTACTAGTGGTGCTCGTATGCTCGACCTCGTTAGGGATGTTGTGGAGGAGGGAAGGATTAAGGCTAGTTCTGCGAACGCAGGCGCGGAGAAGGACTCCGATCCGTCGAATGTAAGGATTACGGTCATAGGCGCGGGTGGGGCGGGATGCAACTCCGTTTCGCGCATCACGAAGCAGGGGATTACGAGCGCGAGGACGCTCGCCGTGAACACGGACGCGGCCCACCTCAAAATCACGGAGGCGCACAAGAAGCACATCCTCGGCTACAAGGTCACGAAGGGATTGGGGGCAGGGGGCGAGCCTTCGGTCGCACGCAATTGCGCGGAGGCGGATGCGGACAAGCTCCGCGAGCTTATCGGGGAGAATGAAATCGTATTCATACTTGCGGGGATGGGCGGCGGGACGGGCACGGGCTCGGCGCCGGTGCTTGCACGCCTGGCCAAGGAGCAGGGCGCGATTGTGATTGGCGTCGTCACTTTTCCTTTTAGCATAGAGCGCGTCCGCGTGAAGAAGGCGAGGGAGGGGCTCGTTGAATTGATGAAGGAGGCGGACACCGTCATAGTTATAGATAATAATAGGCTGCTGGGATACGCGCCGAACCTTCCGCTGAACAGGGCGCTGGAGCTGGCGGACGAGGTCGCGGCGAGGGCGGTCCGCGGGATTGCGGACACCATCGTATTGCCGAGCCTCCTGAACGTGGATTATGCGGATGTGCAGAGCATCATGAAGAACGGAGGGCTCGCCATGATTTCCATCGGCGAGGGGAGCGGCTCGGACTTCGTGAAGAACGCGGTCGCGAACACTTTGCAGCACCCGCTGCTGGATGTGGATTATGAGGGTGCGACCGGCGCGCTCATACACATAGAGGCGGGGCAGAAGCTCACCCTTGGTGAAGCAATACAGATAGGGGAGGGCGTTTCCGCCGGATTCGCGGAGGAGGCTGGCGTGAAGATGGGCGCAAGGATTTCCAATGCGTTCATGGAGGGCGTCCGCGTGACCGCGATTGTCACGGGAGTGAAGTCGCCGAGCCTCTTCGGGCAGGCGAAGACCCCGAGCGAGGCGCAGCAGATGGTCGCCGCCTCCAGCGCAACAGTCTCGGACAACCTGATAGACCAGTTTATGTGAGCGATTCTCTCGCCTTTTTAACCTTTTTCCTCCAAATCACTTCGGGGAATTCTTATGATAGAGTTTAATCCATTCTATTTGCTATTCGTGATGTTCGTGGCATTTTTCATACCCGGCATAATCTTTTCGCTG
>JACCLI010000082.1 GCA_013425455.1 Microcaldota archaeon | reverse complement strand
CAAAACGGGCCATCCCTCGGAGCTTTTCACCAACTGGGGAGCACTTGTATCCACAATAATAAGCCCGTCATAATCCTCCTTTTTGAAGGAGGAAAGCTTCTCCGGGGAAATGCCAACCCAGTCAGCAAACATTTTCCCGGGAACATCCATCCTGTCATCAATCGCCATCTCGGAATTTGGAAGAACAGAATGAAGCGCAAAGATGGAGGAAAGCGCATCCACGTCCGCGTTCATATGGGAAACGATGACGATGCGCTTATCCCTGTTGCTGGAAAGAAAAGAAAGGAATTTCTCCCTTAATTCAGTCATTTTGGCCCAGCTCATCCTTCAGCTTCTTCTGAAGCCTGAGAAGCTCGCTCTTCACCTTCTCCTCCTGGGCGCTGAGCGTCTTCACCCGCATCTCCATGAGGTTCTTCCTCTCGTTCAGGTCCTTCTCCGCCTCAGCCGCGGTCGTCTTTATCATGACGCTGCCTATCGCCTTGTAGACGTCCCCCTTCGCCTTCTTCAGTTCCTCAAGCGCAAGGTTAGACTCGTTCAGCTGCATCTGTATCTGCTGCTTCTGCATCAGCACGGCCTGCAGCTGCCTCTCGTAGTTCTGCAGGTGCATGACCTCCCTTTCCAATTCCCCTTTGTCAGCCATCTCATTCACCGTCAATTCCTTCTATGGTTTGAAGGTAGCGGAGATACGCGTTTAGCGTAGCGCGGAGCGCGACGATGTCCGTCCCCTCCGCCTCTACCACCACTTCGTTCCGCTCGCGGAAAACCCGCGAGTTTATTCTCCTGGAGGCCTCAGCCTCCCCCTTCAATGCGCGCAAAGCCCCCTCCGCGGACCTTTCGTCCGGGAAGGCGGCCTTTATCCTTCCGGAGGCGCGCATCTAATCCGTGCCCATCTCATTCGCCACGGGCGGCCTGGACTTTAAAAGCACCTTGGCGCCTGTGGGCGGAACCTCGAAAGTCTTGAGGCTCGAGATCACGACTTTGTTCCCGGTCTGCCATTCGTTGTATTCCCCCATCCTCACTCACCCTTCTTTTTCTCTTCGGAGAGCACACGCCTCGCGGTCTCGCCGCCCTCGCTCGTGAGCGAGTAGGCCGCGCCGGCCATGCGCGCACCGCATGAGCGGCATTCCCAAAGCGCGTAAGAGACCCTTTTCACGGAGCGCTTGCTGCACTTGGGGCATTCGTACCTCTTCTTCCTGCTGTCATCCGCCTTATCGTAAAGCATGCGTATTTTCCTTCCGTATCTTGCGGTTCTCATATGCCACACCTAAACGTAATCCCTGAGCTCATTCCCCTTCCTGAGGGCCACATCGACGCATTCCATCACCTCGGACTTTTTCAGGCTTCCGAGGCCGGACTTCTGCATGCATACGACGTATCCGTCCACCGTCCCCACGGTGAGCTGGCATTCCCCCGCCCTCTCCTCCTCCCTCAGCGGGTCGAGAAGAAGGTGGTCGCCGACCTTTATGAAAGTGCACGTGAGGGGCTTGTCCGGAAGGTTGAGCGGGCCGACATAGTCGCCGCGCACTATCTTTCCGTCGACAACCTTCGGGACCTTCGTGTCCGCCAGGGCGGCCGCGGCCGCAAGCGCGGCTGTGTCCGTGAGGTTCCCTCCATGGTCCATCACATACAAATCTATGAAAATCGCGAGGACCTTGCCCTCCTGGATGAACATGCTCTTGGTGTCGATGACCTCTGCGCTCCTTATGCCCCTGTCCACCACGCGCGCGAGCTCGATGGACGCGGGCGAGGGCGGGCCAGACTCGAAAACGGGCGAGGCGAGCGGAAGGAATTCCGCCATCACCATGAACACGCCCTCGGTGGGCCTGTCCGCAAAGGGCGTCATCTCTCCGAACTTGATGCTGCAGAGCACCTTGGAGTCCCCTATCTGCGCAAGGGCAGAGCCCTCGGCCGTGGCCAGAACCCCCTTCTGCACGTTCACCTTCCGGTAATCGTATTT
>JACCLI010000068.1 GCA_013425455.1 Microcaldota archaeon | reverse complement strand
ATTGTCCAACTTCGGCCCGCTCCTCGAGCAGGTCCACGATGGAGGGGAATATCCTCATGACGTCCCCCTCGCTTATGAGCCCGATGAGCTCATTTTTCTCGTTGATGACTGGAAGCCTCTTTATCCTGTATTCCCGCATCGCCTTCGCGGCGGTCTCGAGGCTTGCCTCGGCCGTTATCACTTTCAGGGGGGAGCTCATTGCGTCCGAGGCCTTCGCCTTGGTCGTGTCCTTCCCTTTCCCTATGAGTTTCCTCACAATATCCCGTTCGGTGATTATCCCTTCGGCCTTTTTCTTGTCCGCGACGACTATGGAGCCCACATTGTACTTTTCCATCAATTTCGCGACTTCAGCAATGCTGGCGTCCCTGGTCACGGATATAACATTCTTGGACATTACGTCTCCTACTTTGATTTCCGAACCCATGTGTTGATTTCTTCCGCAAAGGTTTAAATGGGTGCCTTCGCGCGAGATTTCTCTCTATTGAGTAAATATGCTTGGAACTGTTTATAAATACGCGTGTTGACTTAAAAGACCACTTAAAATTTCCTGCAACCTCACTTATTTAAATAATCCCATCGAAAATATATGCATGTTCGAAAAATTCCTTGCGCCAGGAAACTTGGGGGAAGTTGCCGACCAATTCAAGCGTGATATGATTGGGATTTTTGGCAAAGATCTTGTTTCCATAGTTCTTTACGGAAGTGCTGCCTCAGCTGAATACAAAAGGGGCATAAGCGACATAAATTTCGTACTAATCCTGAAGAAAATCGACCACGAATCGCTGAAAAAAGCATCAGTAAGGCTTAGCTGGTGGAGGAGGTCATGGGTTTCAGCCCCGCTTCTTTTCACAGAAGAGGAGCTGGAAGACGCAGCAGATGTATTTCCCCTGGAATTCCTGAGCATAAAGCAAAACCACAAACTTATCCACGGCAAAGATCCATTCCCTGGCCTGCAGATATCCAAGGCAGATGTGAGAAAGCAGCTGGAGTTCGAGCTCCGCTCCAAGCTGATCCACCTCAGGCAGTCATATCTAGAAGTGCGCAGGAATCGTGAAAGCCTCAAGGCGCTTGCGGCTTCCACCGTAGCTGCGCTTTCTCCCCTAGCCGAAGGCCTATTGTTCCTCAAGGAAATAAAATCCCCCCCAGCCAAAAAATCCATGCTAGAATCACTCGGAAAAGCATACAGAATTGACGTCAATCCCTTAGTTCTCGCATATGGGATAAAGTATGAGGATGCAAACCCAAGTAATGATGAGCTGGAATCGCTAATAAAATCCATGCTTATTTCCCTGCGCGCCCTTGCTGAGGCGGTGGACAAGATTGAGGTGAGAAAATGAAGCTAGCCTTATTCTTGATTTTGCTGCTTTCATTCTCATTCGCCATTTATGAAAAAACGCAGGCGGAGGAATGGACCATCCAAGAGAACGGAGATGCCCATGCCATCATAACAATCGTTACAATGCCAGATGGAGCGAACTACGTAAAGGGCGAATACACAACAGATGAGATAAAGTCCATTTTGGAAAGCTCAACGCGCGAGATGTTTGACACATCCTTTTCCGATGTTGAAAATTTCCAGTCTAATGTTTACGATGGGGGCGGCAATCTGGTATACAAGCTTGATTTTGATGTCAAGGGTTTCGCCCAGAACAGAGACGGGGTGTTCCGCGTCATCTATAATTGGGAAGTTCCGCATAGGGGCTATTTCTGGTATAGTTCAGTGGACATCAGCTTTACCATACCGCAGAGTATGTCCATTTTGGACGGGCCCATCTCATACACCCGCTCTTTCTCTCCCCAGGCTTCGGGAAGCACAGTTGCATGGAATTTAGCTGATATGAGGCCTGCGGCAAAGGATGGCGTGGCATTTGATTTCGGGCCTGAAGGTGCGCAGCCTGATGGGACGCTTGACCAGAACCTAATCTCAGTAATGGGCGGCGGAGTGCAGGAGAATTCAGAAGAGCCCCCCACGCAGGGATCCAGCGCGTTTTCCAATGCATGGATTTATGGACTGCTGGTGCTCATCGCCATTTTTGCCGTGATAGCTGCTATTATTGCCAAGCTGATTGACTGGGATCTTGGAAAAAAGATACTCTTTACTCTGATACTGATCTTCATATTCTTTGTAGCGTTCCAAGTTTTCATTTACATATTTATCCTGCTTTGGATCTTTTTTGGGTTAGGGGGCGGCGGCAAAGGATGGAGCAGTGGAGGCGGTTTCGGCGGAGGCTTCGGTGGAGGTTTCTCCGGCGGCGGGGGCGGCGGCATAGGCGGGGGAAGAGTCTAAAGCTTAGCCCTGAACACCCGCTTCCTTCTCCAGCTCCTTCGCTATTTTAAAATAACATATGTTATTTATAAAAATTATACCTTTTGGTTTAAAACCATCTGGCATAACCTATTTTCAGAGGGCCCCGGCTGCCTACTTCTCCAATATTCCCTCAACCTTCTCCAGAAACTTCCCTGCAAACTCCACCATGCCCGCCGCCTTCTCGGGGCTCGCGTTATATCCCGCGGAATACTGCACGTCGTGCCTCGTATCCCTGTAATCATCCAATAGAATAATCATTTCCTTTCCAATCACATCCCCGTGCTTTGCCTCAAGGTAACGTGTTATGCAATAATGGCTCTTCTCCCTCCAGCCGTCCCTGAAGAGCACGGCGCGCGCGGCATTGAGCATCGAAACGTAGGCGAGCATCGCGGCGGCGTTGTGCCTGCCCTCCTCAAGGTTTGCTTTCGCATCCTCAAGAATCTCTTCGGCTTTCTCCACGCTGAGCAGCGCCTGTTCCTGCGAAGGGGGCATTTTCCTCAGCATCCCAGCCTTCACGCACCCATCAAATTCAAGCAATCCCTTCACCCCCAATCACGAAAGAATGGAAGAGCGTGGAATAAAATACGCTATCCTTCTCCCGCATTCTCTTCAGGCTTTCCTGAGTAATAAATAATATGCTTGCGTTCGCAACCCCTGCCCCTTCCTTTACGATTCTCCTAATTTCCGATGTTTCCAGCGCAGAGGGTTCCTTCTCCACCCTGATCCACACGTCCAGGTCGCTGTCCTCGGTGTTCTCGCCCTTCGCCCAGCTCCCATAGACGCCCATTCCGGCTATTTTGAATTTCTTCGCCAATTTTCCGTAAATTGAGCGCACCTTTTCCACGTTGAAAAGAATCTTCAGCGCCCTCACCTCCGGGTTTGAGAGGTCAGGCACCTTCTTCTTCATTATTCCGTCCTTTTCAAGAGCCCTCATGAATATGGACACTGCACCCGGAGAAACCCCCACGGTTGCTGCCAGCGCCCTCACTCCGTAAGGTTTCCCAGGATTTGAGAGCACTTTTTCAAGGATTTTTTTCCTGCCTCCTGTCGAGATAAGTGTTTTCATGGATTAAACAAGTTGTTTAATATTTTTAAACATATCGTTTAGTTTAGTTAAACATGCCATTCCACTATAATTTAGCCCTAAACACCCTCGTCCTCCCCTTTTTCCCTTCCTCGGTAATGGATTCGGTTTCCAGAAGCCCCATGCTTTCCAATTTCCCCAAATGCTCCCGCAATGCCCTCTCGCTCACTCCCTTAAAGGCGGAATAGATTTCCCCGCTCGTCGCCTTCTTCTTTCCCTTCACGAATTCAAGCAGTTCCTTATCATTCTCATCCAGCAGTTCCGCCTTCTTGTCCTTTATCTCCTGCAAAACCCTATTCTTGGATTCTTCCACTTCCTTTACCGTAATATGCCCGCTTCCCGCTTCAGCTCGTCTCCCCGCCAGCCATAAGAGAGTAATTCCTATCCGCGCATCCCCGCCATTCTTCCCTGCAAAAGCCGCGCAAACCCCCAGCGCCTCCTCATCCCACGAACCGGGCACAAGCCCGGCCTTCGCCCTATCCCTTAGGATATCCTTCAATTCCCCGGGAGTATACCTCGCGAATTCCACTTCGGCCTGCATCAATGAACTCCTAATCCTCCTGTCCAGCAGGGAAAGCATATCTTCTCTATTGGTAATCGCAATCACTCCAACGTTCACTTTCTCCGTCTCGCCCATGCGCAACAAATCGTAGAATATGCCGCTTTCCTCCTCGTCTATGAGCGCGTCCGCCTCATCCAGCACAATTATGGGGATTTTGCCGCTCTTCTTCATTAATTCCACAGTCCTCTGCAAAAGTTCCTCGGAGCTTATTCCCCTCCGCGGCATTATCGCATCAAACTTTTCCAATATCACAGAAAGAACTGCCGTTCTTGTGGAATGCCTCCAGCAATTTATGTAAATCGGCTCGGCCCTCTGCGTATATTCCGTAAGCTCCTTCAGCACGTGCCTCGTACAACAAGTCTTTCCGGTCCCAGGAGGGCCGTACAAAACCATGGAAGTAGGCCTCCTCTTCTCCCCCACGGGTTTCAAATTGAATGCTATCTCGCGTACTTCCGCTTCTCGCCCAATCACCTGCTCGGGAAGGAATTCCGGATTGAAGGCATCCTCGTTCCTGAACACGCCCTTTCCCCGTATTCCCTCAAGGCCCCTGAAAACGTTCACGGCTAGAATTGGTAAAGAGAGATTAAAACCCTTTCTTATTCCCCGTCAGTTCAGAGAATTTCTCCGCAGCCATAAGGCTGAGGCCGATGGAATACCACAAAACCGAGCCCACGAAATCTTGCCCATACTCAAGCGCGGTGTTCAATCCCGTAAAAGTAATGGCGCCAGCTATCTCCATCCTGCCCGGCTTATCAAAAACCCGTGGGAACCTCCTGAATTCCGCGGCAGGCCCTGCCCGTTCCCCAACACTTCTGTCATTCGCACGCGCAAATGCCGTTTCTCTCGCATTCATAGGAAAAAGAGTGATAAAAAGGGAATTTAAATGTTTCTGCACACATAATAATGTTATGGTAATGCGTGTATGCACTGGTTCTGGAGCCGCCCAAACAGCGGATGGGGGAGTGAAGGGGAAGAACGGCGGGCAGTCCCCGAATACAAGCGAAATACTAAAGTACGTCGCGAGTGAAGCCCAGATGATGAGGATTGCCGCGGTCACACAGGCGTCGGCCTGCCCGGGGGCGGTTGCATACCTGGCGGTCACCGCACAGCACGAGGACGTAAGGGAAGCCGCGAAGGCGCTGATGCTGAAGAATGGATTGAAGGTTCTGGGCGGAATGCTCGGGCGCACACTGGAACCTTGGGAAAGGGAAGCCTTCAGGATGATCAAGGAGGGATATACGGATTCCAAGGCGTGGGACGCAAAACTGGTGGACGCAAGGATATTCCAGATAGAAAAAGGGGCAAAATTCGATTCTTTTGATAGATGTACGGGCGAGGACGGGAATGTTATCCAGTTCACGGAAGAATCCCCGCCATCTTATGATGAGGGCACACTGGCAAGGATTCTCGACTCTTACCAACCCTAATAGTGAATGGTCGTACCTGTCCTGCCTTCCAGCGCCTTCTCTATATGGTCTATTGAGCAGATTACCGCTTTCCTTCCGCCCTTCTTTACAAAAGCAACACACGCTTCTATCTTCGGCTTCATGCTCCCTTCCGCAAACTCCTTGTTCGCAAGGTGCTTCTCCGCCTCCCCCACCGTCATCTCCCATACTTCCTTCTCATCCTTCTTCCCGAAATTAATCTTCACGGATTCAACCGCAGTCGGAATCATCAGCACGTCCGCAAATATTTCATTCGCCAAAACCTGCGCCGCCCTGTCCTTGTCTATTACCGCCTCCACCCCAACCAGTTTTCCGCCTTTCTTCACAACCGGAATTCCTCCGCCTCCGGAAGCAATCACCACCAGCCCCTTCGCAATCATCGCTTTGATTGCATCTATCTCAACAATCTCCACGGGAATCGGCGAAGGAACCACTTTTCTATACCCGCGACCCGCATCCTGCACCATCCCAGGCTGCGGCTCCTTGTAGAAAGGCCCAACAGGTTTCGTAGGGTGCGCAAACGCAGGGTCCTTCGCATCCACCAGCACCTGCGTAACAATAGTAGTAGCATGCAGCCCCTCGTTCCGCATCTCCTGCTGTATCCAGTAGCCCAACTGCCCCTGAGTCATCGCCCCGCACACGTCCATCGGCATCTCCGCCACTTTTCCATTTGCCTCTTTTTGCTGGATTAGTAAATTCCCGACCTGCGGCCCGTTCCCATGGGTAATAACTATCTCGTGTTCTTCTTCAATGATGCGCAGCTGCCTGCACGTCTTGCTCACATTCGCCATCTGTTCCGCGGCGGTCCCCCTCTGCCCCGGAAGAATGAGTGCGTTGCCCCCAAGCGCGATGACTATTTTCATATACGTTTCTCCCGCGCAAAGTATAAAAATCAGCAAGAATAACCATTATCCATGATTGAGGAAATACTCTTCTTCACAAGCCTCATCGCATTAGTGCTAATCCTCACCTATCTCCTCACAAAATAGTCATCTTTTCGTTGGCAATCTTTCCAGCGCCTGCGTCATGTCCTCAGGAGGAGGTTCCGAAATCCTTCCCTTTCCAAACCTCGGATTTCCCGCACCACTCCTAGTCCTGCTTTTTATGTAAATTGCAAGTATCGGGGGTATCCCTTTCTCCGCTACGATCCTATCTACGAGCGCCCAGTTTCCCCTATCAAGCGCTTCCCCCACAATACTTAAGCCCTTCACCTCTCGTACTTTCTCAGGGATGTCCATGCACCCCAATATCGCCGCAATGCCCTCCTTCCCATCAGATTTGTCCAGAAAATCAGACGCGGCCATCGCGCGGGTTTCCGGAGGATAATTGGAATCCATGGCTATTGAGTATGATTTTTCCCACGTGCCAGCCTTTCTGATGATTTCACAGAGCGCCTTTCCCGCGCCCTCCCTCGCTTCTATATGGCATTTGCACTCTTTTGAAATGGCGGAAAGTATGGCCGCCTTCCTATCGTCCGGAGCATCAGATTTCAGGATGCACCTCACGATCGCCTTTCCAACGAGCCTCCGCGTTTCCTCCTCCGGGTGATAAAATGCGATTATCTGCATCTCATGCAATGGGAGCATCCCGTCCCCGAGCCGCTTGTCAAGGTCAATCGCAAGCACAACCAGTTCCGCCTCGTTCATCTCTATCGCAGCCATCTATTTCACCGGCCCCGTGAGCGTTATCTTCCTCCTGGTTATCTGCTCAGGGGAAGGCGGAACCCTTCTCACCTCGATTATCCTCGCCATCATCCCCTCAGGCCTCCATGCCGGCATCCCGGTCATCGTGCCCTTTCCCATCCTCGGCTCAATTGGCCTGAAGCCTATCTCCTCAAACCTTTTCGCCGCATACGCCTTCACGCTCCTCAACGTAAACGGGGCATCCGCAACCCGTTTCGCCATCCCCACATCCTTCGTCTCTATATAATGGTCAACCAGCCATTTTCCCGCCTCATCGGCGAGATCCGGCCATTTCCCGCTCGTGGCGATTTCTCCGACTACAGGGAAAGCCTTTCCCGCGCTTATGCAGTAATCCAGCAGGAACTTCGCCACCTCCACGCGCGTCCCCCGCAGGTAGTCGGCCTCGTTGTCCATGAACTCCTTCGCTTCCTTGTAAGCCCCCAAATCCATATTCTGCTTTAGCTCCTCCCTCCATTGATTCACGAGGAGAAGCCCCGCGAGGTTGCGGGCGAACGAATCCAGCCTCCCGTCCTTGGCGTCCGCCTTGAGCATGTTTTTCCTTATCATCCTGTCCCCGATCTGGGAGTTCCTGGTCACGTGCACTATGCCCGCGCCCCTCCTGTGCTCGGGATGCGGGTCGTTGTAGGCCATCTCGTTTACCTTGCTGATTGGGGCCTCGGAAAGCATATCCACAAGAAACGCCCTCGCGTCCTCGTGGGGATTGTCGGTTTTGAAAAGGAGCCGGTCAAGCTCCGCGCCGAGCGCCGCCCTGGCGTTTTTGTCCGTTTTCGCGTGGAGATAAAGCGCCTGCAGCTTTTCGCGTACGCTTCCAGCATCATCAGCCATAAGAATACATTACATAACACTTTTTTTAAACCTACACCCTCCAGCATCCCAGGGGCAGGTCTCCTTTTAAAAACATTTCACAAGCATATTATTTCCTTATTAAGGGCCCGTAGCTCAGCCTGGTTTGAGCGTTCGACTGATAATCGAAAGGTCCGGAGTTCAAATCTCCGCGGGCCCATCTAGAGTTTTCCGTCTCGGGTTTCCGGTTTCCGGACGCCGGAGATTTTCTATTTTTGTAGTCAAATTTCTTTGAATTCAAATATCTTAGGTTGTGGGCCCGGTTGTCTTTCAATTCAGTCATATTTTTCACCTCATTTTTGGATATATCTTTTTTGTGATTTTTATATTTTTGGGGAGCATGTTTCCACTGATATGCTCCGCTAGGCACGCCTCTTGCACGAGACGCGTCAGCAATCGGCCGAAAAAGCCGCGCGGAGAGCCGGTTTCCTGTTATAGGGTTCCAGTTCCTGCGTTTAGGGGCTTATTTCAGCCTCTATGCCCTCCAATTTCAATTTTC
>JACCLI010000034.1 GCA_013425455.1 Microcaldota archaeon | reverse complement strand
GTAGAAGGGCAGCGTCCTCCCCTTGTATCCCCTCATGAGCCTCTTGCTCCGGACTGCCTGCTGCCCGAGCATCGCGGACATCTGGATTGCATTCAGGAGGCTTCCCCTCGCGCCGATTTTCGCCATGATGATGGAGGTGTTCTCCATCCCCAGGTCGCTCTCCACGACTTTTCCGACGTCCTCCCTCGCCTTGCTCGCGACCATCATTATGTTTCCTTCCAGGGTTTCCTTCAGCGTAAGCCCGGGAGACCTTTCCAGTTTCCCGTTCTTGTACTGCATGATGAGGTTCTCTATCTCCCTGTTCGCCTTGTCCTCTATATCCTTCACTTTCTTGTCCGCGTTCGCGCTCAGCGAATAGTTCTTCATGGAAACGCTCATTCCGTTCCAGGAGAGCGCCTCCAGGCACATATTTGTCACATTATCCAGGAATTCCTTCGCTGCCTGCGAGCCCAGCTTCACGAAAATCTGCTCGAGCATCTCGCCCTCCAGCGCCCTGCTTTCCACAGCGCCTTTTAGGAGTTCCCCGTCCTTGATTACTACCTCTTCCCCCAGTTTTGACCTCACCTTTATGTTCATCCCTTTCGGAAGGAGTAGGGAGAACAGCCTCTTTCCCTCGTACATCCCTTTCTTGTTCGGCTTGGGAAGCTCCTTTATTCCCGCAATCAGAAGAAGCCTGGACGCCTCCTCCTTCGTGAACTCGGTCCCGTCCTTGGTGAAGAAGTAGGATGCGGAAACGTGGTCCTCCTGCGGCTTTATGATTGCGTGCCCGTGCCTCGGCGAAATGATTTGGTCTTCCACCTTCATCAGGTATCTCGCCTCGGCCTGCGCCTCCTGCGTCTGCAGGACGTGCAGGTTCATCTCGTCCCCGTCGTAATCCGCGTTATAAGGCGCGGTGACCGCAGGGTTCAGCCTGAATGTCCTTCCCGGAATCACCTTCACCTCGTGCGCCATCATGGAAATCCTGTGCAGCGAGGGCTGCCTGTTGAAAAGCACAATGTCCCCGTTCTGCAATTGCCTCTCTATTGCCCATCCGATCTTCAATTCTTCCGCCATCTGCTCGCGCATCTCGTCCGTTATCTTCAGCTTTTTTCCGTCGGGCCTAAGTATGTAGAGCGCCTTCGGATACTCCTTCGTGCGCACGTACTTCTTGCATTCCTCCACGTTCCAATCCGTGACCTCCATCGGTATGGTGAGCTCCTCCGCGATCGCGGGGGGCACCCCGACCTCGTCAATCCTCAGGCGCGGGTCCGGTGAAATTACAGTCCTTGCGGAGAAATTCACCCTCTTCCCCAGCAGGTTGTACCTGAACCTCCCCTCCTTTCCCTTCAGCCTCTGCGCAAGGGTCTTCAGCGCCCTTCCGCTCCTGTGCCTTGCGGGCGGGATGTTCGCGGTCTCGTTATTCATGTATGTGGTGACATGGTACTGAAGCAGTTCCCAAAGGTCCTCGATAATAAGTTGCGGCGCACCCGCATTTATGTTCGCCTCCAGCTTCTGGTTAATCCTAATTATGTCCACTAATTTGTGCGTAAGGTCATCCTCGCTCCTCTCACCGCTCTCCAGCGTAATCGAAGGCCTTATGTTCACCGGCGGCACAAGCAATACGGAGAGTATCGCCCACTCCGGCCTCGCGAAGTCCGGGTCGTATCCCAATTTCCTGAGGTCATCGTTCGGAACTCCGGCCAGCCAGTCCCTTATGTCCGTCGAGAGCATCTGCACGTTGTCCTTGAAGAACGTCGCGGGCTTCAGGAATTTTATGTCCGGAATCTTCGCCCCGCAGTTCGGGCATTCGCCCTTCGCCTTCCTTCCGCTTCCCTCCACCACCCGCTTGCATTCCGGGCAGGAGGACTTTAATACGCTATAAATATACTTGGAAAATTCCACGTGGATTACCGGCCTCACAAGCTCGATGTGGCCGAAGTGCCCCGGGCATTCCTTAACGCGCCCTCCGCAGGTCTTGCAGCGCAGCCCCGGGTCAACGACGCCGAGCCTCGAATCCACGAGCCCGCCGTCAATCGGATACCCGTCGTCGTCGTACGTGTCCGGGATAATGACGCGGGCGCCGGAAATCTTCCTCACCATGTCCGGTGAGAACAGGGAGAACTTCACCTTTCCAATTACCTTTTCAATGTCTTCCATGAGAACCACATCACGCCTTGTCCTTCAATATAATCCTCGGGAAAATGAACAATGAGCGGATTTCCCCCAACAGCAGCTTGAAGCCGTAGCTCATTTCTATGGGCACGACGTCGCTGCCTCCGCACAGTGAGCACACATTTTTGTTCTTCACCATGTCGTGGTGGGCGAGCATCCCGCATTCCTGGCAGACGTACTGCCGGGTCTTGTCGCTCTCCTCCAGGAGCCTCTCCCTCACCACCATGCTTGCGCCGTAGCCGAGGAGGCAGTCCCTTTCCATCTCCCCGAACCTGAGGCCTCCTTCCCTCGCCCTTCCTTCCGTGGGCTGGAGGGTGAGCAGCTGCACAGGGCCCCTGCTCCTCGCGTGCATCTTGTTCGAGACGAGGTGGTGCAGCCTCTGGTAATAAATCGGCCCGATAAATAGCTTCACCCTTATCTTCTTGCCCGTGATGCCGTCGTACAGCCATTCCTCGCCGTACTCGTCCATTCCGCGCTCCTTCAATATTTTCGTATAATCCTCTTCCGTGTTCCCGGTGAATGCCGTTCCATCCACGATTTTTCCTTCCATCGAGCCCGCCTTCGCGCCCAATGTCTCCAGCAGGTGGCCTGCGGTCATTCTCGAAGGGATCGCGTGCGGGTTCAAAATCAAATCCGGAACTATCCCGTCTTTCGTAAACGGCATGTCCTCCTGCGGGAGCACAAGGCCCAACACCCCCTTTTGCCCGTGCCTCGAGGCAAACTTGTCCCCGATCTCCGGCACCTTCGGGCTCCTCATCCTTATCTTCACCAGCCTGTTTCCGCTCGGGGCCTCCGTTACCATCACGGAGTCAATCGCGCCCTTCTCCCCGGGCTTCAGCGAAAGCGAACTCTCCCTCTTCTTCTCCTCCACGACGCCGAAAACGGAGATCTCCTCCAGGAATCTCGGCGGCGATGTTTTTCCGACGAGCACCGTCTTCCCCTCCACCCTGCTTTCCGGGTGCACTATTCCGTCGTCGTCCAGGTGCTTGTACGCATCCTCCCCCCTGAACCCGACCGTGTCAGGCCCGGGAATTTCTATCTTGTCCTTCTGGCCTCCGGGGTAGAGCCTCTCCTCCGCCTCGTAGGTCTTGAACATCATCACGCGCCCCAGCCCGCGGTCTATGGCGCTCCTGTTCATCACCACGCCATCCCCCATGTTGTATCCCTTGAAGCTGGTGATGGCGACCACGAAGTTCTGCCCCGCGGATTTCTTGTCCATGTTCAGCACGCGGTACGCATCCGTCTGCAGAATGGGCTGCTGCGGATAGTACATTATGTATGCGCGCGTGTCGAACCTCTGCGTGAAATTGTTCGCGTAAACCCCGAGCGACTGCTTCGCCATGGAGCATGCCATCGTAATCCTCGGCCCGGAATTGTGCTCCGGGTAGGGAAGCACGGAAGAAGTCACTCCGAATATCGCAGAAGGAACGCCTTCCAGGTGCGTGTGCTCCGGGGCGAGTTCCGCTTCGGTGAGTGCGATGTAGGAATTCTCCTCCTCCTCGGCGTCCAGGTATTCAATCACCCCCATTTTTATGAGGTGCTCCCAGCTCAGCTGCCCGGCCTGCAGCTTTTTCGAAATTTCCTGGGTGAACCTGCTCTTCCCGTTCTCCACGACCACGTAGGGCTTCCTTACCCTGCCCGCGTCCGTGTTTATGTAAATCTCATTCGCCCTCTCGTTGAAGAACGCATTTGTCTCGTAATTCAATTCGTTCGTCCTTCTCTTTTCCCGTATTCTCGCCACGAGCCCCGCGCCGTCCTGGTGGAAACCCACGAGGTTTCCGTTCACATAGATTGCGCACTTCCCCCTTTTCCTTTTTTTCTTTTTTTCTTCGGCCATGAAAATAACCCCCTCTACTTTTTCCACTCTTTCTCTATGCCGAATTTCTGGAGTACGTCCCGTATCTCCGCCTCGTCCGAGCCCTTTGTCACCTGTGCGAGAATCGAAAGGTTCTTCACCAGCGAGCAGCTCGGCCCCTCCGGCGTCTCGCTCGGGCACAGTTTTCCCCAATGGGTCCCGTGCAGGTCCCTTGCCTTGAAGTGCGGGTGCTTCTTGCTCAGCGGAGAGATGACCCTCCTCGTGTGCGAGAGCGTCGCAAGGTTGCTCGTCCTGTCCAGCAGCTGCGAAACCCCGGTCTGCCCCGCAATCCAATTCCCCGTCGCCATCGCATATTTGATCCTGTCCACGAGCGTGTCCTGCCTAACGAGCGTGTGCACCTGCAATTTCCTTCCGCGCGCATCCGCCCTGCTCGCCTGGTAAACTATGTCCTTCACCAAAAATTGGAACGCATACCTGAACAATTCCTCCATCAGGTTCCCGACCAGCTTTACGCGTTTGTTCGCATAGTGGTCCTTGTCGTCCGGCTTCATCCTCCTGTGCGATACTCGCACGGACTTCTCCGCCATCCTTATGAGGTAGTAGGCCTTCATCTTCCTGTCCGCCTTCTCAACTCCCAAATGCGGCAACAGGTAAGTGTCCAATAGATTATCCAGCCTCGCGAGCCTGAACTCCTCGGGCTGCCCCGGCGATATCTTCTTGCTCAGCGTCTGTATCGCGTCGTCCCTGCTCTTGCTCTCCTCCTCTTCCAGGTTGAGCAGGATATCGTTCTTGATTATCGGCTCGCCCGAGAACGCGTCGACGATTTCCGCGTCCTTGTCCAGCCCGAGCACGCGCAGCACCTGCACGAGCGAAAGGTCCGGGGGCGTCGCCGGGAATTCGCATTTCAGCATCCCGTCCGTGGTCCTCGTCACCACGCACCTCGCCCTGAACCCGTGCCGTGTTGAAAAGACTTTCGCGACCACGCCGCTCGTCTCCGCGGTGGTCATAACTTTATTGGGCACAAGGTCCTCTATCCCCACGAGCACGCGCTCGCTTCCGTTGATTATGAAATATCCGCCCGGGTCTTCCGGATCCTCCCCATTTTCGATGAGCTCCTCCTTTGTCATGCTTCCCAGATAGCACAACCTGCTCTTCACCATGACCGGGATTTCCCCGATGTAAACATCCGAATAGGTTGGCCTCTCGATTCCGTTGAATAGCGGGACTATTTCCAAAAACATCGGCGCCGCATAGGTGATGTCCCTCAGCCTTGCCTCCGCGGGCATGATCTGCCTGTACCCTCCCTTCACCTCGTAGAATCTCGGCGGCTCCACGCGCACCTTCCCCAATCTTAGGGAGAACCCCTCCACGTGGGTGTCTATCTTCCCCACCCTTTCGGTGATCGCCTGCATCCCCGTTTCAACAAAGCGGTTGTAAGAATCCAGCTGCTGCTTCACGAGGCTGTTTGTCCTGAAATAAGAGTCCATCAAGGCATTGACCATCCATTCACCTTAGAAACACTTCGGCACTCAGGCAACTAGCCTGTAGTAGTCGTAATCTCCTGTCTCGTCTTTCCTGCGAATCCGCAACACGTCGCCGACCTTTGCCCCCAGCGCAGAAACAGCGGCATCGTCCGACAGAATTTTCGGGAGCATGCTATCGTCGATTTTGTATTTTGCAAGTAGCTCCTGCTTATCCTCTTCCTTCATTATCTCCATCTTGGGGACAAGATGGTGCTTCAATACGTCGACATTAGGTTTCTCTTTCTTCAAGGGTACACCCGGGCGGCTAGGCTACCTGGCAATTCCGCAGGTAATGGATAAGGCTAGCTAGTGGCATTCCATTTTAATGGGATATGTTTAAAAAGCCTCCGTTCGCGCGCGTGCAATAAATAAAACAGAAGAAAGGTTATTCCACAATTTCTATCTGTATAGTTGAATCTACTCTACATAGCACGTTCGGCTCAATGCTCCTGACCACTATCACCGCAGCAGGCGCTTCAATAGACGGCACAACGACACACTCGCCGTCCTTCACATCCGCATATGTGACTCCCTCGAGCCATGGCGCAGATACGGCCACCTTTGCGACGTATTCGCCGTCTTTCATCTCAATCCTCATAAGGGTCACAGAAAGCTCTCTTGTGGTAGAAACACCTTCCCCAACATTCAGAATTGCAGATGTTCTCTCCCCCCTAAATGGCTCCTCATCAAGTCGCATGCATCTAACAAAGCCATCATCCTCTCTAGAGAAGGTTAGTATCTTATCTTCCGCCACATCAACGGGCCCATCCATCTCCTTTCCGCCTTTCCCGCCATCAATCTTTGCCGCAATCGGGCTTTCTGGAACACCCTTTATGGAGCCAAAACGCAACGAGGCAGCGATGGCCGCGTCTCGCAGGTTGCGCATAATTCTTTCTTTAAATCCTTTTGAGATAGTTCCGAATCTGCCATTCCCGAGGGGCTCCTCCCGCCCGAAGCCCTTCTTCTCCGACTGGCCCTTCATTTCCTGGTTTTCCGGTTTTCTAGTAGCATTAGTCATAGTAATATCCTGTATGGAAGGCTTTTTAAACATTACACATTAACCAATTTATAACCACAAA
>JACCLI010000087.1 GCA_013425455.1 Microcaldota archaeon | reverse complement strand
CTAAGCCATGCAAGTCTACTCTTGGACTTCCAAGGGTGGCACACTGCTGAGTAACACGTAGTCAACCTGCCCCAAGGAGGGGGATAACCTCGGGAAACTGAGGCTAACACCACATAGGCCATCTATGCTGGAATGCTTGATTGCCCAAAAGGCCGGCGAATTGGAGCCGGTCCGCCTTGGGATGGGACTGCGGGGGATTATGGTAGTTGGTAGGGTAACGGCCTACCAAGCCGATAATCTCTAGGGGCCATGAGAGTGGTGGCCCCCAGAAGGGCACTGAGACAAGGGCCCTAGTCCTACGGGATGCAGCAGGCGCGAAACCTCTGCAATGCGCGAAAGCGTGACAGGGGAACTCCGAGTGACGGAAACTTAGTTTCCGCCTTTTGCCAAGTGTAAACAGCTTGGAGAATAAGGGTGTGGGCAAGACTGGTGGCAGCCGCCGCGGTAACACCAGCGCCTCAAGTGGTACCCACGTATACTGGGCCTAGAGCGTCCGTAGCCGGCCTGATAAGTCTTCTGTGAAATAGTGGGGCTCAACTCCACTGCGCGCAGGAGATACTGCCGGGCTTGGGAGCGGGGGAGGTAAGGGGTACACCTAGGGTAGGGGTAAAATCCGTTGAGCCTAGGTGGACCACCAGTGGCGAAGGCGCCCGGCCAAAACGTGTCCGACGGTGAGGGACGAAAGCTGGGGGAGCGAACGGGATTAGATACCCCGGTAGTCCCAGCTGTAAATGATGCAGACTGTGGTGTTGCGCCAGATTTAATCTGTCGCAGTGCTGTAGCGTAGGTGTTAAGTCTGCCGCCTGGGGAGTACGACCGCAAGGTTGAAACTTAAAGGAATTGGCGGGGGAGCACCACAAGCCGTGGATGCTACGGTTCAATTGGATACAACGCCGTGAACCTCACCCGGTGCGACGGCAGTATGAAGGCCAGACTGAAGATCTTGCCTGACGAGCCGAGAGGTGTTGCATGGCCATCGTCAGCTCGTGGTGTGAACTGTCCGGTTAAGTCCGGCAACGAGCGAGACCCATGCGTTTAGTTGCTACCTCTGCCTTTAGCAGGGGGCACTCTAAACGGACTGCCCGCGTTAAGTGGGAGGAAGGAGTGGGCGACGGTAGGTCAGTATGGCCCGAATCACCGGGGCTACACGCGGCATACAATGGGTGGAACAATGGGTTGCTACTCCGAGAGGAGGCGCTAATCCCCTAAATCCATCCCTAGTTCGGATCGAGGGTTGCAACTCACCCTCGTGAAGCTGGAATGGCTAGTAATCGCGTGTCATCATCACGCGGTGAATAAGTCCCCGCTCCTTGCACACACCGCCCGTCAAGTCATCCAAATGTGATGTAGGTGAGATTCTGGTTCTTGCCAGGCTCGAACCTATGTTGCGTGAGGAGGGCTAAGTCGTAACAAGGTATCCGTAGGGGAACCTGCGGATAGATCACCTCCAAATTTTCATAATTTGGACAAAGTTAGTTGGAGCAAGGAAGTGGAAGTGTAGTTCATTATCCCCTTTGATAAGCCTTGAAGCGTGCGAATTATTTTTTCGCAAAATCCCTTAGCGTAAGCGCTGCCCATTATCTATGATAAATAGAAGAAAAATAAATTAGAATAAAGAAAATAGAAGAAAGAAAATCCCACTACGCCGTGCAGAGCCTCTTCAGCCTTTCCTGCGGAAGCCTGTTCAGCGGGGATTGGGGATGGAGGTTCCTGAAGAACGCCCTCCTTCCCTCAATAATCGCATCCTTCGCAAAAGGGTCTGCCGGAGGCATGGAGCTGGGGCGGCCGACCATCTCATTGTCAATCTTGTGCACCTTCACCCCGAACTCCTTTATGATAAGCCTGCATATGGGATCCCTCCTGAGCTTGACTTCCATGGAGTTCACCTCGCCTTCCCCATCGCCCAGGATATAAAGGTCCCTTACCCCGAGGTGCTTCACTGCGTAGAATATGCTCAAAACCCTGTATGGGCCGAACGGATATGTCGGGCTAGTGATGTCATAACCGCTCAATGCGAAAACGCTGCCCGGGGTTGCCACTCGCGCGCCATCGCTGTTGACGGAAAGAAGGGTGCTGCGGGGATGCGGCACGTTCGGTGAACAGAGGAGGAGCGCATCCGGCTTCTGCGCCTCCACCCTCCTTGCTTTCTCCGGGTGGCTGTTGGGAAGCATTGCTAGTATTGATTCGGTCATCCTCGCGATGTCGTCCATTATCGTATAAACCTTGGAATTCCCGTCTATCCTTATGACCTGGCCCGTCCTATAGTTGGTTATTCCCGCATTGACGGTCCAGTCCACGTCCCTGAGCTGGAATCCGGCGAGCACGTTTACGCTCTGGCACGCTTCCCCCGGCCTCGGCCCAGCCAGGGCGGCTTCTATCTTGCCCGCCTGCCTCATCACATGCTCCACATGGTTCTCAATTGGTTTTATGAATGCCCTTGGGTCCTCCCCTTCGAATGCGTGGGTCTCCCTGAGGAACTCGCGCATGCTGTCCTCGTCGTGCACAACTATGATCCTGTCCCCGGCCCTCACCTCCAGCCTCCCTTTGACGAATTCCATGAGGTCCCTGTAAACGTCCAAGGCATGGCCCATGCCGCAGTTTATTGAAGATTCTTTCTTGAAAACAACATCGGATGCAGGGTGCACGGCCGCATTCTTGTCCGCGCCTTCCCTGAGCGAGGCGTCCGCATGGGTGTTTACCTGCAGCACGAAATCCATCGGGATCCATCCCGCTGGCGCCGCATCCCTGAACGGCCACCACATCTCTTCCATCCCCTTTGCTATTTTCCTGTGCATCCCCCTCATGATGCCGTCTATTACATCAGCCGTGGCGAAAACCCCTGCCCCGATTATTGATTTCCTTATGACACGTATGCCTACGGCTTCATACTGATTAATCATGCCGTCCGCGACACGCCTCTCCGTATCGCCACGGTCGCGTGCGTCCCCGCACCTGTATTCAAAAATTGTCTGTACCTTTGTTATTTTGCTGTCGACACTTTCTTCTGAGTCTTTCATATCTTCACCGGTCGAAATCATGCTGATTAATCTAATGGAAAAAGGGTTTTTAATCCTACAACCTACCCCTTCACGACACCGAGGGGCCTCAACCTCGCAACAATCCCGCTCAGCCCGGCCTCCTCCACGCTTTTCACGACCTCGTCCACGTTCTTGTATGCATCGGGAGCCTCTTCAGCCAGCGTTTTCTTATCCGTGGCGCGCACGTAAATCCCGCGCCCCCACAAGTCCTTCGCAATATCCTGCCCGCGGTGCCTGTCTATTGCGGAATGCCTGCTCATCGTCCTTCCGCTCCCATGGCAGGTGCTTCCCCAGCTCAATTCAAGTGAGCGTTCTTTTCCAACCAGCACATAAGACGCGGTGCCCATGCTTCCCGGAATTATGACGGGCTGCCCGACATTCCTATAGAGTGGAGGAAGTTCTTCTCTCCCTTTCGGAAATGCCCGTGTAGCGCCTTTCCTGTGCACAAGCAATTTTCTTTTCTTCCCGTCCACGGAATGCATCTCCTCTTTAGCTATATTATGCGCCACATCATAAACCAAATCCATCTTCTCCCCGGTGCCCTCACTAAAAACAGAATCAAAGCTCTCCCGCGCCCAGTGCATAATCACATGTCGATTAGTAAACGCATAATTCACTGCGCACTTCATCGCTTTCAAATAATTTTGCGCTTCCTTTTCGCGCAAAGGCGCATACACGAGCTCGCGGTCCGGCATCGGCAAATTCAATCTCTTTGCCGCGCCCATCACGCTCTCCAGATGGTCGCTGCAAATCTGGTGCCCGAACCCGCGCGAGCCGCAGTGAATCATGACCGTAACCATCCCCTCATGCAATCCAAATGATTTCGCGGCCTTCTCATCAAAGATTTTCTCCACGACCTGCACTTCAAGAAAATGGTTTCCCGCTCCAAGCGTCCCAATTTGCGCCTTCCCCCTCTTCTTCGCGGTGGGCGAAACAACCGAAGGCTCCGCACCAGCCATCCTTCCATACTCTTCCGTGCGCTCCTTATCCTGCTTCCTTCCATATCCTTTTTCAATCGCCCAATCAATCCCGTTTTGTGATACCTCATCCAGCTCGGCAGGCGTAACCCTCAGTTTCCCCTCGCTCCCAACGCCCGAAGGGACATCGACAAAAAGCTTATCGCAAATCTCCCGTATTTTTGGTTTTACTTCTTTCACATCCAGCGACGTAGTCAGTAATCTTACTCCGCAATTTATGTCGTAGCCCACTCCTCCAGGGGAAACAATCCCGTCCTCCGCATCAAAAGCCGCAACCCCCCCAATCGGAAACCCATATCCCTCGTGCCCGTCGGGCATCAGCATCGCAGATTTGATTATCCCATCTAATTGCGCGACATTCCCCAGCTGCCAGAGGGTGCGGTCCTTCTTCATCCCCTCCATCATGGAAGGAGTAGCAAATATCATTCCCGGGACCTTCATCTCCCCCTCGCGTTCCATCTCGAATATCGCCTTCTCCTTTTGAATGATTTTCATAAGCATTCCCGCCTAATTCATGTATGCAAACTTAAAATTAGTTACTACTGCAGTTCTGCAATCTGCCTGAGCGCATTCTGCGCAAGCTTCCGCACTTCCGGGTCGCAATCGCTCTCCGCCGCCTTCTTCAACGCCCTCATCGCAAGCGGGTTTTCCACTCCGGCCATCCCCAGCCCAACAGCTGCAAACCTCCTCGAAATGTGGTTCTTGTCATTCAGCGCCGCAACAAGCTTGGAAATGGATTCCTCCGTCCAGATTCTCGCGAGCGCAACAGCGGAATTGCCTTTCTGCAAATCATCCCCTTCCTGAAGCAATCCATACAGCGGCATCACCGCTTCCCTGCAATCTGCGCCATTCTCCGCACGTTTCCCAATCAGATACGCCGCCTTCCCGCTTTTCTCATCCATCCTTACAACGGATTCAATAAGATATTGAAGCGGCGGGAATTTCATTTTCGCAAGCTTTTTAGCCGCCTTCTTCTCATCCAGGTCTAGGCATCCATCAACCTTGCGTCGCCTCCACCACTGCCTTATCCGCTCGAGTTTTCCTACACTCACCTGCATTTGTGGGGCTGCTTTCCGAACACCCATAGCATATAATGTGTATAATTATGCTTTTAAATGCGCCATTCTTTTTAAACTTTCCACCACATATACTTAACATATGCCAGCGCAAAAAACCGAAGCCGAGAAGAGAGTCTCCACAAACCCGCCCAGAAAAAGCTATCCACCGCTTGGTGCGGAAAAGGCAAACGGCCCTTCCAACGCCGGGGAGGCCCAGGTGAGGGCGGCCCTGAAGGAAGGCAACCCCGAGGCAATATCTGACATGGGTTCCTCAGCAAAGCCTGTGCTATTCAGGATTCTAGAAAACCAGAGGGAGGAGTTTGTCATGCGCCTTGCAGCGGCGGAATCCGCCCTGGAAATCTGCGGCGACAGCATGAGGACTTACGACCGCGTGCTTGCACTGCTATTGATGGGCGATGTCTACGAGGCTTCCTCGCTTGGCGAAGAGGCAGCCCTTCCGCTCCTGAGCATACTCAAAACTGGAGTTGAAATGCCCGAGTTGAGGAACCTTTGCGTGGAGGCGCTCGTCTCCCTCTCATCTCGCCCCGAGAACAGCCGCACGCTGCTTTCGGCCGTAGCCGGGCTTTCCTCCCTGCTTGCAAACGAGCAGGAACTCCCTGTCCTGAGGGCAAACATAGCATTTGAGATAATAAAAATGCGGGGCGCCTGTGACAAGGCGAAGCAGAGGATGATACGTGCCGCACTTGAAAAGGCGGCCGCAAGCAAAAATGAAATGGTCATGCGCTTAGCTTCAGATGCGTTGGAGATTCTTGTGCAGGAAGAAAGGGAATGCAGCCAGGACGATGAGAACCCTACTTTTCGGCTTCCGGAGAGGAAATGAGCTTATCCATGCCTTCTTTTAGGCTTTTTCTCAATTCGAATTCGGTTATCATCTCCATTATCCTCTCTGCCCTCGGATAATCCCCGAGCACGGCGTAGGAATAGGCTATCCCGGCGAGAACCTCCTCCCTGTCTCTCCCTTCAGGGGCCTCCATGACGCACCTGAAGGCCATGTCCATTATTGACCATGGGTCCAGCCCGCTTTTCCAGAACGCCTCCGCAACCTGCACCATGAGCTCCGCGGCGAGAACCCTGTTCCCCTGCGCATCCGCAGCCACCGCCGCCTCCCTCAGCATCGGCATCGCGTCGCCGCCCACTTCGGCCCTCACCAGGGCGATGAGGCACAGCCTGTTGACCCTCTTCATGGCATCCCAAGCCGGAATCTGCCTCACGTTCTCCAGCATATC
>JACCLI010000086.1 GCA_013425455.1 Microcaldota archaeon | reverse complement strand
TGAAGCCTCCTCCCTGAATCATGAAACCGTCCATCACGCGATGGAATACAGTTCCATCATAGAAATGCTCGTTCACATACATCAGGAAATTATTCACGGTCATGGGAGCCTTGTCCGCGTACAATTCTATTTCTATATTGCCCTTGGAGGTCTCGAGAACGACCACAGGGTTCCCGGATGCAATGGATTGGGTGCCGTTAGTTTGCTGAGTGTTGCTTGCAGGCTGCTGGGAAGCGCATCCGAAAAGCGCGAGCAAAAGGATTCCGAATAGGATGTAATTTTTCATTTTTCCACCATCATCTTATTGTGTATGTGCCATTCTCGGGCCCGATATCAAGGTAAACCCATTCTTCCAATTCATCGTAATCAAGGCGGTCGTGCCTAACCTCAACCCTGCATTTCACCAGGGTTTGGCCGCTTTCCTTCAAATTGACGGTGAAGGGGACGGAAACAGGGACTCCTACTGAAAGGTCCCTCCTCACCATATCCGGAGGAAGCACCTGCGCTTTCGCAAATGCGCCTATCCCGGAAGTGCTGTCGTTGACTATCACCCCGACTCCGGGCGCGCCACCGGTTGTAACGTTATGTTCAGCAAGGTCCTGGGCGCCGCAGGAAATCTTGGCGGGGTCTGTGGCGCTTCTGTTTGTGAAAGCGGTCACAAGAATTGTGATATTATTCCCGGTGAGAAGATCCCCGGAAACCTCCACATCCATTTCGCTCTGGGCGCCTTTGCCCATCCCCTCCTTCAGCCAATAGTAGTTTGTGTAGGCGGAGGTGCGAACCTCGTCGTTCTGTTCATTGTAGGCGACTCCCTTGAGGAAATTGAGCGCATCCTCCCCATTTCCGGTGCGGAGGGCGATATCGGCATATGCAATCACCGCCCTTTCGCGGGTGTAATTATCTCCTGTTCCGGCGATAATGCCCTCCAAAATTGCAAGGCTGCTGGAGTTTGCGTCCATGCGCATCTGGGTCATGTCCTCGGTGGTATAGGCGCCTCCCGAAGGAATCTGCTCCTGTCCGGTGGGAGGAACCCCAGCCCCTTTCATAACAAAAACCAAAGCCGCGATTGCGACCACGGCCGCCACAACCAAGATAATAGTCATTTTGTTATCCATCATGATCACCCGCAAGCCGCCTGGGTTATCCCATAGTGGGCCAGAATCGGGTCTATAAGCGTCGCTTCCGACCTCCCGCGATAGGCTGCCTTCCATCCGCCGTCCTCCCAAACCAGTTCGCAGATGTCCGGCGCATCGACGAGATTGTCCATCTCATCATCGAATATCTTGAAGATTACTGATGCGCCGCCCTCGCCCGTGGCGATGTTGTCGAAGGATTCAACAACCGAGCCTTCGTATGCGCCGCCAGGGGCGTCCACAAAGTCCCAGAGTGTTGCCGCGACCGCGCCCTCAATATTGCTGTTAAGGGTGCCGCAGTCCGGGGCCTCGAGGCTGGTGAATGTGCCTGAGCGCGCGTCCAGCCAGTAGTTGGGGTCGTTCCTGTATTTGTTCACTATGAAGCCTGCGAAGAATTCAGGGAAACCCTCGTTCCAGGCGAACTCCTCATCATTGTTTGTGCATATGGAGTGCGCACCGCCGGTCCAGTCTATGTTGGAGATGTCGTCCTCAAGCGCATGGCCGAACTCATGTATGGCGGGCTCATCGATAAGGGAGGGGTCGCTACCGCCAAAGCTGCTGGGCATGTCTATCTCGCACCAGAAGGTGCTGTACATCGGGGTGTCCACGCTATCAGGGTACTGGATGTCCGCCTGGGTGATGGTGTCGTCATCGTTGCGGTTCCTGTCGGCCCACGCGCGCGCCATTGCGATCGCCTCTATCATGTTGAAATAGCCGGCGGTGCCCATCATGATGGAAGGATGCATGTTCGGCAGGTCCTTAGTTCTGTCCTCATACCATCTTCCGTCAATGTCGTGCTGGCGGTTGCTCTCATATAACTCCCTATAAGTCTGGCGCGCGACAAACACGCCGGCATCCACCTGCCCGGTTGCATTCACAAGCATGAGGGTATCGTAATTCCCTGTCCGCATGTTCTCAAAATAAACGTATTCGTTGTCCCCATCGAAGTCCTTCTCCACCCTCGCCGCCCAATTGTAGGCCTTGAGCCTTATTCCGTAGCCCGTGCCCGGGCTCCTGGGAATTATGAACTCAAAGTTGCCATGGCTGTCCGTGTTCGTGGTCCAGCTCGTGGGCATGGGTTGCGCGGCATAACCGCTATAATCATATGTTGTGAGCTTCACCTCAACGTTCCTTATCGCCTTCAGGTTGTTTCCTGAGGGGCCGCGGCTATCCGCATACATAAGTGTTCCGTTTATCCTCACCATGCCGCATCTCGGGCAGATGCCGCCGCAATCAATGTTCGTCTCGTCCTGGTTGCGGAAGCCATCGCTGCAGCTGGGCGGAAGGCAGGCGCCATTGCGGCAGCTGCCCTCGCAAACATATGTCCGGTTGATGAGGTTGCAGGTATTTCCGCTCAGGGTTGAGGAATATTCAACAATCGTGCGGTTGTCGGGAAGGCAGTAGTCCTGGAGGAATCCGACATTGCCGCGCACATCATAATTCCTCCCTCCATCCGTGTCCGCGCAAATGCAAGTTCCGTTGGCGCATCCATAAGGGCAGCGGAAATCCCTTGAGCCGACCATCTGGAAGGAGCCGTTTCCGGAAATGGAACAATAGTATTCGGTGAGGGTGCGGTTGTCCGGAAGGCACTCGTCCTGGCTGCCGAGCAGTCCGCCGCGCACATAATAGAGAATCCCTCCATCCGTGTCCTGGCATTCGCACGCGCCATTAGAGCATCCCTCGGGGCAGCGGATTGTGACTGTGGAGGGGCCGTTCGTGCCGCAATATGCCTCGGAAAGGGTTGCGGAGTCTATGCAGCGGTCCGAGCCTGCGCGGTTGCAGTTGCTCGCTGCAGCGTAGCCGACAGTGCGCCTCGCGCCGGTGTATCCTGTGGAGGGGAGGCAAGAAATGGATTCTCCCTCAGTGTAGCTGGAGACGAAATAGTTCATTCCATCGTTATCCCTGCAGCCGCACCCGTTGCTTCCAACCCTGTCGTAGATCCTGTCGTAGTAGGACTCTGCATCGTTCCAGCGCACGGCCAGGGTATTGGTTCCGCAGGCAGCATATCTATCCACGACAGAGCCGCCGCAAGGGGCGAAAAGGTTGCACTGGTCGCAGGCATCTCCAACCCCATCCCGGTCCGTGTCATTCTGGTCCGGGTTGGCGAGATTGTCGCAGTTGTCGTCGAGGTTGATGAGGCTGTCATTGTCCGGGTCGCTGAACATATTAGGGGAAACCATTAATCCTGTGGCGAGAACACCTGTGCTTTGGTTCCCGCTTGAATTAACGAATATGAACCCGACAAGGCTTGCCGGGGTGAGGTCCGGGATGCGGAAGGTGCACGTGCGCGTGTTTGTGCATTCGCCCCTTGAAACATTGTCTATGAAAAGGCTGATTTGGAACGGGGGCCGGGCCGGGGAGGGCAAATTAACCCTCACGAAATTGTTCCTCCCTCCGCCCGTATCAAATATGAATGTGAAATTTATCAGCAGGGGGGGTGGAGGCGCCGTTGTTGTGACGACCAAAACGGGCGGGGTGTCAGGGCATCCGTCCCCGTCCAGGTAGCCGTTAACGGTTTCCGGCTGGGTGGGGCAGGAGTCCCTACAATTGGGGATTCCGTCTTTATCTGGGTCGCGGTCATCGCATGTGTCTTCTGCATCAGGAATGCCATCTCCGTCCATATCCTGCTCGAAAACAGGGCATCCGTTGTTGCTTGAGGGGCCGAAATCATCCGGGCAATCATCATAGCAGTTTTCTATTCCATCTCCGTCCGAATCGCGGTTGTCGCATGGGTCGCACGCATCCCCAATCCCGTCCGCATCAACATCCTTCTGGTTGGGGTTATAAGCATCATAACAGTTGTCGCTATCATCAGGGACGCCGTCCTTATCATAGTCTGGAGGGGCCTCGGGGCAGCCGTCCATGCCGGTCCCGTATTCATACATGCACGCATCCTTGCAGTTCACGACTCCGTCGCCGTCCGCGTCGTTGTCGTCGCAATAGTCGCAGGCATCACCTATCCCGTCCTCGTCCATGTCCTCCTGCCCTGAATTGTAGACGTCATAGCAATTATCCTTTCCGTCCATCACTCCGTCGTCATCGTAGTCGCCTTCCGCCGCATGCGCGGGGGAGGGGGCAAGCGCAAAAAAGAAAATGAGCGCAAAAATCCAGACAAAAACGCGTTTACTATAAAATTGCATGGATTAGGAATGAAAATAAACATTATAAAGAAGATGGAAAAGAGGAAAAAAGGGAAAAAGGAGATTCACTCGGTGGTGCATCTCCAGTTAATGTCCGCGGTTTCGGAATTTACGTTCACCACGCACTGCGGGGAGCATCCCTCGTTCGGGAGCGTGGGGGTTATGCCGAACCATATGACGCCCACATCGCTCTTGCAGAGGTACTCTCCCATTTTCAGGGTCCCTATGCTCCTGCAGATGCTGTGGTTGGAGCTGGCGACCTCCCTTGCACGGGCAAGGCTGATCGTCTTCCCGTTCGCCGCAAAGGTGCACGCGCTGCCCCCCTCGTTTATCGCGGGGAGCGGCTCCTGGCCCTGCATGAGGCCGGTGCACCTGTAGTTCACCTCGGCGGTGCGGGAGTTCACGTTCACCACGCACGCGGGCGCGCATCCCTGCCTCACAAGCTTCGGGTCTATGTCTATCCACCAGGTACCGGTGCCGGAGTTGCAAGTCGCATCGGCCTTAAGGGTTCCTTCGGTGGTGCAGACCAGGCTGGCCTGCGCGATGGCCCTCGCGTCCTCAAGGGTGAGGTACTCAGCTGTAGTTTCTGAAACGCATGTCTGCTCGCTAGGCGGAAGAGCACCCGTGCACCTCCAGTTTATTTCGGCGCTGGAATTCTCCTCAAATACTACGCAGGCGGGCGCGCATCCCGGCGCGTTCGCCACCTCCATGTCTATCCACCATGTTTTTGAGTTCTCATTGAATGTGTATTCCTCCTTCAGGGTTCCTTTTTCCATGCAGGAACTGGACTCGGCGATTCCCTTCGCCCACGCATAATCGTGGGTTCCGGCAACGCAGGGGTCCTCCCATGTGCGGACGCACCTCTGCTTGGCCTCGCACCAGGAGTAGCCGGCAGCCACGAGGCAGCCGTGCGCATCGGTGTCTCCGCCGATGAGCTCCTCGGTGCAGTTCTCCTCAAAAGGCCTCAGGCACTTCTGCTTCGCCTCGCACCACTCATATCCTGCGGAGGGAATGCATCCGTGCTCGTCAACGTCTCCCCCCGGAGGGGTCTGTTGCCCGCATCCCGCGAGCATCACCAAGGCGGCAAGGAAAGCCGCAAACAGCATGTTTTTCATATATACACCTGTGGGAATAAGGAAGAGCATAATTAAAAAGAAAAGGGTTTTGTGTGGGCCATCACTTCTTCTGCTGAAGCGGCGGCTTGGAAACCGGTTTTTCCTGGGGCTTCGCTGGAGGCTTCTCGGGCTGGGCCATGGGCTTTGTGGAAGGCGGGGCCTGTGCCTTTCCGCCGACCCTCCTTTCGACCTCGCGCTGTATGTGCTCCTCCCTCTGCCTGCGGGCCTCGGCCTCGCTCTCCATGGAGTGCTTTCCGTAGAAATATCCGCTGCCGAACATTATGAAGGATATTGCCACAAGGAACAGCGGGATGCCCAGATAAAGCATGGGTATCAGGGTTGTCGGGAACTGGTCCCGGATTTCTGTGAACGCGGCAGGGACGACTATCCCGCAGGAGGCAAGGTTGTTCATGTTGTTCGCGGAAAAGAATTCTATGATGACCTTTCCCAGGTAGCTGAAATAGCTTATCGCAAAATAAAGGCTCGCGAGCACCAGGATTGCGCCAACCAAACCAAGAACGACCGCAAGTATTTTGTTTTTCATGCAAACACCTTGTGGGATAAGGGAAGAGCAGGATTAAAAAGAAAAGGGTCTGTTAAGTTGGAACTGAAGGTGCGGCTATGGAAGGCAAATTGAAGTGCAAATGCGGAAATGAGATCTTCATATATTCTGATATAGTCGGGAGGGATTTCGAGATAAACGCGGACGGGGGGAAAATAGAAAGGAAAGGGGACAAATTGCTTGTGATGTGCGCAAAGTGCGGAAAAGAGGCGGGAAAGATAAATTTCTTCAGGCAGGTTCCCGCGGAAAAGAAATAATAGAAAAATAAAAAGGAAAACTTAGAGCCCGGCTTCGGAGCGCAGTTTCTCCGCAAGATTGGTTTTCTCCCAGAGGAACTCCGGCTCCGTCCGGCCGAAGTGGCCGTATGCCGCGGTCTTCTTATAGATCGGGCGCAGCAGGTCCAGGTTCCTTATCATGTCCGCGGGCTTGAAGGAGACGTGCTCCTTGATCAGTTCTTCTATTTTCTCCACGGGAATCTTGGAAGTTCCCCTTGTGTCCACGAAAACGGAGAGGGGCTTTGCCATTCCAATCACATAGGAGATTTGCACCTCGCAGATGTCCGCGAGCCCTGCGGCGACCACGTTTTTCGCGACCCAGCGGGCGGTGTAGGCTCCGGAGCGGTCCACCTTCGAAGGGTCCTTGCCCGAGAAGCAGCCTCCTCCGTGGTGGCCCCTTCCCCCGTATGTGTCCACTATGATTTTGCGGCCGGTGACGCCCGTGTCCGCGGTGGGGCCCCCAAGGACGAATTTTCCGGTCCCGTTCACGTGCACTATGGTGTCCGCATCGTAATAGGAGCCGCAGACCGGCTTCACCACGTGTTCAATCACATCTTTTTTGATTTTTTCAAGGGTTATGTTCTCATCGTGCTGGGTTGCGACCACTATTGTGTGCGCCCTCTTCGGCTTGTGGTCATTATACTCTATAGTTACCTGCGTCTTTCCGTCCGGGCGCAAATAGGGAATGGTTCCGTTCTTCCTCACTTCCGCCAATCTTCGCGCCAATTTATGGGAAAGCATTATTGGAAGGGGCATCAGCTCCGGCGTTTCCCTGTTCGCGTAGCCGAACATTATGCCCTGGTCCCCTGCGCCCTGCTCGTGCTCCTTGCTCACATTAACCCCTTGCGCGATGTCCGGGGATTGCGCGGTTATCGAGGCGAGAACGCCGCAGGTGCGGTAGTCGAAAAGGTATTCGGGCTTGGTGTAGCCCACGTCCTTTATGACGTCCCGGACGACCTTCTGGAATTCCACGTAGCCCGCGGTGGTTATCTCTCCCATCACAATCACCAGGCCCGCAGTGGCCGCGGTTTCCACAGCCACGCGGGATTTCGGGTCCTGCTTCAGGAGCTCATCAAGTATTGCGTCCGAAACCTGGTCGCACAGCTTGTCCGGGTGGCCCTCGGTCACCGACTCCGATGTAAAAAGATAGTTCTTGCTTGACATTCAAATTCACCGCTATGGGTACTATTTTGAGGTATATATAGTTTTCTGAAAAGATTATTCCTATAAGAATAAATAAAAGATGAAAAATTAATCACTTGCGGCCGGTGACCTTTATGAGGTGGTAGCCGAACTGCGTCTTCACCGGCCTGGAGACCTCGCCGTCCTTCATGGCGAATGCAGCGTCCTCGAACTCCTTCACCATCTGCCCCTTTTCGAAGAAGCCCAGGTCCCCGCCGCCCTTTCCGCTAGGGCACGAGGAGTACCTCTTCGCCATTTCGGAGAATTCCTTGCCTTTTTTTATCTCGTCAAAAATGCGGTTCGCCTCCCTCTCATTGGAAACGAGGATGTGGCTCGCGCGGACCTTCATAGCTCTTCCTCTTCCTCCGCGAACTTCTTTATTGCGGCGAAGTTCTCGATGATGAGCTTTGCCTTCCCCTTCCCGAAGCTGAACGGATACTTGTCCTCCTCCGTCCTTTTCAGGATTATCAATTTGTTCCCCTTGTATTCCCCATATTCCACTATAGCCATAATATCACTGGAGGATTAGTGTAATGGATAACGCTTTAATAGAGATGCGTTCGCGCAGGTGCAAAAACATAAAAAGGGAAAAGCAAATAGGAAGCCATGCGGGCAATTCTTTTTGTTCTGGGTTTGCTGGTTCTTTTTTCAAATCTTTTCGCGCAGGCGACCACGTGCGATGTGAATGCGGAGACCTGCACCTTCACCGTTACGATGAATATCGCATTCTTCGGCGCGAGCGACGATTATATTGCAAATGCGAAGAACGAAATCGAAAATGTGTGGAACAACGCGGGAGGGCAGCCGTTCACCGCTGGCGAATGCAAGTGCGAATTCAAAGTGGTGGTGAATACGCAGAAGGTTACAAGCTGCAGTCCCCCTCCGGCGAACTCACATTGCATAGAAGTTACCAGTTTTGCGTCCAATCCGCCTCGCGCCACGAACGGAAGCACATATTATGGGTATATGTATCCGCCCGGGGTCTCAACCAAAGATGGATTGAAAGGATGGTGGTCGGACGGGATGAGCGGCCCGGCGCCAGGCGGCGGGAACTATAATGATTTTGCCCACGAGGCAGGCCACATGATGGGCCTGGAGGACGGGGACGGGGGCATAATGAGCGCGACAAATACCGGCCCGACGCAGGCAAATGTGGACGAGGTCGTGCGGGACGTGTGCAAGGGGAAGAAGTGCCCGGACAGGTGCTGCTGCGGAAACGGAGTAGTGGAAGGGGGAAAGGGCGAGCAGTGCGACCCGGTCGCGAACCCGAACGGGTGCGGCGCATCGGATGCGTGCTGCCCGTACTGCTGCCAGTGCAAGGCGAGGCAGTGCGACCCGGAAGCCGGAGAGTATGGGACGAAGGAGGAATGCGAATCTAATTGCAAGGAGGAAGGGGGCGTGCAGTACACCTGCGCATACAGCTACTGGACGGGATGCTGGGTGTGCGTGTTCAGCGGCGCGGAAAGGATTGACCCGCAGTTCAGCGCCACCGGGATACGGGAGGCGCCAAGGTGCGGGGAGCCGATAGATGCGAACCGAACCTCTACTGAAAAACCGCCGCTTGCGGTGGGGGATGTCGCGGAGGAGATACGCGGGGTCCCGGGAGTCTCCTATTTCTTCGGGAATGAGAAGGTGAATTTTTACGTGGAGGGGTTCGGGGACTATTTCGTGGTTTTTGCGGACGGGGAAGTGGTGGAGGCGGGCGAGGGTGAGTTGCCGGACCGAACTATGAATGTATACACGGATGAGAATACATTATATGGATTATATTACGGGGAGATTACGCCCATGGAAGCGCTCAAAACCGGAAGGCTCAGGTACGAGGGCGTAGGGTTTTTCGAGGGTTTTAAATTCTGGCTGGGGGATTTGATGTTCAACATGTTCGTGCCGTACTCCGGGCCCCGGGAAAGGGAGATAACGGAGACGGTGCTGACATACCCAAGGTGAATATATGGGATTTGCGCATGAATTCAAGGATTTTCTTACGGAATATAAGGTAATCGGGCTTGCAATCGCCTTCATCATGGGGGCGGCGATAACGGACCTGGTGAAGTCGCTGGTCAACAACGTGATAATGCCGGTGCTTACCTTCTTCATACCTGGAGGAGGATGGCAAACGGCGACCTTCTCGCTCGGCCCGATAGCGATAGGGTGGGGCCCGTTCCTTTCGGCGCTCATCAACTTCCTCATAATCGCGCTCGTGGTGTTCATGATAGCGAAAATGGTGCTGAAGGAGGAGAAGGTAACCAAGAAATAGTTTCCTTTATTTTTATTTCTTTATTTTATTCAGGTAATTTTCAGCGGAGTGGGTTATCAGTTTTTTATCTTCCTCATTCAATTTGCGGACAACTTTTGCCGGAAGCCCGACAACGAGAGAACCGGATTCGATCTTCATCCCCGGAGTAACCACCGCTCCGGCGCCTATGATGCACCAGTCCCCTATCTCCGCATCATCCATTACTATGGAGCCCATCCCCACCAGCACATTATTCCCTATTTTGCATCCGTGCAAAGTTGCTCCGTGCCCTACGGTCACATCGTTCCCTACGGAAACCCCTCGCCCATGGATAGTGCAGTGCTCCTGGATGTTGGTGCGGTTTCCGATTTTTATCTTGCCCTCATCCCCGCGCAGGACCGCGTAGGCGGAAATGCCCACGAAATCTCCGAGCTCCACGTCTCCTTCCAATATGGCAGTAGGATGTATCTTTTTCATGCTCCCGCACCAATGGAAAGTCGCATGAAAAGTTTATAATCCGCATTGAAGAGTGGTTCGCATGGAGCCCGGCACCGCGCGCATACTCGCGGTTATTTCGGCATTTCTTTTTCTCTCAGTGATATACCTGCTCCTGCAGAACGCCATCCTGAGCGGAGAGCTTTCCGCCACCAAGGCGAGCCTGGAGGAAAGGAGCGCGCAACTGGATGCGGCAAATTCGGAAATCCACTCGCTGAACGGAACGCTCATCCGCACCGAGGCGGAGCTTTTTGACACGCGGGAGGAGCTGGAGAACACTAGCGGGGAGCTCCATATCACAAGGATGGACCTCAATGAAACGAGCGAGGAGCTGGAGGACACAAGGGGCGAGCTGAGGGAGACGCAGAGCTCGCTGGAAGAGGCGATGGAGGAGTTTGTGCAGCTGCGGGACGAGGTGGTGGGAATAGAGGAGTCCGTCAATTCCTCAATACAGTGGTTCAGGGACAACGCGGAGCTCCCCCGCACGCTGAACCATTTCTTTTGGGAGTCGGACGCTGGCTGCACGGGCGGAGGGACGCTGAGGCTTGCGTGCCTGCCCTTCCTTATGGAGAGGGAGATGGGCTTCACGTACAAATCGGAATACCCGGACCAGCTGCTTTCCATAGATCAAATGGTGAATAAGCCGGGGGGCGACTGCGAGGATTATTCGCTTTTTTTGAAGGCCTACATCAACAGGCTAAAAAACACCGGGACGGACAGGGAATTGGAGGCCTGGGACCAGAGCGGGGGGAGATATGTGATTTTTGAGGAGGACGACGGTACGAAATGGTACGTGTGGGGCAGCGAGCATCCCCTCGGTTCGCTGCAGGATTTGAATCCTTACGCAATATGCTTCACCACTAAGTATGAGGCGGAAACATTCGAGGGGCACTGCATTGTCGCGCTTTCCGCGAATAAAATAAATTCCGTGGAGGACATGCAAAACCTGGAGGGTGCGGAGACATTCGAGCCGCAGAACGGCCAGTACGAGGGAAGGGTAGGGGAACAATACCGCGTTTGCCAGGAGGGCGACACCCTTTGCGACAGAATCCCGGGAAGCATAATATTTGTGATAGCGGACGAGGATTTGTACCAGTTCATTGGCGGCGAGTGGGTGAGCTACGAGCTTTACGGGGAGAAGGCCTCCGAGCTGGAGAAAAAAATAGAGAATATGGTGGAAAAGTGAGTTCGGGAATTCCCGAAGCAATCTGAATCCATATTTAAATGTTTGAGAAACAACTGGATTGGTGATGAAGATGGGAGACCAATATGTTCTTGACAGGATGACGGTGCTGCTCTCGGTGGCGCTGATAGTTGTGCTGGTCGCTGGTGCGACCTATGTGTTCACATCAAATGCACAGCCGGCGGGGCAGAATGCGACGGCGAATCTTACGGAAATCCCGAAAATCTCCGTGAGCGGCGAGGCTACGCGCACGGTTTCCCCTGATTTGCTTATTATGGGCATCGCTGTGGAGACGGAAAATGAAACGGCATCTGGGGCAGAATCCGCGAACGCCCGCATGACTGCGAAAGTGAAGAGCGCGCTGCTTGCCGCAGGGGTGCAGGAAAGCGAGATAGAGACCGCTTCCTACTACACATACCCTGTGTATAACGATTCCTGCTATTACTACCCGCCTCCGTGCAGGGGGGATATTTGCCCGATGACGGCGGAAGAAGGATATGCAGGGGAAGGTGCATATGCGGATTCCGGGGTCGCATACACGGAAGACAGCATGATTGCGCCGGAGATTTACCCCGTGCCCCCATCCTACAGGTGCGACCAGCAGATAATAGGGTACAGGGCAACGCACTCCATAATGGTGAAGACAAGCAACATATACAACGGGGGGGAGATAATAGACTCTATTTCAGCGGCGAATGCGAGCGCGCGCTTTGATTACCAGTATTATTCCCTAAAGGATGAGACGAGGATAAGGTACGAGAACGAGCTGGCCGGGGCTGCGGCGCAGAGCGCGAGGAGCAAGGCGCAGAGCATCGCCTCGGGATTGGGCGCGCAGCTCGGAAGGATAGTGGATATACAGACAAACTACTACTATCCGCCCTACTACGGGATGAAGGATTACTCGATGGCTGAGGGTGGGATGGCCATTTCTGCCAGTGCGGAGCCGATTGCAACGGAGATCTTCCCGCAGGATTTGACCATAAGCAGCAGCATCTACGTGACCTTCGAGATAACGCAATGAGGGGGGAACTCCTCATTCTCTTTCTTTTTTCCCTTACGTTTAGATTGAGGTTTTCCGCGCCTTTTAAAAACACTTTTCTACAACAATTAAATCATGGCAGGGGAAAAACCGGGACCGGACACTAAAAAACTATTCAAAATACCGCCTCCAACAAGAACGCCGAAGCCTCCCCAGCCGATGAGGCAAACGCCGCCCGAATTCAGAAAAATCCCGGAGCACGCGGGGACTGACACCGGGGAGACAATGATACTGAATCCCAGGGTTCCTGTGAAGATGGTGAGGCCTGATGCGGACGAGGGCAAGATACCCGTTGATGTCAGGCCCGCCGAGGAGAGAAAACCGGTAGGTGGGATGGAACTCGAGACCGGGCCCCTCATGGCCATGCTCAGGTCGGCGGTGAACCGCCGTTCCGATTTCAATCCCGCCGAATTCGCACAGAGGATAAGGCGGGCGTTCAGGTGCAGGGAAGGCAAAACGGATAGTGGAGCTTCCTACATATCTATAGAAATGGAGAATGCCGACCGGTTCAGGCTTTACGGCCAGCAGGCCAACTCGGCCTCGGTTGAGAAAGGGATGAGATGCAAGCACACCGCAGACCTCACGGTAGAGGGTGAGTTATTGTCGCTATACCGGGAAATGCCGGAGCTTGAGACCGGCCCCCTGGCGGCCCTGTTCAGGTCGGCGGTGAGCTACCGCTCTGGATTCGACCCCGCCGAATTCGCACAGGGGATAAGGCGGGCGTTCAGGTGCGGTGAAGGCGAAACGGGCAGTGGAACTTCCTACATATTGATAGAGATGGACGACGCCCGCCTGTTCAGGCTTTACGGCCAGCAGGCCAACTCGGCCTCGGTTGAGAAAGGGGCGAGATGCAGGCCGGTCGCGGACCTCCGGGCTGAGGGCGAGCTGCGGTCCTTATACTGGGAAACCCCGGAGATGAAACAAAGGTAATCTGCTGATTTTGGGGAAAACCTCTGCAAATCCGCAGGGTTTTTATTCGTGCTTATTGAGTAGGAAGCGGGTGGTTATTTGGCAAAAGAAGAAATGCATGATAATCCCCTCATAGACAGCGGGCTGAGGCTGACTCTGTTCTTCCTGCTCGTGGTCCTTGTTGGGGCGTTGCTGGTTTCGATAGTAAACCCGAAACCCATGGATGTTTCTGTTTCCGTTCCGCAGAACCCGGAGCAGAACCTGATTTACGCGGGCGGGACGGCGATGAGGGAGGTTTCCCCTGATTTGCTGAGGATTTCGCTTGGCGTTGAGACGCAGGAGGACACTGCCGCGCTTTCCCAATCGAATAATGCGGGGAAGATAAACGCGATAAAGAGCGCCCTTCTTGCGAACGGAATCCTTGCGGACGACATACAGACCTCGCAATATTCCGTATACCCGGTCACAACCAGCAGGAAGGTCTGCCCGGTGGAGGGTACGCCCTGCGAGGACTGGGAGGCCAGATGGGTGGACGAGATAGTGGGGTACAAGACCGTCCACATGCTCACCGTGGACAGCTCAAACCTGGATTCCGCCGGAACCCTCGTGGATGCGTCTGTGCGCGCGGGGGCGAACAAGGTGGACGCCGTCTCCTTCAGGCTGAAGGACACGACGGAAAAAACGCTGAGGGACAGCCTCACCACAGAGGCCATGAGGGACGCGAAGGCGAAGGCCGAGAAAATCGCTTCCGGATTGGGAGTTTCCGTGGGCAAGGTCGCATCGGCGAGCGTGGACCAGTATTATTACCCGGCGGTAAGGAACTACGCGGATTATGCGTTTGAGATGGCCGCGCCTGGAGGGACGAGCATGTCCCCGGGCCAGCTCACCATAACCGTTTCCGCGTCGGCGAGCTTCGAGATAGAGCAATAGAAGTTATCCTCTTTTTTTATTGTTTTTTCCACTGGGGGAGCCCCGGGCATAAGTTTAAATATGGCGGGCACAGTAATAAGCATATCCTGGAGAGGGAGAGGCAGGAATGCCCCTTCTGCGGGAAAGAAACAAAAAAAGAGTGAAAAAATGGATAGAGATAGAGGAAGAGGAAGCGAAAATAGGGATATGACTGATGCAGTTTGCTCCGATTGCGGGCAGCCGTGCCAGGTTCCCTTTAAGCCGACTGAAGGCAGGCCTGTTTATTGCAGGGAATGCTTCAGGAAGCACAGGAAGTTCTAGTCTTTAGCTAAAAACTAAGGAAATAGATATTCTTTGATTTATTTTTTGTTTTATTTAAAAAATCTGTTTTTCGGCGGGGGGGGGCATAAATTTAAAAACCGCCATTCCGTAACATGCATATCCTGGAGAGGGAGAGGCAGCAATGCCCCTTCTGCGGGAAAGAAACAAAAAAAAGAGTGAAAAAATGGACAGAGATAGAGGAAGAGATAGAGGAAGAGGAATGGGTGGAGACAGGGAAATGACTGATGCAGTTTGCTCCGATTGCGGGCAGCCGTGCCAGGTTCCCTTTAAGCCGACTGAAGGCAGGCCTGTTTATTGCAGGGAATGCTTCAGGAAGCACAGCAAATTCTAGTCTTTAGCCAAAAACTAAGGAAATAGAAATCCATTTAATTTTTTATTTTATTTCAACAATCTGGTTTTGGGCGGAAATGGGCCGGGAACATAAATTTAAAAACAGCCATTCCGTAATATGCATATCCTGGAGAGGGAGAGGCAGCAATGCCCCTTCTGCGGGAAAGAAACAAAAAAAGAGTGAAAAAATGGATAGAGATAGAGACAGAGGAAGAGGAATGGGTGGGGACAGGGAAATGTTTGACGCGGTTTGCGCCGATTGCGGGCAGCCGTGCCAGGTCCCGTTCAAGCCCACTGAAGGCAGGCCTGTTTATTGCAGGGATTGCTTCAGCAAGCACAGGAAATTCTAATCCTTTAGCCAAAAACTAAGGAAATAGAAATCCGTTTAATTTTTTATTTTATTTCAATAATCAGAAACTGGGCCAACCTCATTTTATTTAAACCTTGCATTCCTATTGCATGCAGGTGCTAATATGCTTAGGCCTCCAAAGGACACAATAGGGAACCTGAGAAGCAGCTGCGTCTGCACAAAGTGCCCGAGCTACGGGGAATGCGCAAGGAACGCAAAGGAGCTTTTCTTCTGCTTCGAGGGGAAGGCGAACTGCACCCTCGAAAGGTACGGTTGCGTGTGCAGCCTGTGCCCGGTGCACAAGAGCAAGGCCCTCTCCGGCGGCTATTTCTGCATCGGCGGAAAGGCGAAGACGAAATGAGCACATGATTCGTGCCGTTGCGTTCGACCTTGACAATACGCTAATCAATTTCATGAGCTTTAAGCGCAAGAGCGCGCTCGCCGCGGCGCGGGCGATGGTCAGGAACGGCCTGAAGGGAACTCCTGGAAAAATGGCGAAGGAAATATTTGAGGTCTATGATGAGTATGGGATAGAATACCAGAAAACATTCTCCACTTATCTATGGAAAAGGGGAATACGGGACTTTAACAAATTCGAGAAGATACAGCAGGCGGCGATAGTCGCGTATCTGGACTGCAAATTCCACGTCCTTCGCCCGTACCGCGGGGTGGTTCCTTTGCTGAAAAGGCTGCGGAAAAGGGGGTTGAAAATCTGCCTCGTGACGGATGCGACGAGAAAAAACGCGTGGAGGAGGCTCGCGGTGAGCGGATTGCAGAATTTATTTGATTTGGTGGTGACGCACGACGACACTGGAGAGTTCAAGCCGCACCCGAGCCCGTTCAAGATTCTTCTTAAGAAAACGAGGCTGAGGCCGGAACAAATAATTTTCGTCGGGGATAATCCGCACAGGGACATTCTGGGCGCGAAAAAGATGGGGATGCACACCGCGCTCGCGGATTACGGGTGCGAGTGGCCGAAGAAAGGGGCGGCGAAGGCGGATTTCGTACTGAGGAGGTTCGGGGAGCTGGAGGGGGCGCTTGCGGGGCTATGACAGAAAATGCGCCCATGCGTCGGGGTTCCTTCCGAAAGAGATCTTTTTCAGCTCCTGGTGGTTCACGAAACCTATCTCATAAGTGCTGCCGCTTCCGTTCGTGGAGAGGGCGGCGTACGTCCTTATCCGGGTCAGGCCGTAAAGGGAGCCGAACATGCGCACCCTGCGCGCAAAGTCCTCGGCGCGCTTTTCCTGGCCGGGGCATATGGGGTATGCCTTCCCTTTTTTTACCATTTCCGCAATTTCCTTCAGGACGGAGTAGGACTTCATGAATCCATCCAAAATTATGGCAGGGTCCCTGTAGACGATGCACGTTTCGGCGATGAGGCAAAGGATCCTCCGCTTGTTCCCCTCGAAAGGGAGTGCGGAGATGGATTCGGCTATTTCCTCGAACGCGACCCTTATCCATGTGGCGTTGAATTTCTCGGCCACGCCGCATGAGATCATCCTTTTTGCAATGAGCTCGATGGTTTTGCTGTAATCGCCTATTGCCTCGCCTTTCGCGGGGTTTATGGGTATCGGCCTCCTGGAGTCCACTCCCTTGCTGTTCTGCAATGAGGGGCCCACATTCACATATCCTATCATTGCGGCATCCGAAACCTCGGGCAGCCTGTAGGCGCTGTTCCGCGGCTCCCCGGAGGATGCGGCTTCCCTCCTTATTTGGCGCAGGCCGCTAACGGAGCAGAGGAGTTTCGCGTTTTCCCTGCATTCGGCAGCCCTCCTTTCGAAATATTCCGGGACTGGCTTGAGCCTGCCGTCCCTCGCCTTGTCCGCCATGCGGACTATGAGCACATAACTTTTTCTCAAGGAATTTATCGCATGAACCGGGTCGCGGTAGCAGAACGCTATTTCTGCAATAAGGCAAAGGGCAGCCTTCTTGTTGCCCAGGATTCCATCGTTCCCAACCACTATCCTAAGCCGCTCCAGGGAGGCGGAAATGTCGTTGAGGCATTTCTCAAAACTGGAAATCTGAGAGGGTGTGAGATTCATCCTGGATGCTTTTTTCATGATGTGCTTTATGAGGGCATCGTAGGTATGGAAAGAACTCAGGTTAGGCTTCAATGCGAACGGCCGGCTCACCTTTCCCCTCGGAAGCGGATGCGCTTGATGCATGCGAAATGCGGGCTGCCTAAGCTCTTGCATGTATTTCTATTTGTCGCATAGAGATTAAAAACGTGTTTATTGCCGCCCGTATGAAGAGAGGGTTAAAAAGCAGTAGCAGCACTTTCAATATACGAAAGCCATTTCGCCAGGGCGCCCATATATCGGGCTTCCTGCCGAAAGCCCTCATAGTCTAGCCTGGATAGGACGCGAGCCTCCGGAGCTCGGAACCGGGGTTCAAATCCCCGTGAGGGCGATTATCTCCTGCCTTTTACTGCCGATTTGCTCCTGCCCCAAACCAGGTATCCTATGATAAGGATGAGCAATAGCACCAGCCCCGCAAACAGCAACGTGTAGTCGGCCGCAGCCGGCGCTGGCACATAGGATTCCTCAACCCTCTTGTCGAAGAAGGCCTTCCTGGCGCCGTAATCCGCACCTGCGACGATGCCGTTCGAGCCCTTCAGCACCCCCGGGAACTACCAGCTCCTTGCTGCAACCGATGACGCAATGGAGGCTACCGAGACCTACTATTTCTGGCTTGAGCTTGACTGAAGGGACTAACTCCCTTCTTTCTTTTATTTTCAATTTTTCCCTGCGGGAGCCATGCCCCGCAGATGCATTTAAATTTACTTTGTGACACTTTTAGTGCATGGACAGTTTTGAGGAACTAGAGGGCGACATGCAAAGGCTCGCGGAGCTCGCGCCATACGACGCGTTCTTCCATTCAAAGTTCGTGGACCTCGCCTCGCGCATAAGGACGAGGGTCCTTCTTGACGGCGTGGCGCTGTTAATCCCCGATGAAACTGTGGAAAGGATGATAGGCTTTGCGGCGGAGATATGCTGGAAGCTCCCGAGGGAGGGAGATGTACCCAATTTTGATGCAAACCTGATGTTCGAGACAAAGGGGTACCTGCTCAGGGCGGTTAATTATGCCGTGCTGAATGACAATACCATAGACGCGTTCGTGAGGATATTCATCTGTTCCTATCGGGATGACGCCCCCGTTGTCAAGGAGGCCGAAGCGAACCCCATGGAGCGCTCGATAGTTTTCAACGAGAAGGCTGCGGATGCGATTGTTTTCGCGCTGCTTGCAAACCCATTGGCGCCGCAAATGCGCGAGGAACGGATAAACACCCAGGAGAAGGAAGAATACTGGGACATAGTGGAAAGCATATCTGGGGATATTTCACGCCATAAAAGCCAGAAAACCTGCGAATCCATCTCCATAAGGGTAAATGACCACGAGAAACCGCTCGCTCCCAGGATAATGCTCCTAAGGGCTGCCGCCCATATGATTGGGGACGGGATCCATCCGCCCCTGAAGACTGTTTTGCGTTTGAAAGGATTCTTGGTGAACTGCACTCAAGAAAATGATTTTGCGGAGCTCCAAGGCGTCCTCTCGGCGGAAGAAGCGGGGCTCGTGGAAAACGCGAGGCAAGAACTCGTGCAAAGGCTTGCGCAGAGGGCCGGGGCATTCAGGGAGCAGGCCAGGGTAGTCAATATGGAAGAAGCCAGGGCAAGGATGCGCGGGGCCACAAGGCATCTCGCCAAAATCAATAATCGTTGTGCAGAAAACGGCTTCCCCCCATTCAGGGCGGCGAAGCTTCCCCGCGCCTGCACAGGAAGATGCTAAAAACTCTTTCTTCTCATCTATCCCCGTGCAACAGGTAAAGATAAGGATTTTCCAGCCCTGGGAGCTGCAGAACCGGCTAAAACTGCTGGGGGCGGCGTTCCTTGGTTCGTGGGATGAGAAGGACATCTATTATCTCCAGCCAGCGGGCTCGTTTTTGAAGATAAAGAAGGCAAAGAATTTATCCTTTTTCATAAAATTGCGAAAAGACGGAAAGGGGAATTTCATGAAAGAAGTGAGGATGCTCAAAAACCCGGGCAAGAAGGAGAAGGAATTGGAGGAAAAGTTCGGCATTTCCAAAATAGTGGAGAAGAGGGTGCGCGCCTATTCCATAAAAGGGACGGAATTCCGCATCCAATCAATTCCGGAGCTCGGGGATTTCCTCATAATAGAATCCAAAGCGGGGAACACAAAGGAAATAATAAGGAAACTTGGGATGGAGAAGCCTGAATTCGTTTCCCTCGCCTTTTCTGAAATGCTTTA
>JACCLI010000075.1 GCA_013425455.1 Microcaldota archaeon | reverse complement strand
GTGTGATTTTGTTTACCAGAGCGCGGAGGCTCTTGCCCAGGTCCATGGATTAATTTTGAGCCGTGGAGTAATTAATGGTTGCGCTTTGGCGGGAGAATAAGTCCGTCATCCGGCACGCGGCTTTTCCTTTCAAAGATTGCGTAGAAGATGGAGGCGAGGAATGCTGCTGCCGCGCCTATTGTGAAGAGGTCCGCGGCTTCGGGGCGCCTTTTTCCGTCATCCTGGGGTTGGGCCCCTTTATTCACCAGCGTGACATCTGCGGATTGAGGGGTTTCGCAAGAGACACCATCCACATACAATTCATATTCGAACCCGCCATCCTGGAATTCAAAGGAGGACGGGACTATCATGGACACACGGCCGGGCATTCCCGGGTCGCCGTCTTTCTTCAGGTCCAAATGCGCGGAGGAGAATTCCTTCCCATGATTGCAGGATGCGAGGATTATGGAGGTGCTGCCCGCGCGGATGCCGCTGTTCTGGAAAAGCCTGCGGCGCTCCGCGGTTTCTGCTGGTTCTTTTGAGCAGGCGAGCGGGGCGAGAGTTCCGGCTAAAAGAACATCGCGAAGAAACCGCCTCCTCTCCTGATTGGGCGGGGATGCCACGGGCCTGTTTTCGGGATTCTTTTCTGCGGTTTTCATGGCATCTGCCTCACGGATTTAATAAAAGAAAATAAAAAATGGCCTAGAAGCAAGCGTCAATTGTGATCTCGGCGCGCTTGCCTATCAACAGGACGCCCGCCGCGATGTCGCTTGCGGTTATCATGTAGATCCGGCCGCCAAGCTCGAAGAGCTTTGTCTCAGACTCCCCCAGGTTCATGGTCTCTATCTCGTTGAAATCCGGATCAAGGATTGTTAGCATGGCCTCTCCGGCCCTCGAGATGTCGTCAAGCCTCACCATGAACGCAGCGTCTGCGGCGGTCACGAACTCCCCGACATTCACGAGATTGCTCGTCTGCTCTCCTTCGCAAAGGAGCGGCTCGCGCTCTATCTGGATGTCCGATGACCAGGTTTCCGCATCTATGCCGAAAACCGTAAAGCGGTACCTGTATGGCCCAAGTTCCAGGGTGGCAGTGCCAGGCGCATCAAAAGAAACTTCGCTGTCGGAGGTGCAACTAAGTATCGTGATGGTTTTTGTGCCATCGGGATGATTCACAATTGAATTTATCACGAACTTATTCCCGCCAAGGTCGATGTAATCCGCAAATGGGTTTGCGGTGCACCTCACCGAATCCGCGGAACGCTCGCAATCCGCAGGTTCCGCAACTTCGCAAAAAGAGTACGGGCGGCTGATAAACATGTATGCCCAGTTGCCGGCAGCGTCAAGGGTTATGTCCCCCAGCTGCACGTAATAGTATCTGCCTTCGATCTCTATGTCCGCGCCCCCGCCCGCATCGATAACTGCGGTCTGCAGCACGCCACAGCCAAGTTCGCTATCTATCACTTCGAGGGTCAGTTTTCTGGCGCCCCCTTCTTCACGCATGTCCTTTAGGCTGAAAAGCACTCCTTCGAATTCTGCTGCCATGTCCTGGTAAACTCTGCAAGACGTATGTGCGGCATCAGGCGAACTGCACCTGTCCGTCACTTCCGGGCAAACAGCCGGTGTGGGCTCATCCGAGACGCGCCTTATCTCCACATCTGCTTTGGCCGGAATGTCTGTGGAACGTGGAGTGGCACTGCGCACTCTTATCGCATATCTCATCCCAACGCTCGGGGTGAAGAATGTCTCTTCGCCGCCCGCATCTGCAAAGACAAATGCACTCGTATAACAAGACTCCTTGTCCTGGACATCAAACGTTATTGTGGTGCCGTCCACTGCCATCACGGTAAAAAGGTAGTTGTCGAACAAAACTGCCCTGTTTTCGTAAGTTACGCAACGGACGCCTTCCGTATCCCTGTAATAGCATCTGTCGGTCTCCTCCGCGCAAACCGGGCCCGCCGGCTCTATGGATGCCTTGGCAATGTCAAGGCCAACAACCGCAGGTGCATCCGGATCCGCGCCCATCTCTGCCCAGCGTGGCAGGATAGTGTAATTATCTGTGCCAACGGAGAACCCGTTCTCCATCCCGACCGTAAGCTCAAGCGTGTGAAGCAACCTGCAGTCAAGGGATTGCTCAAGAACATCAACGTAAACTTTGGTAACACCGCTCTCCTCGAGCACATCCGCCACTCTAAAGAGATAGCCGTCAAAATCAACGGCTGAACCCTCGTAGGCGGTGCAGGAACGCTGGTTCGGGTTGTCCCCTTCGCACCTGTCGGTCACCTGGATGGTTGAGCAGACTGAGGGTGGGTTTGTGGTCGCATCTTCGTCGCTACCGTAATTATAGTTGTACTCGCATGCGGCTGCACCCATGAGAAGGCTAATGCCGATCAGTGTAATCGCTCTGCCGGCGATGTTCCTTGTTTCGCCCTCTGCGATCTCTGTGCTGTCGATTTCTCTGCCGGATGCATCAACAATGGAAACGGTTGCACTCTTGTCAGGATTTATGCGATCAATTTTTACACACATTTCCCCCGCACCGGAGCAGAACACATCCCTGTCCGGGAAGGGATTCTTCGGCTCGCCCCTTGAATCAGGCCTGCAAACTTCGGCAATCTTCAAGACGCGCGCATCATTTCCATTTTCCGGTTTTCCGTTATGATTTTTCATAGCATCAACTCATTCATTCGCATTCCGAAATCGTCACGTCCGCCCATTTGGAGATGAGCAGCATGCCGCCGACCACCTCGTTGGCCCGTATCTGCATTCCCAATGGGGAGATGAACTCCATTTCGTGCCTTCCCAGCACGAAGCGGGTCACCTCGTTGTCCGAGGCATCCAGTATCGTGAAGGCGCCGGAGTTCCCGTCGCGGGTGACGTCGTCCAGCCTGAGCTTGTACCCGCTGGGCGTGGATACCCACTCGCCCACGTTCAGTATGCCATTGGTCTCAACGCCGCCGCACATCTTCAGCTCGCGGGTTATCCTCACGTCCGCGGTTCCGGTCGAGCGGTCTATCGTGCCGACGGTAATCTGGTAGCGGTACAGGCCGACGTCTATCGGCTCGGAGACTTCAAACTCGCCGACGGTGCGGCCGCCCTGCGGGCTGCAGCCCATCGCCGCGTCGTAGATGCGGAGGTCTACCCTGTCCACGCCGTCCGTGTCCCTGTACATGCGGTCTATCGCGAAAAGGATGTTGCCGAACTTTATCGCGCCCATGTTCGTGTAAAGCGGGCAGCGTATGGAATCAAGCCCGGACTCGGTGCCGACATCGCACTCAACCGGGATGTCCACCGCCTCGCAGTAGGATACCTCGCGGGAAATGCGTATTTTAGCCGAGTGCGGGTCGTAGACCGCCTGCACAGTCTGCGCATCGAGCGCATAGAAGAATGCGCCTACTGCGATGCGGCTGACGGATTCGCCTTCGTGCACCCTCGCGAGAGCGCTAACGACGCCGCAGTCGGATTCAGGGTCTATGACCGTGAGGCTGAACATTCCGGTGCCGTAATCTAGGGAGAGGTCGCTGACCTCCCAGAGGTAGCCGTCGTAAAGGACCGCCTTGCCTTCCCGGACCTCGCAGGTCCTTCCGAACTCGTCATCCTCGCACCTGGTAGCCTCCTCGGGGCAGGCTGCGGGCTGGGGCGGCTCGTCCACGACCTTCTCCACGTCAAGTTCCGCCCATCCCGGGGCCGTGGCGGTTCCTGCTGTGACTGTGGGCGCCCTCATCTTGAAAGGCTGGCCTCCGATTGTCAGGTCCACTTCCTCGCCGAAGTGGACCGTTCCCGCGTCTCCGGTCCGCTCGCATTCCAAAAGCTCGTCCCTTACCTCATAATCGAAATCTGTCGCCCTTCCCTCGGGCGCTATTTCCTTTGCGGTGAAGCGGATGCCGTCAATCTCAACCGCGTTGCCCTCGTATACCATGCAGACCTTGTGATTTGGTGTGTCGACGCTGCAGCGGGTGGAGACCTCGGTGGTTTCGCAGGCGCTCGTGCCCGCGTCCGGGCTGATGTCCAGGACCTCGTTCGTGCACGCCCCTGCGAAAAGAAGTGCGCCGGAAACTCCTATTGCGACTATCGCGCCCCTTCCGGGGCGGGATTCCTCCTTCGGCTCCTCCTGGGGGGCCTGCCTGCCGAACCTTCCGGACTCCTTGAACTGGGCTGCCCTTCCGGAGAGCTCGTCCTTCGGGGCCTTCTGTTCTGCGAACTTCAAATCTCTTGGTTTTTCGGTCATAGCATCACATTTTAATTGTGTTTAATAGTATATATTGGTGTTAGTAGTATTTATAAATATACTCTTTTTAACACACATCCATGAGGCCATTCGTCACGGATGCTGTAATAGTGCGGGAAGGGAGAATTGTGCTCATAAAAAGGGGCAAGGAGCCGTGGAAAGGGATGTGGGCGCTTCCGGGCGGGTTTGCAGAAGAGGGTGAGACGGCGGAGCAGTGCTGCGAAAGGGAGGCATTGGAGGAGACGGGGCTGCGGGTGAGGGCAAAGAAGCTCGTGGGGGTGTTTTCGAGCCTGAAAAGGGACCCGCGGGGGACAATCGCGGGGGCGTATATTTGTGAATTAATCGGAGGAGAGCTAAAGGGCGGAGATGATGCAAAAGAAGCAAAGTGGTTTTCGCTTGAAGAACTGCCGGAACTGGCTTTTGACCATAAGAAAATAATTGAGGAAGCTAAAAAACTGATGAGATGATTATTTCTTCTTCTCCTCTTCCTCTATGATTACGATGTCTCCGAGCGAGACGAGGTTGTCGTGCTTCTCCCCGAAGGTGACGCCCTGCTTGGTCGAGTTCTTCATGGTGCGCGCCCTCCCGTAGAGGTCTTTGAGGGTCTCGCGGATTTTCTTCAAATCCTCCTCTATCGCCTTTATGCGGTTCTCCGCATCGATTATGTCCTGTTGCACGAGCCTCTTCTTCCTTCTCGCGCGCTCCACCTGCCTCATCCCCTTTAGTTCTTCCTCCACTTTTTTTACGTCCTTTACCATCTGGCGCTCCAACTGGGGCGTGTAGGCCTGGGTGGATATCCTGAATTCTAGCTGGCGCAGGCGCTTGCGCACCGGGCCGACCATGACGCCTTCGGTCTCTTTGAGGAATGGGTCCAGGGCCTTCTCCTCGTACTTCTTGTAGCGGATGCGGCCGTAGTTTTTCTTAATCTCCTCAATCAGGACGGACTTCTTCTGCTCGAGGTCCTTGATTTGAGATTCCACTTCCTCTAGTTCCATTATATCACAGCTAGTTAGAATTATTGCAAGAAAGTATTTAAGGAGAAAACATTTAAAATGGATGCGAGTCGGATGCTGGAGAGGGAGGCTGGGTGCGGAAATGAAAATCGCTGTGGTGCTCGTGGAGCCTGAATACGACGTCAACGTGGGGATGGCCGCCCGGGTGATGAAGAATTTCGGTTTTTCGGACCTCCGGATTGTCAACCCGAAGTGCGGGGTGGGGTTCGACGCGGTGAAGTTCTCGAAACATGCGGTGGGGCTGCTGAAAAAGGCGAAGAGATGCAGGACGCTGGGGGCTGCGGTGAAGGATTGCGATTTGGTCGTGGGAACCACCGGGGTGCTGGAGAGGAACAAGGGGACCATCCGGTCGGCGGTTCCTTTGCAGAAGTTTTGCGCCAAGATGGATGAGTATCCCGGGAAAAGGGTTGCTCTGCTTTTCGGGAGGGAGGGGATAGGGCTCAGCGAAGGGGAGATAAGCGCGTGCGACCTTCTGGTGCATGTGGAGGCGGACGCGGGGTATCCCATACTCAACCTTAGCCATGCTATGGCGGTGGTGCTTTACGCGGTAAGAATGGCCTCGGGAAAGGGGAAAAAGGTGCGGGAGAAACGCATGGGCGGGGCTGAGCGGCGGGCGCTCACGCATATGTTTAAAATGTTAGCAGAAGGATATAAAGTCCGCAATCCGGAAAGGTGCACGGTGGCATTCGCAAGGGTGCTTGCAAGGGCGAACCCCACGAGCAAGGAGGGGTTTTCGCTCCTGGGCGTGTTCCGGTCGGTGGTGGAAAAATCGGGGGGTTATGATTACCCTAAAAAGAAGGGGGGTGATGAAGTTCCGCAGGACTTCGTCAGACTTCACCGCAGTGAAGCGGATGTCCCCCCTTCATCTTGGAGGCGCAGAAAATGAGCAGGAAACTTACACTAAATGAATTGATTTCACTTACCTTCGACTCCAGTCCGGAGGTTAGGAGGCAGGCCGCGCTCGAGCTTTCCCACTATGACGACCCGGGTGCGAATTTTGCGATTCTCGAGCTCACCTACGACAAGGATACGAACGTGAGCTGGACCGCGAGGGAAATCCTTGACAAGAGGAAGGCGTCCCAGCCGCAGCTGATGTCCTTCGCGGAGGTGTTCGGGAAGGGCGAGGAGAAAAAGAAGGAAGAGAAGCCGCAGACCGCCGAGGAGACGAGGAAGGCGGAGACCGTGCGGGAGAAGATGCTGAAGCCCCTCCACCAGCTCATGGAGAGGAAACTGGGGAAGGAGAAGGCGGAGGCGATGAAGAGCAAGATGATGCCCACCCTGGAGAAGATTTACCTTAAGGCTCTGGGCAAGAACGGCCAGGTGAACGAGGAGAAGGGGAAGGCAGTGCAGGAGATGCTCACTGATTATCTGGATGTTATTTCCGGTGCGGAGACGCATGTTATCAGCGACGGGGGCGAGGAGAAAGGCCAGAAGCCGACAGTCCCGGAAAAGAAGGGGCGGGGAGAGGATGCCGCCGAACCCGAAGACGCGCCTCCGGAAGCGGAATCGGAACCGGGTAGCGGCATGGAGCTGGACAGGGTAGGCACGAAGGAGCCAGAGATGGGAAGGGCGGCGAGGGAACTGGAGGAAGCGGCCGCGGAGTCGGAAGTGGAGGCGCTCGAGCCGCAGGAGCTTAGGGAGGAGAAGGAAGAGGGCACAGGCGGCGCAGGAACCATGTTCAGGCTCGCATTTGATACCATGATGGCTTCGGACGGGGATGAGGATGTCATGAAGAAGGCCATGGAAAACATGGTGAGGGACGCGGAGGAGGAGATCAGATTGGCGTTCAGGGTTGCGAAGGAGAAGTACAAGCAGTTGAATATCACTCATCTTACGGAATTGAAGAGCGGAATGAAGAGGGTGAATACGGTTCCGCTCCTTGTGAAGAATATAGAGCACAGGGAATGGCAGAGGACGAAGAAGACCAAGGATACCTTTACGAGATTGCTGGTTGCGGACGATGAGGGGAACGAGGGGGTAATTTATCTATTTGATAACCGCGGGGCTATTGTGAAGGAAGGGATGAAAATCAAGATAGAGAACGGGTATGCGAAAACCTTTTCCTTTGCGGGCGAGACCGCGCTTACTGTTTCCAAGAAAGGGAATGCTTACATCATCATATAAGCTTCCAATAGATATACTATTTCGAAAAAGAATGGTTTTTGGTCTAATGTATGAACCTCAAAGCCCTTGTTCTTTAGCATGAGCATGGTGCGCTCCATTGAGTTGAGGGAGCTTTGGATTAGAAGGAGCCTTCCCCTGGGCGCGAGGAATTTGTCGAATTCCTCCAGAAAAATGTCCAGGGTTTTCCTTCCGTCCTCCCCGCCGTCGAATGCATAGTTCAAATTTCCGGGAATCCTTTCCTCCTTGGAGGTGGGGAGGTAGGGCGGATTGAAAAGAATGGTGTCGAATTTTCCCTCTATTTTTTCGAAAAGGTTTGATTGGAGGAAGGTTAGGCTGCGGACTCCGTTTGCTTCCGCGTTCTTTCTTGCGCATTCTATTGCCTCGGGGCTTATGTCTGTGGCAAGGATGGAGTTGGAAGGGTTGGATTTTGCGTTAAGAATGGATACGAGGCCGGAGCCTGTGCCGATTTCGAGGATTTTTCCCTTTAAATTGCGGGAATGGAAGGCGAGCAGCTCGGAGTCCTCCGCAGGCTCGTAGACTTCGGAAGGGACGGAAAGGGAAAGGCCGAAGAGCTCCAAGCAATCACTTCTGGGCTTCTTTGCCCGCTTCTTTCTCCTTCTCTATAAGGGGCAGGATGTTATTCTTGTGGAACGCCCTGAGCTTGGCGACCAGGTCGTAGCACTTTGCTTCTATTTCATGGCTGACGGTGTCCAGGCGGCGGTCGTCCATGGTGAGGGTGTCAAGGGCGTGAAGGCGGATGCTGAGCCTTGTGCCCCCCATCTCCATGCCAAGCCGCATGCTCTTCTCGTCAAGACTGAACTTATATTGGGATACGTCGCCCTCGTCCCTCATGCCATATATGCGGAACATTTGCTCGCTTGCGGGAAGGCCGGGTGGCAGCTTGCTTTCCACCGGGGCAATGACGTAGTCCGGGAATGTTTGCTGTAGCATTTGCAGGTATTCACGGCCATCGTTCGGCAGCCCTATCTCGCACCAGCCGAGCGGAAGCACATACCTGGCGCTGGCGCCATATACATTTATCTGCCCGAAGCGCGGCGCGCGCAGGCCGGTGAGCATGCCTCTGATCCCCCTCCTGAGCATTATGTCCCTCGGCTCGTTGGTCTCCACCCACAGGTTTGCGGGCGGGGCGAGCAATGCCTCTGGAACTTCGAACCCGGTCTTTTCGCGTATGAATTCTGTGAGCCTGTTCACGTCCTCCCAGGCGAGCATGCGCATGAGGATGGCGAGCGTGTTGTGCACCATTGTGCGCATGTTCCTTTGCTGCTTCATCGGGTCGCGGTAGATGAGATTGTCTATGTTGTCTATCCCCTTTATCATGATGCAGGGCATGTCCCCGGAATCGGTGAGCCGGTCGTAGGTGCTCCTTGCGCGCAGGTCGTACATGGAGCGTTCGTAAAGGTCCTCCATGAAATAGTAGTTCTCGTTCTCCGGATATACCCAGTCCGGGGATACTGCCGGGTTCCATTTTCCCTTTGTGAGCAGCGAAACCCTGGAGGGCACGATGGCACCGAATGCAACGAGCCTTCCGAGCGGGACCGAGAAATCCTCTATGGAGTCGTGCAGGTAGGCGGGCGTTGTGGCGTCAAGGCCGCCGCCGACCACCGCGACCCTGAAGGCGACCCTTGCGAGATGCTGCTCATAGGGCGTGCCGTCTTCCCTTAGGAGCGGGCCGCCGGTCCTTTTTTCTTCCGCGGCGCAAATGTCCACCTGGAACCTGTGCGCCTTGACAAAGGGGTCCACCTCCTTGTGGCCCCATTCCTCCATCTTTGCGACTATCCTGTCGAGTGTTATGGTGCCTTTTGGGAAGAAGAATTCGTCCGGGACGCGCTTTGCCGGGCCGTACCTTGAAGTGAGCGGTGGCGGGGTCCTCCTCAGAGGGTTGTCCCCATCGCTACCATTGAATAACGGAATCTGCTTGGATTTATCTGGAGAACCTGGATTTGAGGACATAACTAGGATTAATAGTCGCAAAAAGAGTATTTAAATGGTTAGGTTTGGGGGAAAATCAACTTTTGGGGACACATAAATTAAGGATTTTTTGCACTCTATCGTATTACGAGGTGCTTCCCCTTCTTCTTTTGCCCGGATTTTATTTTCATCCGTATCTCCAGGACGCCGTTCTCGTATTTGGCTTTTGCGGAGGAGGGGTCCACCTCTTCGGGAAGGGCGAGTTCGCGGGAGAAGGTGGAGAGGAACCTCTCTTTGCGGTAGAAGCTCTTTCCTTTCTCTTCTTTTCCCTCTTTTCTTCCTCCGGAGATGCGGACGCGATTGCCATGCAGGTCCACTTTTATCTCTTCCTTGCAGAGGCCGGGCATTTCCACCATGAGGACAAGTTCGTTCTTTTCCTTCCTCAAATCTGCGAGGGGGGTGCGGGCTTCCGCCGTATAGAAATCGAATTCCCTTCCGAAAATGTCCGGGAACTCCCAGTAAAGCTTCTTTCGCAGCTTCTTCAATTTTTCGTAGGGGTCAGGGACAAACAATTTTCCACCTATACCTTTTCTCCTATCCCGAAGGTGCGCTTCAGGGAAACTATTTTCACTTGTATTGCCTCGCCTTTCTGCGCGCCGGGGATGAAGATTACGAATCCGTCCTTCTTTGCGATTCCGTCACCTTTTGCGCCCACTGATTCAACTGTGACATCTACGATGTCCCCTTCCTTCACAGGCTTGGGGAGTTCGAAACCTTTCTGCTCTTCCACGTGCTCACCACTGGAAGGATGGTAAGAGAAAAATTAAATAACTATGGGCACACTCTAAGCACGGGGATTACTATGGATGAGAAGAAGAGGCGGAGGCCGTTTGGTTTCGGGTTCGATGATGATTTTTTTGGCGGGGAGTTTGAGCGCATGCGGGAGGAGATGGAGGGGATGATGCAGCGGATGATGCAGGGTATGCCCAGGGACGAAGTGCGGAGGCTCTCGGAGAGGCGCGGGCCCCAGGTCTATGGGTTCTCGATGAGGGTGGGGCCGGACGGAAAGCCCGTGGTCACGGAGTTTGGGGACATACAGAGGAAGCCGGCGCAGGAGGTGAGGGCGCTGGAGGGCGGGAATGCTCAGGAAACCGGTGAGGGCGGCGAACGGGAAACCGGGAACAGGAAACCGGAAACGGAAGAGAGGGAGCCCCTGGTTGATGTTTTCAAGGACAAAAAGGGGGTGAATGTGATTGCTGAGATGCCCGGGGTTGGAGAGAAGGAGGTTCAGCTCAGCGTGAACGGGAAGGAATTGGAGATAAGGGCGGAAGGGGCGAGGAAGTATTATAGGAAGGTGGAGCTGCCCGAGGATGTGGGCAAGAAGAAGATGGAAAAGAAGTATAGGAACGGGGTACTGGAATTGGTCTTTTCCTAGCAAACCGGATAGCCGCCTGCCGTGCGGATAAAGGCACACAGGTCGTCAGGTGCGGCTCTACGGTTTGGAGGTTTCTGCGTAGGCCCACTTTTTGTATTCCTTGCTTACTTTAGAAGCTGGAATTCCTATTATCTCAGGGCAAGAGTGGGGATGGTTTTTCTTAATGAAGGCCTCGAGCTTGGAATATGACGCCTTCCGGGTTTTTATCATAAGGAGCAATTCGCTTTCCTTGCGCACCTTTCCCTTCCACCGGTACATGGAGCGCTCGGTGCGGAGGATTGAGCAGCAGGCAGCCAGTTTTGCATCCAGGATTTTGGATGCGAGGGATTCGGCGCTCATGAAGGAGGGCAGGGTGGTGAATATGATTATCATTGCAATCCCAGCTGCTTTTTCGCATCCTTGCTCATGCGCTCGGGCGTCCAGCGGGGCTCCCACACGAATTGGACCTGCACGTCCGAGACGCCTTTCAGCTCGCGGACTTTTGACTGGACGTTATTTACTATATAGCCGAGGAGCGGGCAGGCGGGCGTGGTGAAGGTCATCTTTATGTTTACCCGGGCCTTGTCAACCTTAACCTCGTAAATGAGGCCGAGGCCCACTATATTGATTCCTATCTCGGGGTCCAGGACCTCCTTTAGCTTGGAAAGAACCTGTTTTTCCGTAACCATAATTACTTCACTGTGGAGAAGGGCTTAAGGAGCCTCTTCGCCTTGATGAGCGCGGCCTCTATGCTCTTCTCGTCACGGGAGCCGGCGCAGATGACTTTTCCATTCTTGAACAGGAGAAGCGAGGCCTTCGGTTCCTTGAACTTGAGAATTGCGCCGGGGAACTGCTCGGGCTCGTATTCCACGTTCTCCACTTCGGAGGCGATGGTGTAGAGGTCAAGGCCCATTCCCAGATTTGCGGAGGCGACAATGTTGGTTATTTCGAATTCCGGCCTCTTGGTCTTCTTGAGTATCCTCTTCGCGTATGGCGTGAGGAGCTTGACCGTCTTGGCGATGGTCTCGGCTATCTTCGCCTCGCTCTTGCAGCCTACGCATACGATTTTGCCGTTCTTGAAGAGAAGGATGGTTGCCTTCGGGTCGTCATATTTGAGTATCGCGCCCGGGAATTGTTCAGGCTCGTACTCCACCTCGGGTATCTTGGTCGCGATGAGGAAGAGGTCGAGCTCGAGGCCCAGGTTTGAGGACGCAACGATGTTTGTAATGGTATAATCAATGCCTTTTAACTTTTTAGAAGCCAAATTAATCACCCTATTTAAATACTTCCTACCGTAAAGTTTAAAAAGGGGTGCAAGAATAGAAATAAGCACGGATTCTGCCCTATCTACACTGGCAGGTTTAAAAATCCGTCAACGCAAAAAAAGAAACAAGGTGGGAAAAGTGAAGAATTCAAAAGGACTCATGGTCAGGAGGACGAAGAGGTTCAGGAAGGACAGGAAGCTCACCGTAAACGACAGGGTGAAAACCTTCGAAAAGGGCGAGCGGGTGCTTATATCCCTCCAGCCCTGCTTCAAGGGATTCCCGGCGCCAAGGTACGACGGGAGGCACGGGAAGATAGTGGAGAAGCGTGGCAAGTCCTACGTGGTCCGGATTTCGGACCTGGGGGCGAAGAAGGACCTTATAGCCTCCCCGGTCCACCTGAGAAGGCTGGAGGCGCAGAAAGAGGTGGCCTGATGAGGATAGTGTCTTCAAAGCCCGTCCCGATGGCGGACGTGCTGGACGTGCTCGCAGAAAGAAAGAAGGCGGGCGAGGAGCTCGGATACGAGCAGGCGAACGCGCTGGAGCACTCCGAAAACTTCGCGTGCTGTGACAAGAAGAAGGCGGAGACCGTGCTGAAGAAGGTGAAGGCCGCAAGCCCGAAAATAGACGAGGAGACGGCGGTGAAGATTGTTGACATAATGCCGAAGAGCGAGGAGACGCTCAAGGCGATTCTTTTGAAGAACAAGATAGAGATAAGCATAGAAGAAATAAAGGACATAATGAAGGCAGTTGGGTGAGTTAGTTGGAAGATTACGCATGGGTTGTGGAATACCTCGCAAGGGGGAGGGCGGCGGGCTCGCGTCAGGAGCCGATTGTCCAGCTCCTGGGAGACCAGTTCTTCACCCTGCTTGAGGCGACGGCAAAGCCGGACGCGAGCATTTCCGTCGGGCAGAAGATATTCGTGGGGAAGGGGGACAGGACGGAAGTGGACCGCATAAAGGGGAGGATAGGCTTCAACGAGCTGACCACCGCGGCGAAGGACGTGGTCCCAATCATGATCAGGAAGATAGTTGAGTCCCGCGAGGCGCTCTTCGTGAATTTCATAAACAAGGCGGGGCCGATTTCGATGCGTGTCCACCAACTGGATTTGATTCCCGGAATTGGGAAGAAAAACATGGAGCTCATACTCAAGGAAAGGGAGAAGAAGCCCTTCGACAACTTCGCGGACATGAGGGCGAGGGTGCCAACGATTGGGGACCCGGCGGCTGTGTTCGTGCACAGGATAGTCTCGGAGATGGAGGGGAAGGAGAGGTACTACATCTTCGTGAAGCCGCCGCAGAGGGCGCTGTTCTAGTCCTTATTTTTAATTCTTCAGTAGCTAGTATAGTTTAACATTTGGATTTAGGACCCGTGGTCCAATGGTCAAGACGCCAGCCTTACACGCTGGAGAACCTGGTCCGATTCCGGGCGGGTCCATATGCGAATAAGCCAGGATGAGATGGAGCTGAGGAAGGAGATTGCCTCCCATGTATCGGAGGGGAATGCGATACTATCATCCATAAAATTCTCGGAGAAATTGCCGGAGAATGAAGCTGAGAAATTGAAAAAGGCGTTTTCCCATTTTGACGAGGCGGAGGAGTTAAGCGAAGAAATGGGGGTAGGCGGGGCGAAGCTCTCTACCGTAGATGAGTATGCGCGGTACAAGGAGATGTATGCGGGGCTTTTCGGGAAATGTTTTGAGGGAATCCCTTTTCAGGTGCGGGAGGAGGTGGTGAATGTCCTGGATTCGTATGTGGCGGATTCCTCTGAAAAGATGGAATTGCTGCTGAGGGTTAGGACTTTGGCGGGAAGGCAGGATGTGAGCCAGCAGGTGAGATTGTATCTGAAATTCAAGCTGTACAATGATTTTTACGAATACCTGTTCTTGAGGCACAAGATGCTCCTTTTGACTTCGAGGGACTTCGATAAGGCGAATAAGGATGACACGGTCGGGGCATTCCTGAATAAGGTGAAAACCATTTGGGCCGAGGAAAAGTGGGTTTCGGAATTTTCTTCCGTTTGGGGGGGAATTTTCAGGAATTCTGCGGCGCATTTCGCGTTCAAGGCGATGGAGGACGGAATAATGCTGGAACGGACGGGAACGAGGGTTCCGGAAGCGGAACTGGACAGGATGCTGAATAGATTGATTATGCTCTCAATTGCTTTTGATTCATTGGTGTATAAGCAGAAGAAGGAAGTGATTTTTGAGAAGTACGGGGTAAAGTTATGAACCGAACCGGAGCGATATATGCGGAGGTTTGGTTCACATGAATTACCCTGAGCACGTGTTGCTTGGGATAGTTTTCGGGGCGGCATTTGCGCTTCTGATTGGGGCGGACCCTTTTCTTTTTGCATCCATTGTGTTTGTGGCTGCGTTTTCTGCTCTTGTGCCGGACATTGACCATGATTCGAGCAAGATAAGGGGGTACGCGGATTTGGGGGTTCCTATCTGTGCGTTCCTGTTTTCTTATTCTGCTTCGTGCAATGGGGTTGCGTGCGGGGTGGAGAACTGGCACCCCATCCTTGTCAGCACGCTGGCGATTACAGGGCTGTACATGATTGTCATGACGTATATGAAGCCGCGGCACAGGGGGATTACGCACACTTTGCTACTGGCGGCGGGGTATGGGATTGCGATTTGGTTTTTCTCCAATCCGAACCTGGGGATTGCGGCATTGTTGGGGTATGTTTCACACCTGGTTGCGGACAGGCAGATTAAATTACTCTAATCACCATAAAAAGAAACATTTAAAAGGATTGGAAGCGAAATCATCTTGCTATGGCGAGAAAAATTGGCGCGGCGCTTGCGCTCTCTTTTGCAATCCATGCCGGAGTGGTGGGCGGTGCGGCAGCGGTGAAAGAAATTCAAAAACTGCAGATGGAGTGCGAGCTGGAGAGGGCGAAACAGGCGCAGGTTGAGGCGCAGGAGAGGCGGGCGGAACTAATACGGATGAAAAGGGAATGGCTGGTTAAGGAGGCACGCTCGCTGGTAAGGGAGGGCAGGCTAAGCCTCGGGGAATTTGTGCTCCGGGCGAATGAGATTGATGCTGGGGAGGAGGGAAAAACCGGGGGGATGGCCGGGGCACGGAACCGGTACAGGGAATACCTCGGCAGGCTGCGGGAGGCGGTTGCCTCGGGGCTTTCGGTGCCGGAAGCGATGCCAAAGGTTCTCGCGGGCTTCAATTACTATGGGGTGCCGGGGGGCAGGATGGCGGACATGCTGAACGAGGGCGGGGGCTCCTGCGTGCAGATAAGCCATCTTGTGGCATCACTGATTTATGATTTGGGGTACAGGGACCAGATGCACCTGCGGAGCTATTCCCGGCATTTGGCGCCGGTATTCGTGGATGGTGAAAAGGAATACGACCTCGCGGCAGGGGCACAAGCATACAGAAATGGCGTGCTATCCAGGGCTCAAGAACTGGTCGAGATGTATGCGCTCGCGCACGGAATCGGAACGGAATACGCGGGCCTTGCGGGGAATGGTGGGGCAGCCGCAGAGGCGGACGGAGAAGCCGGGCAGGCTTGGATTCCTGAAGGAAAACCGGGCGGGTTTGCCTATCCTCCAACGAGCGATTCTTACCCTGGAAGCGTGCCCATCTTCAGCAGAAACGCCATAAACGAATTCAGGCCTGATGAGATGGTGCACGGGGCAGCTCCGGAGCAGGAAACAATGAGCTGCGGCTACAGGCTGGAGCTGCTGAATCCTGTGCCGGCATGGGAAAACACAATCGGCCCGGGCGTCATGGGGACAAAATTGCTCGAGCCCGACGTTTATTGGCTGGAAAGCATCGTTGAATGCATAGAAAGCAGGAAAGTGTTTCTTGAGAAAACGGACGGGTACATGAGGCTGCTGCTTCTCGGGGAAATGGCCGCCCTTTATCGGGAAACCGAGCTGCAGCTGAAGATGCTGGGCAAGGAAGAATTGGCCAGGGAGGCAAGAACCCTTATGGAAAAGGCTGTGGATGAGGCAAATGGCATAATAGAGAGGGACGGCCT
>JACCLI010000069.1 GCA_013425455.1 Microcaldota archaeon | reverse complement strand
AGGTGTGAATATGGAACTTGAGAATGCAGCTATTTTTGATGGTGAGGAGTCGCTCTCAAAAGCGCTCAGTGAGATACTCACGACCGGCACGGTCGCGGTAATAACCGAGAAGGGCAGATATTATGGAATCATCGACGACAGGGAGATGCGCGGAGGCATCTCGGACTCCAGCAAGGCGAAATGCATAAACATGGCTGTGCGAGCGCCGTCAATCAGCGAGAAGATGGGAACGGATGAGATGATGGACCGCTTCCTTGCGGGACACTTCAAGGCGCTGCCGGTTACGAGGGGAGGGAGGGTTGTCGGACTGATGTCCAGGTCCATGCTGATGCAGAGGCTCATAGTCGAGAAATCCGTCCCGAAGATAAGCGTGGAGATAATAATGAACACCCCGCTCTACACAGTGGACGCGAACGAGAGCGTGGCTGTTGCCAAGAGGGTAATGAAGACTTCGAATGTGCACAGGCTGGCGATAACGCAGAACAACAAAGTCATCGGGACGGTTTCAACGATGGATTTCGCCGGCGTTCTCCTAAAGCCGAAGGGAAGGGACTTCATGTTCGAGCGCAGCGGCATGGTGGAGAAGACGGATGCGAAAGCCGTGCACGAGTTCATGAGGGACAAGTTTGTAAGCGTGAACCGGGAAGACAGCCTGCACGTGGCGGTCGAAAGGATGGCAGCAAACAACGTTTCCGCGGTTGTCGTTATGGAGGGGGCAAAGGCGGTCGGAGTGGTGACGGCGCGGGACGTGATGAAGTTCATACTTGGGCTGCACTCCGAGAAGCCCGAGGTCTTCATAAGCGGGCTCGGCCAGGACGATATGGAATATTACGACAGCATAAGGCAGGAGCTCAAAAACTCAGTGAAGAAGTTCGGGGAGGCCTTCGAAATAGACACCATAAACGTGAGGATAAAGAAGGGCAAGTCCACGTACGTGGTGACGACGCACGTGGCGGTGGAGCACAGCCCCATCCGGCTGAAGGTGGAGGCATACGACCTCAAGAGCGCGATTGCGGGCACTGCCGCAGAAATAAAAAGCCTTCTGGACAAAAAGAAGAATCACATGAAGACGAAAAAGCGCCCGTTCTACGCTGAAGAGGCATGAATATGAGAGGACAGGTAAGCAACGAGCTTCTGGTCGTGGTCGGCTTCATACTACTCCTTTTCATACCCCTGATGTTCGTGATGTATCTCAAATTGGGGGATGTGAACAACGACCTCTCGCTGCTGCAGATGCACTTCTCCGCGGCCCGCATCGCTTATCTGATCAATGCGATAGGGTACATGGGCGAGGGCTCGGCTATAATCACAGAAATCTATGTCCCGGAGAACATCAAGCGGGTGAGCTTCAATCCCAACGAAGTTGTGTTCACCGCAAACGTCCGCGGCGCGGACAACGATGTGGTGCAGCCCACGAGCTTCCGCATATCCTCCTCCGGCGACATTACCCGGCCCGGAAGGTACAGGATAGAGCTCGTAAACACGGGGGCGGGAGTGAGCGTGGAGATAGCATCTTCCGAAGAAATCACTGCATGACTTCCTTTCCCCTAATTTCTTTTACCATTTCTTCTCCATCAAGCACCAATTCGCCCCGGAATATTACCTTTGCAGCCTTTCCCTTCAGGCTCATCCCTTCGTAGGGGCTCCATCCGCATTTGCTCTGCATGTTTTCCGCGCGCACCTTCCATTCCTTCCTCAAATCCACGAACACGAGGTCGGCCTGGAAGCCGGGGGCGATTTTTCCCTTCCCTCTCATGTTGAATATGCGCGCCGGGTTTTCGCACATCCGCGAGATTATCCATTCCATCCCGATTTGCTTTTTGTTGTATGCGTCCAGCATGAGGGCGAGGGATGTCTCCAGCCCGGGGAAGCCGGCTGCTCCCTTTTCTTTTTCTTTCGGAAGGTGCGGAGCGTGGTCCGTCGATACGTAGTCCACGGAATCAAGGGCGCCCCAAAGCTTTTTTCTCTCCGCTTCGTCGCGCACCGGAGGGTAGACCTTCCCCAAATTCCCGAGATGCCTTATTTTTTCCTGGTCAAGGAAGAGGTAATGCGGGCACGTCTCCACAAGAGATTTCCTCCATTTTTTCGCAAGTTCAATCTCGCGGGCGGTGCTCGCGTGCGCGATGCAGATTGTGCGCCCGGATTTTTCCGCGAGCATCGTTGCCTTCGCAACAGCGACCTGCGCCGCGAGCGGGGTCCTTCCTTCCGTTTCTATTATGGCCTGGTCCTCGGCATGCACCACTATCGGTTTATCCTTCGGGAAATTCTGGAAATGCAAAAAGATGAGCTTCTCGTCCGGAAGGAAGAGGTCGCCGGTGGTCTTTCCCATATAGATTTTGAGGGAGCCGGGCTTCGCCCTTTTCACCTCCTCAAAATTGTTTGTTCCGGCCCCGAAATGGAACCCGTAATCGCAAACTGCTTTTTTCGAAGCGATTGCGCGCTTTTCCTCAAGGCGCTCCAGCGTTGTTGTGGGGGGATTGTTGTTCGGCATGTCGAGGACGGTGGTTATGCCGCCCGCGATTGCCGCCCTTGTGCCCGAGTGGAAATCCTCCTTGTGCGTGGCACCTGGGTCGCGGAGGTGCACATGCGCATCGATTAGCCCGGGAAGCACTAGGAAACCCGAGGCGTCGATCCCTTTCCCGGAAAATGAGCCGACCGCCTTTATCCTCTCCCCTTCAATGAGAATGTCTTTCTCCGTTATTTTCCCGCCCAGGAAGAATTTAGCGTTCTTTACCAGCATCGGTTGTCTGGCGCGGGGGAAATATAAAAAGTTATCACTTTTTCTTCTTCTGGAAGAATACCCCGAACGGCGAGAGGCCCGCCTCCGCGATGAAACCCAGCGGGGAGAGCGAGAACTCCCTGATGAACTTGTGCCACATCTTGCTGTACCACTTGCTCCTTCCGTTGATGAGGCCCAGCAAATCCTTGAACGCCTCCTTCTCGCCCTGGCCCATCTTGCTATCGGTGATTTTCTTGTGTTCCTTGCCGTCTATGACCGTGAGCTCCTCCTGCTTGCCGATCTGCTTCTTCGCCTGCTCGTACCAGGGCGGGAGCGAAGACTTCTTTTTCCTTATCGCCGCCAGGAAATCCTTTGAGGTTATGTTCCTCTCCTTTCCGCTCTTGAACGCCTCCCTCCAAGGGATCGCCGCGGCCTCCTCCACCACCGCTTTCAGGTCCGAGGATGCGTAGCCCGCGGTTCCGAGGGCAAGCCTCCAGTATGGGATGAAGCTCGCGAGCGGGAGCTTCTTCGCGTGCATGCGCAGGATTGCATACCTGGAAACCAGGTCGGGCTCAGGGATGTAAATTGTCTTCCCGAACCTTCCGCTCCTCCTCAATGCGGGGTCCACGTCCCAGGGGGCGTTCGTGGCCGCGATGACCAGCACGTTCTCGTTGTGCGCCTCGATCCCGTCCATCTCGTAGAGCATCTGGTTGACGGCCATCTTCATGTACTGGGCGCCCTCCTGCTGGTCCCTCCTTCCGCCGATTGCGTCCACCTCGTCGAAGAAGAGTATGCAGGGGGTGTTCTTGCGCGCGGTCTCGAAGACTTTGTGGATGTTCTTTTCGGTGTTGCCCACATACATGTCCAGGAGGTCTGAGAGCTTTGCGTTTATGAAGGATGCTTCGCACTCGCCTGCTGCGGCTTTTACGATGAATGTCTTTCCGCATCCGGGCGGGCCGTACAGCATTATGCCTCCGCCCCCCAGCTTGCCGTACTTGCGGGCGAGCTCCGGCTTCGCCATCGGGTAGATGACCGCCTCGCGGATCTCCTCCTTCATCTTCTCCATTCCAGCGACGTCGTTGAAGTTCATGTTGGGCTTCTTGAGCACCTTGATTTCGGAGGTCCCGCCCTCGCCGCCCGCCCCGCTCTTCTGCTTGCTCTTGGCGGACTCCATATGGGTGCGCGCCTCGGCAAGCCCCGGGTTCAGCTCCAATGCTTTTTCGTAATCCTTAATGGATGCGTCCAGGTCGCCCGCATATTCGTATGCGAGGCCCCTCAGGTGGTACGCCTCTGCGAAATCCGGCTTTAGCTTCACCACTTTTGTGAAATCGTCGACCGCCTTGTCGTAGTCCTCCAGGGAGGCGTAGGAAAGGGCGCGGTTGTAGAGCGCCTTCAGGTAATTCGGGTTGAGCATCACCGCCTTGTCGTAGTCTTTTATGGCGCTCGCATAATCCTGCTTCCTGTAAAATGCGTCCCCCTTGTTGTTGTAGATGTTCGGGTTCTTCGGGTCCAGCTCCGCCGCCTTGCTGTAGTCGGCTATGGACTTGTCGTAGTTCTTCAGCTGGTAGTAGCAGAGCGCGCGGTTGAAATAGGCCTCGGAAAAAATGGGGTTGAGGAGTATGGCCATGTTGTAGTTCTCAATCGCCTTCTCGTAATCCCCCTTCTCGAAAAAATCGTTCGCGATTTGATAGTAGCTCATCGCGTCTACTAGCTGGGGTTTCTTCTCCGCCATCAAATCACGAAGGAAGTAATCTCCTCACCCTTTTTTAAGCTTTTATGTGGAGAGAAAACTATGAACTCCAAAAAAGGACAGGCGGCGGCAGAGTACCTGGTCACATATGGCTGGGCGCTTCTTTTGCTGGTCGCGGTAATCGCAATCATCCTCTCCACAGGGATCTTCAACCCGTCCTATTTCATATCCGAGGAGTGCGTGCTCCAGCCGGACATAGCGTGCACGGGCTACCAGATGTACCGCATGGGCGGGGACCAGGACGCCATCCTAATGATAGGGGTGGAAAACCGCCTTGGCTATGATATGAAGCTGGACAACGTGAAGATAACCACGAACGACCTCGGAGTTGCCGGGGAAAAGGTTTGGGGACCGCAGCAAGGGGTGCCGGTGGTCCTGAGGCAGGGCGATAACGTTACGCTCAGATACGTGATAACCGGGGAAAAACAGCCCGCCGTGGATTCGATGCAGAGGATGCGGGTAGAATTGACTTATTATTCCTGCGCGAGGGAGGTGAACCCGGACTGCGTTGCGAACGCGGAATACCTCCACACGGTCGCGGGAAGGATCACCGTAAGGGTTGCGAAGGGCTAGCCCGCCACGAATTCCAGCAGTTTTTTCGCCTTTTCAGGAGACATCATGCTGTCCTCGTCCATTTTCCTGGCGAGCGCCCTCCTGAATTCTGACCTCTCGTTTTCCGAATGCAGTTCCACCAGCTTCCCAATCACCACATCGCAGAATTCCGCTAGCTCCGCGGGCGGGAGGCGGAGGCGCAGCATCCTGCACAAATCGTCCTTGCAGAAGGAATCCGGGTTGCCGAGCCTCTCAGAATATTCCGCCGTTGCGCGCACCGCGACATTGAGCTCCTCCAATGTTTCGCATTCCCTAAGGATTCCTGAGAAGGAAAATTGGAAAAAGCCGGCCAGGTCCATCCCTTTTTGGTTTAGTGCATCCGCCAGTTTCGCAATCGAGCCAAGCCACGAATCATGATTTATGGAGAAATCCTCCTTCCTCACCGCGATGGAAATGAGCTGGGCGAGCGCCTTCTTCGACCCGTCCCCGTACCTGGAACCGAAATTATCCATCATTTCCCTTGCGACCCTGTGGAATTTCTTGGAGAGGCGGCCCAGCGCCTTCGTCTTCACCGCGCCTATTGAATCAGAGAGTTCTGCCGGGTCGAGGTGCCTCTCCAAAAGGCTGTTGAGCCTGTTGGCGCCTTTCTCTGCCCGGGCCATCATGGCCTTTGTTATGGGAAGTGAATGCCTTCTCATGATATTCTATAAATGGAAACAAAATAAAAAGGATTACGCCTCAACAGGCTTCGCTTCCGAGAAGTCCATCGCAAACTCCCCCTCTTTGATTTCCACTTTTTTTACGCGGGCGATGTTCTTGAACTCCTCCACGAGTTCGGAATGCATTGGCTTCGGGAGGACTACGGAAACCTTGGAGAGCCAGGTCGCCTGGGAGAGCTTGCTTGAAGCCTTGTGCTGCCTCGCCTGCGAGACTAAAAGGCGCAGCTGCTCCACCTCTAGGTGGTCGCCCGCGTGCCTCTCGCCCGGCTTCGGCCAGGATGCGTAGTTTACAGTCTTCCCTTCCTTCCCTCCGAACATCTCAGTGTATAATTCTTCGGAAATATGCGGGGTGAAGGGCGCCATGAGTTTTACGAAATCATAGAGCACCGTGTGCAGCACATGTTGCGCGGCGTGCTTTGCATCCGCGTCCTCTCCATAAATCCTATACTTCACATACTCCAGGTAATCGTCGCAAACATCATGCCAGAAGAAGTTCTGCAGGAGCTTCACCGCGGAATGGAACTCGTATTTCTCCATCGCTCCGGTCGCCTGCTCCATCGTCCTGTTCAGCTGCTCGAGCATCCACTTGTCAGTTTTCTTGAGGTGCTTGGGTTTTTTCTCCCCAGAATATCCGCCAAGCGCCGTCTCGATAAACCTGGCGCCGTTCCACCACTTGTTCAGGAAGGTTTTGGCGAACTTTATGTCCTCGAAAGAGAAGGGGCGGTCCTTCGCCATCGCTCCGCTCATCGCAGCCCACTGCCTCAACGCATCCGTCTGGTATTCCCTCAGAAGCTCCGTTGGCTGGATTACGTTCCCAAGGGATTTGCTCATCTTCTTCCCGTCCGGCGCAAGGACGTTTCCATTTAGGAGAATGGTTTTCCAGGGAGGCTTGCCGGTGAGGGCGAGCCCGCTCCTGTAGATTGTGTAGAATGCCCACGTGCGCACTATCTCCACGCCCTGCGGGCGGAGGGAGGATGGGTAAAGCTCCGGATTTTTTATCTCCGGCCAGCCCGCAATTACCAACGGAGTGATGGAGGAATCAACCCAGCAGTCGCACACGTCCGTCTCCGGCTTCATCTTTTCCCCGCACTTGCAGGTGTGCTCCCTTGCGCGCTCGGGCGAGAAGGGAAGCTCGTCCTCTTCGCACGGGAGGACGGACTGGCATTTTTCGCAGTGGTAGAAGGGTATGGGGGTTCCGAAAATTCTCTGC
>JACCLI010000064.1 GCA_013425455.1 Microcaldota archaeon | reverse complement strand
GTGCCGCTTCCGCGGGCCCGCCCAAGGGCTCACTTCTTTGCCCTTATCTCCTTCTTCTTTGGGCGGAGGTAGATCGAGCCGCACTTCCGGCACTTCTTCGCGCCGGCCTTGTTGCGGCCCTTGCATCTCCTGCAAATCCATATCCTCGAAATGACTGCGTCAGCTTCAGCGAACTTTCCCATCAACATCAACCCTCTTAGGTTCTCAATTCTCTATCACTCTTTTTATAAAACCAAGCCTCGGAGGGAGATTGAATCCCCGACCTCTCGCTTACAAGGCGAGCGCTCTACCACTGAGCTACCGAGGCACCAAAGAGCGCAATCATACCTCCCCCGTATATTTCTTAAAATATGCTCATCTACCTTCTCTTCAGGATGAGGTATGCCCCGAGCACAACAAGCCCCAGCAAGATCACAGCGAACACTATGCCCGCGGCTATTGTGGACGAGCCCGCGAGCGCGGAAATGAAGTTGTTGAATATCTCCCCTTCACCCATGCCTTTATTTCGCCCGCCTAAATTTAAAACCTTATCCTGCAAGAACTTATTTTCACAAGGTGTATTGATGGTCAACAAGGGAGACATGGTGCTGCTCGAGCTCGAGGGAAAGGACAAGGAAGGCAACGTCTTCGATTCCACCTCGGGCGACGCGGCGAAGAGGCTGCACGGGAAGGAGGGGCCGATACTCCTCAGCTTCGGCTTCGACAAGATAATCCCCGGGCTTTTCGACGCGGTTTCGCACATGCGGAAGGGCGAGAACAAGGAAATATCCCTTTCCCCGGACAAGGCGTTCGGGAAGAGGAACAAGGACCTGATGAAGGTAATGTCCCTCGCGGAATTCAGGAAGTTCCGCGTAAACCCGGAACCCGGCTTGCTCATCCATGTGGACACGGACCAAGGAAGGACCTACGGCACCGTCAAGAGCGTGGGCAACGGGCGCGTGATGGTGGACTTCAACCACCCGCTCGCCAGCAAGCCGGTTTACTATAAAGTAAAGCTTGTCGATGTGTTCAGCGATCCGGAATCCAAGGTGAAGGCGCTCTGCGATGATTCGGGGGTGGTCGAGAAGTGGTCGATGAAGGACGGCAACCTCGAGCTCAAGTTCAGGGACGGGCTCGCCCAGGACAAGGAGACAAGGAAGGCGCTCCTTCTCATCATGCTAAAGACAAGGGTAGAGGGCCTTAAGAAAATTGACATCGGGCAGAAGCACGCGGCCCAGGCAGTTTCCAGCACCCAGTTGCCGGTTTCCGGTTCCCACAACGCCAAAACGGGAGACCCAAAACGGGAAACAGGAAACTGACATGTGCCGGCTCTGCTCCGCCCTCGCTAACTCTTCCTATTTTTCCAGGATGGATGCGATGCTTCAGGAGGACCTTGGGAGGATAGAGCGAAGCCGCGGAATGGCTGAAAAATTCCCCTCAGTCCGCAATTCCATTCTCACTACAATAAGTTTTCCGCCGAAAATCCACAAGCCCCTTTTTGAGGCGCGCAACGCGTACACGCTAATCAACAATTATTTCCAGCAGCTCATGCTGGATGGAAACAAGCAGGGCTCGATGTTCTCCGGGGGCTCCACTCGTTCCATATTCTTTTCGGGGGATTACCTGATGCTGTTCAGCAAATCCGTTGCGCAGGACGCGGGGGTGGATTTCTTCGGCCATTATCTCCTGTTCCATTTCACAAAGGATGAGTACGAGGCGAAGTTCGACGGCTCGAACCTCTCCATTTCCGTGAACTGCAGGAAAAAGGCGAAGAATCTCATCTCCGGGGAGAACGAGGAGCACGCAATCTCCTTCAACTTCCTCCACCAGCCCGTGGAGGGAAGAATACTCAAGAAGGAGGAGGCGATGCGCTCGGATTATGTGAGGAAAATAATGGGCGCGAGAGCTGGAGGAGGGGACATCTTCGCCTCCGCTGATTTGGAGGGCTATGTAATAACCGTCCCCCATCTCTCGCCGCACCCCTATCTTCTCCAGGCGGGGAAGGAGGTGGGCCACGATTCCAATAGGCATTTCCAGGAGCACGTTTTGGATTATCTGTTGGAGCATCTCAATATTCGCAGGAATTAAGGGCAGATTTTTAACTATACGTCAGCCTAATCCATAAAATGAAAAAGAAACTCTTACGCCCAAACCAAATAATCACTCTTAGGGATTATCCCGTATACAATGAGCAAATCCTCAAGATATACTTTAGAGTATTCCAAAGGAATCAAGGCAGAATTTTGCCTCCTTGCCCAGTAATTCATAAGTCTATCGGCATTCCAAAGCTAAAGGGCAAAGATTCCAAAACAAAAAGATATAACCGGTTATTGACAAAATACCTTGAAGAGAATCCCCATGCAGAATATTTTTTACTTGACGGAGGGCACAAAACCGCTGCCGCCACATTATCGCATAAACTTATTCCTGTGCTGCTAATTGAACGGAATCAGGATTTTAATGAAGCTAAACAACTTATTTCAAACGGAGAACTATTTGGTTGGTACATAATTGAGAAAACAGTTAAAGCTGCCCTGAAAGAGTTAGCAAAACATCATTTTGGCACAGAAGAATTCCTGACGGTGAAAGATAAAGTTAAAAAAATGATTAAAAACAAAGATGTCCCAAGATATATGATTTCTGCTTTTAAACGAAGATAACAATTTTTGTTAATCATCATTCATAAGAATTAGAAGCCGGCTTCACATATTTCCCATCAATCGTGTTCCTTATCACTCTTGCCCTCTTCGCCCCGAGCCCCTCCACTTTGAGCAGTTCCTCCTCGCTCGCGTTGAAAACGCCCCAAACGCTCCCAAAGTGCTCAAGAAGGGAATCCGCAATCTTCGGCCCGATCATCGGGAGCATCTCAATTATCGCCTTCTGGTTCTGCGCCAGCGTCAATCCTTTCCGTGCGCCCGTAACCCGCATTGGCTTCTTCTCCGCGAGCTGTTCGTGCTTCGCGATGAAAAACACAAGCTCGGCGGTCTTCTCCGCGTTGCGAGTAAAGAAAATGGAAGCCCCAAAATCCGCGAGCACCGAGGAATACGCCCCCATTAACGACTCTTTGGTCAGCATCCCCGCGCTCCCCTCGCCCTCCACCACGACCAACACCCGCGGGTAGCTCTCACATAATCTTTTCAATTGCTCAAAAAGCCTCATGTCCATTACGGACTTCTCAAAATCGTCGCGCGTCTTCCTCTCCACCGCCACGCGTTCGGAACAAACAAAATCAGCTACAGAAAGCGTGGACTCCTCCACCTCCGCCCCGAGCCCTCTCAATAATTCGGCGAACCCCGCTTCGCGCTTGTCCACGGCAATTTTCACTTTCCCCTCTTGCATTCAGGACACGCCTTTCATGTATTCGTCTATCTCCTTGAAGCTGATTGCGCAGCCCGCGCTCTTCAGCCTGTAAAGCGCCGCTTCCGCAACTTCCTTCTCTATATCGTCGAAGTGCTTCAGGAACCCCCTCTCGTATGCGACAATCAGGGCCTCCGTGCTCCTCACCACATTCATTCCCTTCGTGAGGTTCTGCATCTTCTCCAGGCTTCCCCTGTTCACCATGATGTTGACGTGCAGTTCCTTCTCCAGGTGCGCCTTGAGGTTGAGCGGCGCCTCAATCATCAGCCTCGCCGTCCTCTCGTCCATGAGCACATTCTTCACTTCCAGCTCCTCCGCGAGCGCAAGCATCTCTATCTCGCCCGCGTGCATGAGCCTCAGGGGCTGCCCCCTCGCGAAGAACACGGTGTTCGCCGCCTTTTCCAGCTCCGCCGTTTTAGAAGAGACGTCCGCATCCACCTTATCAAGTATCCCGTCGTTTATCATGTCTTTTATCTTAAGCGCGGAGAACCGGTAGTCCTTGTTCTGGATGTGCAGCGGCTTTTCCACGCACTCTTCTACCACGGATTTCGGCACGAGGAATTTCACGCCTGTTTTCTCTTTGAGGAAATAAAAAACGTGCGCCAGGCACGCGTCAGTAAGAGATATTATCGCGCTCGAGTCGCAGATGAAGTCACGTTCGGCCATGTTTATCCCCCGAAAGCCCTCTTCGCCTTCTTGACGCGCTCGGATATGTCCACCGCCTCCGCGACCCTGTCCGCCATCATCGTCTTTCCGGAATAATCCATGATGTCCTGCTTGGACATCCCCGTCATCTCCGCCGCAAGCGAGAGGCTCATCCCCTGCGCGTACAAAATCGCGGCCGTTTTCAGCTTTCCTTTTTCCACGAGGCTCTTGACGAACCTCTGGTCCTCGCTCTCCATCGCCCCGATGGTCTCCTCCAGGTTGCCGGCGGCGACATTATATTTCTCCGGATCCCCGGCGCTCCTCTCCATGTGGTTTAGCACCTGGTCCATCCTTTCAAAGGATTCCTTGTACGCCCTTCCGTAGAACCTCGGCTTCGCCAATACCTTCGACAATACATACGATATTACGGCGAGGTTGAACATCTCCTTTGTGAAGGAAAGCATCAATTCCGCGAGGATTTTATCATTGGTCTTCCTCATCTTCTTTTGGTTCTTCTTCGAAAAAGCGTCCATGACCTCATGGGTCAGTTCCTTAAGGGGCATAAAAATCACATTTTTCTACGAGGGAGCGCAGATAGGTTTAAAAAACCTATCATGACAACATCGTGATTGTTACGGGATTTTCCCGAAACAGCCAGTGCCCCCAAAGGGGCGCACCATGAGAGCATGGTACAATGGATACGAAAGATAAATTTAAAAGCATAAGCAGTCCGCAGTTCCGGGAAAAAATCTCGGAGGACCTTCAGCAGAACCTGGAGAAGTTCAAGGATCCGGTGGTGCTTGGGGAGCTGATGTACCAGCTCCTTGAGGAGAGGGAAAACACCAACCGGATACTGAAGAACCTTCTTCAAAGGCTCGAGGCGCTGGAGAAGCCTTCGAGGCCGGAGGAGGAGCCGCTTATCCCCGAGATGGACGAAAAGATAGTGGATTTCGTCAAGAAGCGGGGAAAGGCGGCCGCGGAGGACGTGCAGGCGGAGTTCGGGTACAAGGGAAAGAACGGCGCGAGTTCGCGCCTCAACCGCCTCTGCATGCTCGGGCTGCTCACGAAGAGACAGGTCGGCAGGAAGGTTTTCTTCCTACCTGACACCTCGTAGCGAGTGCCGAAGGCCCCTTGTGGCCATTCGGCACCTACGCCGCACAGGTCTGTGCGGTCGCTTCGAGGTGTCAATCACGCGTACCAGCTGGCAAGGCTAGGAGGGAGAAGGAAGATTCTCATCAACCCCCACCCATTTCCTTCTCCCTAGCCTCCCACATTATTTCTAATCATATATAGTTCCAGGCAATCAGAATAATCCATCCTTTGTACATAACCAGCAAACAAAAATAAGGGGGAGCCGTCCCCGGAACACCAGTTCGGCGGCCCCCCACCCCTCCGGGCATCCGCCCGGCCCTCTTCTTTTCTGCCTTTCCTATCCGCCCTAGAACAGGAAATTCGTGCGTGGACTCTTGTACTTCTTGTCGCAATAGCTTGTCTTCCTAAGAGAATCAAGCCCCTCCGCGATTTTCCTGCTCAACTCCTCCATATCCATCCCAACCACCCGCACAGAGGTCAAATTCGCTTTATAATAAAACCTGTAATGTGAGACAGAACAACTCTGCAAACACTTAAAAATCTAAACTACCATATCAGTCCCATGGACAGGGTAAAGGTGAAGGAGGCGCTTGCGCTGGTGGGGCTCACTCCCATCGACGCTGACATCTACCTTTATGTTTCCGCGAACCCCAATTGCCGCGCGGGCAGGATAATCGCGGAGCTCGACCTGAACCGCTCAAAGGTTTACGATTCCCTGAACAAGCTTTCCAAGCTGGGCCTCGTTTCCTGCGTGCTAACGAATTACGTGAAGCGCTACGCCTCCACCGGCCCGGAGATGCTCCGCAGGACCTACGAGAGCAAGTCCGAGGCCATGGGCGAGACGATAAACTATTTATCCTCCCTGGGGGTACAGGATGCCAAGGGCCTCAGGCTCAGGATGGTCGAGGGCGAGGAGGGCTACAAATCCGTGAAGGACGAGTTCCTCTCCCAGTTGAGAAAGGGGGACGAGATGCTGGTGATGGGCGCCCCCCTCGTGGTTTTCGAGCGCCTTGAGTACTATCTCCTCGGCTTTCACAAGAGGAGAAGGACCATGGGCGTGGACATGCGGGCCATCTACAACACTGAAGTCAAGAAATTCGGAAAAATCCGGGAGAAGTGGAGCCGCACGCAGGTCCGCTACCTGCACAAGGGCGCCTCCGCCTGGGTTGAGATATTCAGGGACAACGTCATGGTCCCGATATTCTCCGACCGCGTCATCACCATAGCGATATCCGACCCCGCAATAGCCTCCTCGTTCCGCGACTATTTCGACATCCTCTGGAAGAGTTCCCGGTAGCTATTTATAGGAGTTGAAAGAAATATGCGCATGGAGTTTTCCTCAACCGCGGAAATAGCGCTTCCCAAGGATCCGCTTGAGTGGGTGGTGGGCCAGGAGAATTCGGTCAAAATCGCCCGCATCTGCGCCTCCCAGAAGAGGCACATGCTCCTCGTTGGAGCGCCGGGCACCGGGAAAAGCATGATTGCGCGCGCAATCGCAAGCATCCTCCCAAAGCCGAAATATGAGATTTCAGTCATCCACAACCCCTCCCGCCCGGAGAAGCCCGTTCTTTCCGTGCGCACCGGGGAAATGGCAAAATCCGAAAAGCCGAAGGAATTCGGCGTAGTCCTGCTTCCGGGCGAGGCGCCGGAATTCGTCTCCGAACAGCTTGGGATGAGGTGCAGGCGGTGCGGAGGATTATCACATTCCAGAATCCCTTCCTGCCCGCACTGCGGGGCGGACAAAATCCGCAAGCACATCCTCGGGATGGGCGGGCCGGAGCATTCCCAGAAAACCACCGTGGAGGCTGTGCGCGTGCGAAAAGATGGAAGCGAGGAGATGCTCATCTATGAGCGCACAAACGACGACAGGGTTCGCATGCTTACGGAGAAAGAACTAAAGGAGAGAAAGGATCACGAAGCGAAACTTATGAGGAAAGTAATAGTTCCGCTCAACCGCCCGACTTTTGTGCAGGTTGTGGGCAACAACGAGACCGAGCTTCTGGGGGATGTGCGCCACGACCCTTACGGCGGGCATCCGGAAATCGGCACCCAGCCCTACATGCGCGTCGTCGCCGGGGCGGTGCACGAATCCCACGAGGGCGTCCTTTTTGTGGATGAGATGGCCACTTTGGGAGAGACACAGCGCTTTTTGCTCACCGCGATGCAGGAAAAGAAATTTTCCATTACTGGGAGGAACCCAAACAGCGCAGGAGCCGCCGTGCGAGTTGAGGATGTGCCCTGCGACTTCATTTTGGTGGGCGCTCTAAACATTAACGACCTCGGGAATTTGAGCCCCGCCCTCCGCTCCCGCATAAGGGGAAGCGGCTACGAGGTTTTGCTCAACACAAATATGGAGGATACCCCGGAAAACTGCGCAAAGATAGCACAGTTCGTCGCACAGGAGATTAAGGGTGATGGAAAAATCCCGCACGCCTCCTCTTCCGCGGTAGATGAAATTCTGGAAGAATCCAGAAGGATATGCAAGGAGGCTGACGGAAAGAAGGGCCTCACGCTCCGTTTCAGGAACCTATCGGGTCTCATCCGCCTGGCAGGGGACCTCACAAAAGCAGAAAACGCTAAACTCATCGAAAAGGAGCATGTGCGCTCCGCTGTGCAGTTCGCAAAATCCGCGGAGGAGCAATTGAATGATAAATACGAGAACCCCTGGAGCGCCGGGATGGCAGATTTCGGGGTTCGGAGCAAAAAAGGAAGCGAGACGGTTTGAGGCGTTGCATATGATAGAGCCGAACGAACTAAACAAAAAACTGAAGGCGTTCCTTGACCAGGAGATCGAGGGCGGTCATTACCAGATGTGCATGACCTATGGGGACGGAAAGTTGAACAAGGACGGAAGCATGAAGCTCTCCAACCTGGCGGTCTCCAACCTTGACGGGATGCGCACGCCCTTCTCCGTTTTCCATGGAGTAATGCGAGGGCTTGAGATGAGCATGAAGAGCATGCTGGAAAGGATATACGGCCCGAACATGAAGGAGGAGCAGAGGCAGCCCCAGCAGGGGCAGTACCGCTGATCTAATGAAGTAAATATATTTCTTGTGGTTGAAAGCACTTTATGATTCGTGGTGGAAAAGGTGGCCAGACGCCGCTAAAGCATGGTCTTCACTTTGAAAGGAGGACGGATTTTGCAACCG
>JACCLI010000027.1 GCA_013425455.1 Microcaldota archaeon | reverse complement strand
GTGTCCGCATAGCCGAGGCGGATGGAAATCCCGCGCTTTATCTCCTCGCTGTGCGTGTCGGTCCATTTTCCGGTAAGGGCTTTGGTCAGGCTGGTCTTCCCGTGGTCAACGTGCCCGAGCAATCCGATGTTTACGACGGCCTGCAGAACATCACTTCTTCTCTGCTTTTTCCGGGAGCTTTATGAGCTGGTCCGGGGCGGACTGGCCGTATGTGGAGATGAAGGCGTTAACCTGGGCGTTGTCTGCGGTATAATGGCTGCCGCGGACCATCTTTTTCCTCCTCTCGCCCTTGCGGGTCGGGTTGAAGCCCGCACCGCTGGAGAGAAGAATCTTCGCCTTGCGCGAGCCGGAGATGTCCGGGCGCATTGGGATTCCGCTTATGTCACTACCCCCAGCAAGCTCCAGGGTGTAGCCGAAAAGCCCGAACTCGTCGCCAGGGACCTTGTCGCCAACCTTCTTGCCTATGAAAAGGCTCTTCCTGTCATCCGCTACCTCGATTGGGTAGGACTTGCCCGTTTTCTTGTCTGAAACAACCAATTTCAATCAATCACCTAAAAGAGATGTAGAATAAGAAGGAGAAAAAATAAAAAGGGATTAGTGGCGCTTCAGAAGGCCGATTCAGGCATTCTTCATCTTCGCCTGGTATACGAACCCGTCGTCGCCGACATAGTAAAGGTGCCCCTTCTTCTTGTCGACCTTCTGGGTCCCAACCTTCTTCTTGCTCCCCCTCTTGTTGTGCTTCATCGGTACTCTCCAGACGTAGCCGTCCTTCCCGACGAAATAGAGGTAGCCCGCCTCTCTCATAATTTTCTCCGTTCCGATTTTAGATCCCATAATTTACACCCCTAAATCTGTACTGCGTCTATTCGGAGGACAAGGAATATAAAGCTATCGTCGAGACCGACGTGAGCGGTTTCCTACGCGTTCGAACACGTGCATGCACGACGGAGAACTAGAAAAATTCGGAAAGCTTGGAGTGGCGGGCGTGGGGCTGCTTCTTCGGAGGCGCGTCCTTCTTCGGCGCCTCGGCCTTCTTCTCTTCCTTTTTCCCTTCTGTTTTCTCCTCTTTTTTCTCCTCGTGCTTCTTCTCCACTTTTGTTTCTTCCTTCTCTTTCTTTTTTTCCTTTTTTACGTTCACTCCCTTGGGAAGGAACTTTTCCAAAAATTCCGTTTCTTTCTCCTCAAGGCCGTAGAAGCCGGAGACGCGCTCCGGGTCCTGCGCATAAATATATGCTACTATGGGCAGGAAGGATTCCGCGTGGATGGAGGGGGTGTGAACCTTCCTCCCTATTTTTGAAAGCAGGCTTTTCATCGTGGCGCGGGAGGCGACCGTCGCCCCCATGTGCCTGAGGAAAGTGGGGAAGGAGTAGCGGGCGAAGCGTGGCTTCAGGTCCTCGCGGGCGAGCGAGACGCCCGCGGTCATAAGGTCCCCGGAGTAGCGGAGGAAGCCCCAGTGCTGGCGGGAACGGATTCTTCCGTCGAAAATGTCCGCGCGGGAGAGCATGGAGAACGCGTCCGCGAGGTCCTTCCCGGAGTAAACCGCGGGGAGGTTCTCATCAATCCAGAGCTTCAGGTAGTCGTGCTCCACGTCGCCGAATGCGGATTCCCTCGCGTCCTTGTAGGTGGACGCCCTGAAAAGCGAGGTGAGGCGCTCGAACATGCTCTTCTCCTGGTCCCGGAGCCCGGGCGAGCAGGACTGCAGGTCGTTGATTGCGGCGCGGATGTCGCCGTTGGAGTTCTGGGCGATTTCCGTTATTTTCTCCGGGGGGCAGGGGATCCCTTCCTTCTCCGCAATCCGCGTGAGGAGCTTTGCGACGCTTGGCGCGATGGAGCGCCTCATCTTCAGGATGTCGCATAGGAAGCGGAGGGATGATATTTTCTTTTCGTATGCGTCCGTGGCGGTGAGTATCATCGGGCAGTTGTTTTCGCGCAGGATTGCGGCTATTGCCGCCACGCCGCCATAATCCTCCCTCCCCGCCATCGCGTCTATATCGTCAACGAGAATCACCTTTCCCTTTCCGGAGAGGGTGGAGGCCATCGCCGCCCCGCTTATTACCTTTTCCACGCGCTCGCGGCTGCGGAAGTCGCTCGCGCTCATCTGCACGAGCTCGAGGTTCAGTTCCTTTGCGAGGGCGTTTACTAAGGTGGTTTTTCCGACCCCGGTCGGGCCGGTGAGGATGATGGGCTTTCCCTTTTCGCCCCTTCCCCAGTTCAAGGCCCAGCGCTTCAGCTGGCGCTTAAGTTCATGGTTGCCGAGCACATCGTCGGTCTTTTGGGGCGCATACTTTTCTGCAAGAAGCACGAAGACATTTACGGAAACACAATTTATAAGATTAAGGAAAACGGTGCGTAAGGAGTGCGCGCAAAGGGTTGTAAAGTGAAGTGGGGGGAGGGTCCGAAAGATAGAAGAAAATAGGGAGGGGGTTTACCCCCTCCGGGTTTTCTCTAAAGGGATTAAATATGTTGCAGGGGAGAGATATGTGATGATTAAAACGCTGGAAGCGGCAATTTCGCTTGTGGTGCTTGTCTCTTTCTTATCTTTTGGGTTGTTGCATTATCCTGTGCAGCATTCACGCATCTATGAGTATGAGTTGGCGGAAGATTCGTGGAGGGTTCTTTATTTGAGGGGCGGATTCGGGCCGGAGTGGAAACTTGTTGATGGGTGCGAAAAGCTGGAGGACGGATGCGGCGTGCTTGGGCCGGACGAGGCCTCGATGAACAGGGATGCGGAGCGGATAACCGAACTCACTGGATTGTGCGTGGCGATGGACGGGCTGCAGGTGGCCTCCTGCCTTCCAGGAGAAGGGGCGCTGGTGCTGCACAAAACTGTTTCTTCGGGCGGGGAGCCGATGACGTTCGCTTTCAGGATGGGGCCGGAAACCGGGGAGGGCATACCCTCGCTGGAGTAGGGCAAATTTTATAAACCTGCGAAAGGATAGAGGCGCATGGCAGTTGATTTTGACAGGTTCACCGGAAAAGTGATGGACGTGACGAAAGGGAAGCTGAGCGCCAGCGAGTCGGGCATACTTTTCCGCTTGTTCAAACGCACAAAGAAGAGGAACATGGTGCTGGCTGCGGGCTTGCTGGCTGCGCTCAAGGTGGGCGGGGCGAGCAAGAGGGACATCGCGGAGTTCTCCGCGATACTGGAGAAGGCGAACGACAGGATTCTGGAGGGAAAGGAGCCGTTCGTAAAAACGGACGAGAGCGCGCTCACAAGGATTTTCAGGGACGCGAACGTCCCCCGCGGCGCCGAAGAAAAATTGAAGCACAACGTGCAGACGGACCAGGATGAATTGCTGGCGAGCGAGATTGTGAAGTCGCTCTCCACGACAACTTCGCAGAAATTGGGGGCGTTCGTCCCCGCGAAGAGGATACCATCGGTAAGGTTCGAAGAGGAAGAAGAGGAGCGCAAGGAAAGGAAGCGCACTAGGGGTTGAAAAATTGAAGGTAAAGCTCACTCCGGAGTTATCCTATATTATAGGATTGTGGAAGGAAACGAGGGTTCCCTCAGGGCTGGGAGTGAGGGGAAGGGAGGAGCTGCGCGCTGTTTTCATGGATTCCTGCCTGAAAGCGAAAGTGGCGGAGCCGGGCAAGGTCCTGGGCGGGGAGCATTCGGTCTATTTTTACCATACCGCTTATCGTAAATTTTTCCAGAAGGTATTGGATGAGGAGGAGGAGAGGTTCAAGTACAAGAACGAATATAGCGCCTCCTTCTTTGCAGGGCTTTTTGACGCAGTGGGCGAAATCGGGGCGGACGGGACGGTGTCTTTTGGAAGGTGCACGAAAACGGATGAGATGATAATGTACAGGCTGGGTTTCAACGCCCTCAGGAAGGCGGGCAGGACCTATGTGGTGAGGCCCCTTAAGTTCTTGGCTTACATCAAGCCATTTGTGAAACTGTTTGCGGAAAATGAAGTGATGAAGAAGGTTCTGTAGGTGAAAAAGAAGGAAAGGGGGCGTTTCCTGCAGGCTGTGAAGGGAAGAATATCTTTTTAATTGTGCTCGGGGTAGGATGCGCATGGCAGTCGTGATCTCATTGGGCGGGAGCCTCATAAACGGAACGGGAAATGTGGACAGGGCATTCCTGAAGGAGTTCAAATCCATCGTGCTCAAAAGCGGGGAGAGCCTTGGGATTGTGACGGGAGGCGGGAAAACGGCTCGGGAATACGCGTCGGCTGCGCGCGAATTCTGCGGCAACAATTTCGTCGCGGACGAGGTGGCTGTGGCGGCGACGAGATTGAACGCGCATCTGATGCTCGCGCTGTTCAGGGACATTGCGCACCCGAAGGTTTTCAAGGACTTCAGCAAGGCGGCGGCTGCGCTGGACGGGCATAAGATAGTGGTGATGGGAGGGACCATTCCTGGGATTACTACTGACACGGATTCGGTATTGCTTGCGGAAGCGGTTGGGGCGCGGAGGCTCGTGAATTTGAGTAACGTGGAGGGGATTTACGACTCGGACCCGAAAACGAACCCGAATGCTAAAAAATTCGAAAAGATGACGCACGGCGAGCTTTTGGAAATGGCGCAGAAAAACGACCAGAGGGCGCCGGGGACCAATTTCGTCTTCGACATGGTGGCCTGCAAGCTCGCGAAGAGGAGCAACATAGAACTGCACTTTGTGGGCGGAAAGAACATCAAGGATTTGGAAAAGGCCATAAAGGGGAAAAAGCACGCCGGCACTGTAGTCGGCGCGCCATAATTTTCTAATCTACTTTAGGTATTTCGCGATTTCCTTCTCCCCCATGAAAATGAATTTCGGGGAGGAGACGGTCGCATAGCGGACCTCGACGCTGTCCGCGGTGAGCTTGGTCTCGCTTGTCTGCTTCAGGGCCTCCACCGCGACTCCGACCGCGTCCTTTATGTCCATCTTGCGGTCGAACTTCTTCTCAAGGAACTCGTCCACTTCCTTCTTCGCGTTCCCTATGGAGTCCGCGAAATATCCGGTCATGGCGCCGCTGGGCTCGGCCTCGAAGAGTTCGGGGCCGGACTTGCCCACGCCCGCGACCAGGAGCGAAACCCCGAAGGGCCGTATTCCCCCGTACTGGGTGTAGAGCTGCATAAGGTCGCACACGTGCCTGGCGATGGACTCTGTGGGCGCCGGCTCACTAAAAGTCATCTTGTGCCTCTGCGCCTGGAGCCGAGCAACCTCCACGAGCTTGCGCGCGTCCGCAATCAGTCCGCTCGCGGTGACGCACATGTGGTCGTCCACGTCGAAAATCTTCTGCATGGATTCCGGGACTATGAGCTTTGAGTGGGCGGCCTTGTAGGCGACGAGGGCCACCGCACCGTCCGTGCAGAGGCCGATTGCCGTTGCCCCCCTTTTCACCGCCTCTTTCGCATATTCTACCTGGAAAAGCCTTCCGTCCGGGCTGAATACTGTAATCGCCCGGTCATAAGCTTGTGGGGTTACACCATACATAACAAGCACCTCGGCATAATTGAGAGGTAAGAGTTTAAAAAGCTCCCTCCCTTCATAAGCCCGATGGGAAAAAAACATGAGGGAATGGGGGGCGCCGAGGCAAAAAGGCTCCTGCTGAAGCACGGCCCGAACGAATTGAAAGAGAAGAAAGGGGAGCACATTGCGGT
>JACCLI010000072.1 GCA_013425455.1 Microcaldota archaeon | reverse complement strand
TTCCATTCCACGCCGAACTCGTCCAGCACCGAGGTCACTCCCTTCACTACCTCCTCGTCGCTCTTGCTCCCCGAGATTATGAGAATGCGCTCTGCCATGGGAAAAACTCACTATAAAGGATTAAAAAGAATTGGTATCCATTTATGCGCATGATACTGCTTCAGGTATTGGAACTTGGGGGATTGGGAATGCTGGTCTGCGTTGGCGGGCTGCTTCTGGTGCTCATAGGCGCGTTGGTTATGATTTTCAACCGCCTTGTGGTGCTCAAGAACCGCTTGGACAACGCGTGGGCGCAGATAGATGTGCAATTGAAGAGGAGGGCCGACCTCATTCCGAACCTCGTGGAGTCCGTGAAGGGCTATATGAAGCATGAGAGGGGGGTGCTGGAAGAGGTAACCAAAGCCAGGACAGCGCTGATGCAGGCCGGAACGGTGCAGGAGAAGGCCAAGGCGAACAATGCGCTCGCAGGCACTCTTAAGACACTCTTCGCGGTTGCGGAGAACTACCCGCAGCTCAAGGCATCCGAGAACTTCAAGATGCTTCAGGAGGAGCTTGCGGGAACGGAGAACAAGATTGCCTACTCCAGGACCGCATACAACGATTCCGTGCTTGAATACAACCAGACCATACAGGTCATCCCGTACAACCTGGTCGCGGGCATGTTCGGGCACTCTGTGAAGCCTTACTTCGAAGTCGCGGAAAGCGAGAAGGCACCCGTGAAAGTGCAGTTCTGAGGTGCATTGATGGCGAGTTTCTTCGATGCCATAGACGCAAACAAGAGAAACTCGCTTCTCCTTATTATTTTCCTTACTTTCCTTGTTTTCGTGGCGATTTCCGCATTCTCCATGATGTTTGACATTGGATGGGCGGGCTTCGTCCTCGGGGCGGTGATCGCAATAGTTTACGCATTGCTCTCCTATTACATGGGCGACAAGGCATTGCTTGCGCTCAGCGGTGCGAAGCCGGTCGCAAAGGAAGACAACCCTTATCTCTATAATTTGGTGGAGGGGCTGGCGCTTGCGGCGCAGATTCCCGCCCCGAAACTGTACATGATTGAGGACCAGGCGATGAACGCCTTTGCGACGGGAAGGGACCTGCAGCACTCCGCCATCGTCGTCACGCGCGGATTGGCGGAGAAAATGAACCGCGCCGAGCTGGAGGGAGTAGTAGCGCACGAGATGTCCCACATAGGGAATTTCGACATCCGTTACATGCTCATCACAGTGGTGATGGTCGGGCTGATTGGGTTCATGGGAGAAATAATACTACGCAGCTTCATCTGGGGAGGGAGCGGAAACCGGAGGGGCGGAGGGGGCGGGCTTCTCATCGTCCTCGGCCTGATTCTTGCAATAGTAACTCCCATAATCGCGATGCTGGTGAAATTCGCGGTCTCCAGGCAGCGCGAATACCTTGCGGACGCGACCGCGGTGAAGCTCACGCGTTATCCCGACGGATTGAAGAGCGCGCTGGCCAAAATAAGGGACAACTACCAGCCCGTGAAAGCAGCAAGCGAAACCACCGCGCCGCTCTATTTCGCAGACCCGATAGGAAAGAAGCTGACCGGGCTTTTCTCCACCCATCCGCCCATAGAGGACAGAATCAAGCGGCTTGAGAAGTTCTGATTTTCTGCCAGAAGAATATCGTTATCGGCGCAAGCGCGGCCTCCACGGCAAGGCTAAGCACAAACAGCACCGGTATCGCAACCACCAGGAACGGCGGGAAGAAAACCGATATCAGTATGAGCGGGAGCAAAACGATGTTCAACACCATCCCGGCGACATTCCCAATCGCGAACAGCCCCACAAGCAGCACGAGCGTCTCCCAGAAGTTCGCCTTCAGCAATGCGTAGGAGCGCTTCAGGGCTGCGACCGGTGCAAGCCCGTCCGCGGCTATTTCATATATTCCGTACACAAATGCAAGCTGGAACGCATAGAGGAATATTATGAATGCGAATATCCCCACGAAGAAAAGCAGGTAGCCCAGCATCATGCCGCCCACCATCATCCCTGCAGCGGCATCGCTGTATTGCCCCGCAAAAATCGGGGTGAGGAGGGAACCGAACATAAGGAACATCGGCACCCCCAGGAAAATCACGTACGCCGCCAGCATGACCAATCCATAGAATATCACATACCCGAGTGAAGGCTTGTAGTCCCTGTTCTGGAGGTATTTCTCCTTCTGCCCGTTGTTCATTGCAAACCTTATGGATGCGAACATCGCCGAGGTTGAGAAAACCGAGCCCGCGAGCATTATCGCAAGCATCACCATAACGAGCAGAATGGCGCCCACAATCGCTATGGGCCCAACGGCTACGCTGGAAAGCACCACGAAGAACATTATCGCCGCCGGTATGAGCGCGACCAGCACTCCCGCAAAGGCCAAAAGCGCGGAAACCACGTAGTATTTCAGGTATTCCACAAAATTGAGCTTCTGGAATTCCATCGTCCTCTTTGCCACTTCGCTCAGGATGTCCATCCCTTTCGATACGCTTACGGATATTCCCATAACATTCACCTTCAGACTGCACCTTCTGTCCGCCCGGGCTATATCCGCCATCCATATCGCTTCCCGATTTTCGCTGCTGCGAAAATGGGCGCCATTTTCCCGCGGGAAAATTCGCGCGCGATAACTGGCAGAAACCTGCGGGTTTCCGCCACGCAGGCAGCCAGAAGGTGAATCAACCCAATGCCTTCACAATCTCTTCCGCAAACCTTTTAGCGTTGCGTGGGCCGTCCGCTGTGATGAATTTGCCGTCCACCGTTACCCCTTCCTTAGTATAGTGGGCGCCCATCCTCTCTAGGTAATCGCCGGTGCTCATGCCCATCTCGGGGTCGTCCCCGTACCAGACCGTTGCGTTCTTACCTTCAAGAACTCCAGCTTTTGCTAGGATTGTGCTGGCCCAGCAGATTGCCGAGACGACTTTTCCGGCTGAAGAGAATTCACGGGCTATGCGCAGGGATTCGTTCTCCTTCCTCACAGTTGGAGTTCCCGGCCCTCCAACGAAAACAACCGCATCAAAATTCGCGGCCTTAACTTCATTCAAAGAAAGAGTGGCGTTTGCGGTTGCGCCCATAACTCCTCTGCACGCGCCCTTCCGCACGCTGGCGACAGTCACGTTTATTCCTTTGGACGCGAAATAGTCCCGCGGAACCGTGAATTCCTCGTCCCTGAAGCCATCCTGCGCAACAATCATCACTATCTTCTTCCCAGCCATACTAGCCACCTCGGTTCCCCCTGCCTGCTGTGCGCATCCCGCCATAAGCAAAAGCGCCAGCAGGAAAAGCGCTTTTCCATGCGCCAGTTTCTTCGCTAAATTTAAAAAGCATTCAAAAGCTTTTAAAACTGTTGTAGTTTATATATATTTGAGTGAAATGGATAATCTAGCTGCAGAAATAGCCGGCTCCAGAAAGGGCAAAGCGCAAGCCCCGGACAAGCCCCGCAAGCGCGACCTATTGGTAGAACGCCTGACGGATTGCAAAAAGGCGAGTATTATTGAGCAGTATGGCGTTTATCCTGAAAACCATCCCCTCACAAAGTATGTGCGCTCTCTCGTTCCCGAGACGAATCGGGATAAGGTGGCGGTCTACGTGACCCGGGCATGGGAAGAGCCCAACGCGGCTGCGCTCCCGGACGGGACGATATTCGTCACGGACAGGCTGGTAAAGTTTTGCAGATACGATGAAGAACTCCAGTTCGTATTGCAGCACGAGATAAAGCACATCACGGGAGAACATGCGATAACGGCGAGAGAGCAGGAAGGGATGGATAAGCTGGGATTCTCACGGATGAAAGAGTATGAGGCGGACCTAGCGGAAATTGTTGCTGATGAGCGCGGTTGCTCCGTAAACGCATGCGGCGCGGTTGTTTTCCTTAACAGGCTGGCGGAATACGAGAGGGCTGGGAAAGCCGCGCCGGGCATTGTGCACGGAAGCACCTATGCGAGATTGATCGGGGTGGAGCATGCGATACGGCTCGTGGACATGGATGCCCTCAGCTCCGAGCTGCACGAGATACCCGCACAGGTCAAGGGAACGATAAAGCATGCGCGGGATCCGGAAGCGCAGTTCTGGTCCGCAAAAAAATTCGAATGCATGAAGAAGGCGGCGATGAAGATGGGGTTCCACGCATCGCTGCATACTCTGGAGCGGATTTATACGCAGGAGAAGAAGCTGACTGATGCGCAGAAGGGCGAGCTTGCCGGCATCCTCCTGCAGAATATCCAGAAGGAAGCCAGGGTTCATTTTC
>JACCLI010000056.1 GCA_013425455.1 Microcaldota archaeon | reverse complement strand
TCTCGGGGAAATGGCCGCCCTTTATCGGGAAACCGAGCTGCAGCTGAAGATGCTGGGCAAGGAAGAATTGGCCAGGGAGGCAAGAACCCTTATGGAAAAGGCTGTGGATGAGGCAAATGGCATAATAGAGAGGGACGGCCTGCTTGGGGACGGGCTTTCAAAGTTTTACAATGCCGCCCTGGAAGGCAATGGCGGCCAAAGGGATTTGCTGGGCCTGCACCAGGTCGCTTTCATAGGCCAGAAGGGGGAGGAAATGCTGCTGAGGATGCTTGAGGAACGGATGCTCGGCCCGATTGACGAAGGGCAGGCATTCATGGCGCTTTGCACAAATCCCGGGACAATGGAGAGGGCTTTCGGGATAATGCAGAAACTCGGCAAAATGAGGCAGGCAGAGCTTATCGCAACGCTTTCGAACATGACCCAGAATTTTGTTGTCGATGAGGACGGAAGCGAGCAGTACAGGGCTTATGCGGCTTACAAGAACATTGGGGCAAGATACCGCCCTGCAATGAGATACTTGGCGGAAGAAAGGTGGTGCTGTGGCGCACCGCAGTTCGGTGAGCTTCTGGCAAGCGTCAGGCAGGAGGTCGCTGCAAATGGCCTGGGCGAGGAATGGATTACTGCATTCATGGTGTACTATGGGAGGGGGGCGATAGAAAGGAGAAACTTTTTCACCCCAACGTTTGGTGTGGATGGGAAGGAAGCGGAGTTCGGGCTGCAATTTGCGAAGGAACTGCAAGCATGGCTTGGCGGAATAAGGTCAAACGACCCGCATATAGAAGCCTTAAGGAGGCAGGTGGGCTACATCTGCTCAAAGAATGAATTCAGCATAGATATCGTGCTTGAAGCCGCGGAATTGCGCGGTGGTTTGTAACCATGGTTACAGGGCATCTTTATAAGTTTTCATTAACAGTATAAGTACCTAATTGTCGGTGCGGAAAATGAATGTGAAGCGAGCACTAGTGATAGGTTCGGGCCCCATAGTCATCGGGCAGAGCGCCGAATTTGATTATTCCGGAACGCAGGCTTGCAAGGCGCTGCGGGAGGAGGGCGTGGAAGTGGTGCTTGTGAATTCTAATCCGGCTACTATCCAAACTGACCGCGAGACCGCGGATATAGTGTATATTGAGCCGCTGGATGTTCCTACTCTTAAAAAAATTATCCAACGGGAACGGCCGGATTCCCTTCTTGCAACCATGGGCGGGCAGACCGGGCTGAACCTTGCGATTGAATTGGACAAATGGGGAGTGCTGGAACAGTATAATGTGCGGCTTATTGGAACGGGATTGAAGGCAATTGAGAAGGCAGAGAGCCGGGAGAAATTCAACGCGCTGATGAAAGAGCTGGGGATTCCCATCCTCCCCGGATTTTGCGCGAAAAAGATGGAAGAGGGACTGGAAGCCGCGGAGAAAATCGGGTATCCGGTGGTGGCGAGGCCGGCTTATACGCTTGGGGGAACGGGCGGGGGATTTGCCTCCTGTAAAGAGGAGCTGGAACCCATTTTGGAGCGCGGCTTCAACCTGAGCAGGAGCGGGGAGGTGCTCATAGAGAAGAGCGTGCTGGGATGGGGGGAATTTGAGTATGAAGTGATACGGGACTCGGCTGACAATGCTATAATCATCTGCAATATGGAAAATTTTGACCCGATGGGCGTGCACACAGGGGAAAGCATCGTTGTGGCGCCTGCGCAGACTTTGAGCGACCGTGACCACCAGGTGCTGAGGGATGCGGCGCTTAGGATTGTGCGGGCTCTCAAAATAGAGGGCGGGTGCAATGTGCAATTCTATTTCAACCAGGAGACCGGGCAGTATGGAGTTATTGAGGTGAATCCCAGGCTTTCCCGCTCTTCCGCGCTCGCCTCAAAGGCTACGGGATATCCGATTGCGAGGGTGGCTGCGAAGATTGCGCTCGGAAAAACATTGGATGAGATTAGGAACCCTATTACTAATACGACTGCGGCTTTTGAGCCTGCGCTGGATTATGTTGTTACGAAGATTCCGAAATGGCCGTTTGAAAAGTTCAGGGGCTCGGACAGGAGAATAGGGACGCAGATGAAGAGCACGGGCGAGGCGATGGCAATTGGAAGGACGTTTGAGGAATCCCTGCTCAAAGCGATAAGGGGACTGGACCTGAAAGAGCCGAAAATAGAGAAGCCGGAAGAGCATTTATTTCCTCCCACGGATTTGAGGATATTTGCGATACTGGAAGCTTTTAGGAGAGGGGCGGGGGTTGAGGAGATAAGGGCGAAGACGAAGATTAATCCGTGGTTTTTGGGGAAGGTGAAGAGGATTGTGGAGATGGAGAAGAGGATTGCGCGGGAGGGGTTGGGGGCGGATTTGCTGAGGGAAGCGAAGAGGATGGGATTTTCGGATGCGCAGATTGGGAAATTGGTCGGGAAGAGTGAGCGGGAGGTGCGGGAGAAGAGGAAGGAGAATGGAATAATTCCCACGTATAAGATGGTGGATAGCTGCGCGGGTGAGTTTGAGGCATTGACTCCGTATTTCTATTCAACTTATGAGAACGAGAATGAGGCGAAGGAAAGCGGAGGGCGCAAAATACTCATAATTGGCTCTGGGCCGATAAGGATAGGGCAGGGAATAGAGTTTGATTACTGTTGCTCGCAGGCTGCGATGGCTCTGCGGAGGATGGGGTTGCTCTCCATAATGGTGAACAATAACCCGGAGACCATGAGCACGGATTTTGATTCGAGCGATAGATTGTATTTTGAGCCTCTCACATTTGAGGATGTGATGAACATCGTGGAAAATGAGAAGCCGGAGGGGGTTATTGTTCAGCTAGGGGGGCAGACAAGCATAAATCTTGCGCAGGCGCTTTCTGAGAACGGGGTGAGGGTGCTCGGGACGGGCATTGAAGGGATAGATGTTGCGGAGGACAGGGAGAAGTTCAGGAGCCTGTGCGAAAAGCTTGGGATAAGGCAGCCCTTGAATGCGACTGCGACTGATAAGGAAGGGGCGCTGAAGGCGGCTTCGGAGATTGGGTATCCGATCGTGGTGCGCCCGAGCTATGTGATTGCGGGAAGGGGGATGCAGATCGTATTCTCCCCGGAGGAGATGGAGAAATTCATCGGGCAGGCGATGGATGTGAGCGAGAACAAGCCCGTGCTGATTGACAAATATCTGGATAATGCGTTTGAGTGCGAGGTTGATGCGGTCTCGGATTCGGAAAACACATTTATCGGAGGGATAATGGAGCACGTGGAGTTCGCGGGTGTGCACTCCGGGGATGCGAACATCTCCATCCCCCCCCTCAACCTTTCGGAAAAGATGCTTAGGAAAATAAGGGAGAGCACGCGGGAGCTTTCTCGCGCGTTGGGAGTGAAGGGGTTTGTGAACATCCAGTATGCGGTGAAGGGAGGGGAGCTTTTCATAATTGAGGCGAACCCCAGGGCGAGCAGGACCGTTCCGTTTTTGAGCAAGGCCACGGGGGTTCCTTTGGTGGAGATGGCGGTGAGGGCGATGCTGGGCGAGGGGGTTGAGAATTCGGAGCCTTCCGTAAACCATTATGCGATAAAGGGAGTTGTATTTCCATTCCTAAAGATTTCCGGAGCCGACATTTCCCTCGGGCCCGAGATGAAGAGCACCGGGGAGACGATGGGGCTGGGCGAGGATTTCGAGAGTGCCTACATCAAAGCGCTGCAGGCGAGCGGGATTTCGCTTCCAAAAGGCGGGGCGGTGCTGCTTTCTTTGAGGAAAGAGGATAGGGAGGACGGGGTGGAGATTGCGAGGAAGCTCGCGGGGATGGGGTTTGAGATTTATGCGACGCCGGGAACGGGCGTGGCGCTTACGCGGGCGGCGAGCGTGCAGGTCGCGAAAAGGATTGGGGAGAAGTGCGGGCCTGATGAGATGGATGTGCTGCAATTGATTTCCTCCGGGGACGTGCAGCTTGTGATTAATACCCCCACCAAAAGCGGGAATTCCTTTAGCGACGGCTTCAAGATAAGGAGGAGGAGCATAGAGAAGGGTATTCCATGTGTTACCAATATACGGACGGCGATGGAATTCGTGAATGCGCTGGAAAAACTGCGGGGAAAGGAGCTGGAAGTGAGGAGGCTTGGGGAGTACGGAGGTGAGAAGCATGGGTAGGAGAGCTGTCTTGCGGCTTGGGGACGGGAGCGCGTTCTTCGGGGATGGGTTCGGGGCTTCCGCGAGAAGAGTTGGGGAGCTTGTGTTCAACACCTCCATGCAGGGGTACCAGGAGGCGCTCACGGATCCGAGCTATGCTGGGCAGGTATTGACGATGAGCTATCCATTGATTGGGAATTACGGAATTAATTCTACGGATTTTGAGAGTTCACGGATTTGGGCGGAGGGGTTTGTAGTGCGGGAGGCGAGCGAATCCTTCTTCCACAGGGAGGCGGTTAGGGATTTGGATTCCTTCCTCGCTAAATATGGGGTGCCCGGGATTTGCGGGGTGGATACGCGCGAGCTGGTGAAAAGGATAAGGAAGCACGGGGTCCTTCCCTGCTCGGTTGAGGTTTTCGAGGGCAAGGAGAAAGGCGGGGAGGTTTCCTTTGAGTATTCATCTGTGAATTTCGTGGAGAAGGCTTCATCTTCAGGAGTTGGGAAATTTGTGCCTGAGAATGCGGAGAAAATGGTTGTGCTGCTGGATTTGGGCGTGAAGAGGAGCATCGTGAAGGAGCTGAATAAGAGGGGGATAGGGGTTGTTTCTGTCCCGTGGAACGCCTCGGCTGAACTGGTGCGCTCATTCGAGCCGGACGGGATAGTTGTTTCCAACGGGCCGGGGGACCCGGCGATACTTACGAATGTGCATTCACTTGTGCGCTCGCTTTCGGACCTTCCCATGTTTGGGATTTGCCTAGGCCATCAGTGCATCGCGCATGCGTTCGGGGGAAATACATCCAAGCTGAAGTTCGGGCATCGCGGCTCGAACCACCCAGTCTATGATTTGGAAAAGAAACGGGTTTTCATAACTACGCAGAATCACGGGTTCGCGGTGGAGAGGGTGCCGGATGAGTTCGTGGTCACGCAGGTGGAGCTGAATGACAAAACAATAGAGGGGATGCGGCACTCTTCGAAACCAATATTCTCCGTGCAGTACCATCCTGAAGCCTCGCCGGGACCGCATGATGCAGGCTACCTTTTCGACCACTTTTTAAAAGTTCTCTGAGAATTAGCCGAGAATGAAGAGATGCAGGTTTGCTGAGGGCGTCCCTCCCTGCAAAAGGCTTTCGGGGCTCACTAGTCCGGCTGGTACGCCCTGGATTCCTTCCGGAGCTTCGGCTCCTGGACTACAGAAAGGGGGGATGCCCGTTGATGAGAACCTGGAGCACTGACACTTGATTTTATTGTAACCATGGTTACAATATAAACGCATAAAATCCTATTCCTATTAGTTAAAGCATGCCGTGCAGGTCTTGCGGCCGAGAAGGATACTCGGACATCTGCTCAGAATGCATGTTCAGGGAGCAGAACCAGCAGTGCTGGCGCTGCAGGATGTACATCCCGAATGCCGAGATGCAGCAGTGGCGCGGCCAGTGGATCTGCCCGAACTGCCGGATGGACCTTGAGCGCGAGGAGGGGGGCCCTGGCAGGGAGAAGAAAAAAAAGGAGGAAGAGGGCGGCCAGGCAGACATGTATGAAAAGCCCGGCAGGTGCGACCAGTGCGGCAGGGAAACAATCATCCTCTATAGGTTCAACCACCGGAACCTGTGCTGGTACTGCCTGGAAAAGGAGGACACCTATGCGGGGGCGGGCGGGACTGGCGGAGCTATCCCTGTTCAACTTAGCCGCCAGGTCAGGAAGAAGAAGGGTGTCCTGGGAAGGATAAAGGAATACTTTTTTGGGAAGGGGGCGGAGGAGGAAGCGGAGGTAGAGATTTCGGTTGCGCGTGTAATCCCCATAAGGAGGAAAGGCAGGGAGGGCGAGGTTGTTCCGGTAAAGAAGGGGGAGAATGCCGAAATAGTCCCGAGAAAGAGCGAGCAGGCTAAAGAGGAGCACAAAGAAGGGCACCAAGAAAAAAAGGAGGAAAAGAAAGAGGAGAAACGGGAAAGGGGGCCATTGGTGGAAAAGGAGAAGGGCGAGCCTCCAAAGGAAGAGAAGAAGGATGGAAAAGAAGGGAAGAAAAAGCCTGAGTGGGGAACCTGGAAAAAGGACTAGGCGCGAGTGTGCCTTATCTCCCCGTTGGAGTTGTCTAGCTGCTCAATGAATTTTCCCTTCAGATCAGTTAGGACCATATCGGTGGACCTGTCAGCCGCCAGAAGCGTGAGAATGCGCGGCCTCTTGTCCAGGGTCGTCTCGACGCTGTAGATGTCCTTATTCTCAATCCTTGCGTAGCGCACCGTCGCGCCCTCGAAATTCTTCGGGTCGGCAACGAGCTCGCCTATGCGCGAGTCCCTGATCTTTCCCTCGAACATGTTCCGGAATGCGTCGCTCATTATCGTGTATGCGGCCTGCTCGACTTCGGTCATCGCGCGTGTGAGCACCGGGACGTAACTGAGCCTGGATTCCTCCTCATGCTTTTCCCTTGTTGCTTGTTGAACCATAAAATCAACCCATCATTACTTTTGAGTCCCTGCCGTAAACGGATATGGTTCCGTCCCGCATGTTGGCCGTGAAAATGAATCCTGCGCTCTGAACCACCGCGACATCCTGGTTTGGTATTGTAAGCGAGAAATTGCTCCGGTCTATTTTGGGCAGGTCCGGCCTCTCCCTCCTTGCAATCTCAATCATCTCGTTTATTTTGTCAACGACCCTATGCTGGAGCTGCTCCCTCAATCTGTTTTGCTGCGCCTGCGTTTCGTCCGCTATGTGCGGCACTGCGAAAATGCGTTCGTCCCTTGCGACTGGTCTTTGAGCCTGCCCCACCATGCATTCTTTTCTCGGTGAGTGCTTAAATACTTTTTCTTTCGCGCGCGTTCGGAGCTAGAAGAGAAATTCGCCGGCGCCCTCCCTTCTTATTTCCATTTCCACCAGGTCCACGACCGTGGATTCCTTCCTGTAATAGGTGTCCCCGCCGTCAATCGCGAAGTCCACTTCCTTGATTAGCGCCTTGCTTATCTTTTTGAAAGAAAAAACGGGCTCCTTTCCGGAAATGTTCGCGCTAGTCCCGATTATCGGGAGGCCGGAATTGCCCGAGACCTTCCTTATGAAGGAGTGCATCGGCACGCGCACGCCTATTTTTTCCCCTGGGCAGGCAGGGACGTCTTCCTTTTTGTTTAGTATGAATGTGTAGGGGCCGGGGAGGTATGTAAAAAGATACCTTACCTTATCCTCAGGAACATCGCAATATTTCCTGAGCATGGAAAAATCCGAAACGATTATCGAAAAGGGCTTCGTGTCCCTTTTCTTCATCTCCCTTATGCGCTCGCAAACCTCCTCATCCAGCGCATTGCCTCCAATTCCATAAACCGTATCCGTGGGGTAAATGAATATTTTGCCGTCCAGCATCGCCTTTGTTGCCTTTTCCAGCGCAAGTGGATATTCCCTTTCCAGTGAGATTACTTTTTTCACAGCTCGCGCACCTCGATCTGCCCGTACCTCTTTTCCAGTTTCCTGAACTTCTTCCTCCCCTGCTTGAAGAGGTATGTGATGTCGTTTGGCTTTGCATGCACTATGAACCCGTTCTGTGCCGTCTCCACCCGGAACTCGTGCTGCATGATTCGCTCGAGCGCCCTCTCGAGGGAGCCGCCTCCCTTCCTTTCCCTGCCCCTTCCTCGTCCGCCCCCCTTGTTGAGTGGAAGCACCACGGTCTCTTCCCCGAATTTGTAGATCTCGTACTCCGGCTCCCCGCTCTCAAAGTCCTTCACCTCTATCACCGGACGGGCGAGGTCCGCCTCCCTCATCCCTGCTGGAACTTTCACCGAGTGTTCGAGCTCGTAAATCTGGGATATCTGCCCGCCGTCAATCATTATGACCGTGTCCACCACCTGCGGGATTACGCCCAAATCCACCTTTCCGATGAATCTCTGGATTGCGTCTATCGCCTTTCTTCCGTGCACCACCCCCACCAGCCCGATGCCCGTGAGGCGCATGTCCGCGAATATGTTGAAGTCCTTTGCCTTCCTCATCTCGTCGTAGAAGGTGTAGTCCGGGCGGACGAGAAGAAGAATGTCCTTTGTATATTCAAAATCCCCTTCCAGCGCGGTGTATTGGGTAATCTCCGGGATTACACGCATGTCACGGGGCGATTCCATCGTTTTAACGACGTACCCCTTCGCATGGTAGTATTCGGCGAGCGCGGCGGCGAACGTGGATTTTCCAGAGCCGGGCGGCCCGCAGACTATTATGCCCTCCGCCTGCTCGTCTATCCTCTGCTGGAGCTTCTCGCTTACATCATAATCCGCAAGCGTGTTCTTCTTTATCGGGCGGACAATAGTAATCTCGAATCCGTCCGAGAAGGGAGGTTTCGCAATCACTATCCTGTAGTCCGCCATCTGGATGACGCTCGCGCCCATCCGGTCTATCTCGAAATAGTAGGATGTGTTCCTGCTCGTGGCCTCCACTATCTCCTCGCCCATCTGCCTTATGCGCTCCTCGGAGATGATTTCCTCCAATTGCACGTGCTCCACGCGGGCGGGGCCGCCTTTTTTCAGAACGGGTTTGCACCCCTCCTTCAGGTGTAGGGACATCGTTTGCGGGTCAAAATAGTGCTCGAAGCTCAGTTTCCCCTTTATCTCGTGGGCGCGCAGGTAGACGGTCTTTATCCCTTCCACTCCCGCGGCCTCGTGCTGGACCGTGTCGCCCGTGATGAGGGTCGCGCCCAATTCCTTGGCGAGCTTCCTTATGGCAAAATCTATCTGGCCGGTCCGCTTCGCCGCGTACAACTCTTCCGGGGAAGGCCTTTCCCCCTTTATCTGGAGGGTAATCTTTCCTTCCTTCTCTATCTCCCGGAGCTTTCGCATAACTGCAAAACCGGCGTAGCCCGTCTCCTTCTTCCTGTTCGCCTGGCCCTCCATCTCCGCGATTGTCGCCTCGTGTATGAATAACTCTCCCTTCACTTCGCCCCTCTCAATCAAATCAAGGATTCTTCCGTCAACTATTATGCTCGTATCACATACATAACGCATGAGAACACCTAAGCAGATTGGAATTATGAGATATTAATAGGTTGCGGGATGGAGAACAAGAATAACTCATTTGTATTTTCCGTAATCCCATCCATATTTAACTAGAGTTATTCCTTTCCTGGAAAATTCCTTCATTGCATAACTAATATATTCGTCCCGTATCTGGTTTAAGAACTCGGTCGGATTTTCTGGTTCAGAAAACTTTGGAGAATGACATTTGATTACTATCAATCTGATGTTCTCTTGATTTGGCATTTTTTCAAGCCAAAAAGGGATTGAATCAAACCACATTACTTCACATTTCTCAAATTTTTTCGCAAGAAGACTTGAACGATACAATACATCAGTCCAATAGGATAATTCCGCATCTGCTACCTTAGGGTAAAGAAACAAATTGAAGAACATCTCGCCTGGCTTAAGACGGTTGTTCTCTTGTTCTACAATATTATTCAAAAATCCCCATAACAATAACAAAACTATGGAGAGAAATAATCCCAACCAAAAGTTGCCTGTTATAAGACCGAAGAAAAAAACCAAAGCAATTAGGGACCAGCCCGCCCAAGCCGGGATATTCATGAGAATTCTAGGGATTGCCATATGACTGTTGGGATAAAATCGTTTTTAAATTGCACCATCAAAACAACCTTATGAAAGAGGAAAGAATACCCGGTAAAGAAGCGCTTGTAGCCAGATGGGGTACAAGAGCGATTAAACGGTGGATTACCCTAATTCTCTGGGCATTTTTGTTCTTCCTAGTTGTAGTGCTAGTAGTCTGGTCTGTACCAAGAATATGGGCTTTGTTTTTCGGCTAGGGAACTACTGCTTGTCCAGCATCGGCCCGAAGTTTTTCTCCCTTCGCAGCTATCTGCGGTACTCCTCTATGAAAGTGGTAAGCCCATAAAACAGGAACTGCGCAAGGCTCCTGTTCTCCAGCGCCCGGTAATAATTCTGCTTTGATTTCTCCAGGATGGTAATTGGGAAATAATCATTCTGCTGCAAGATATGGTTCATGAGCAGCCTTCCAACCCTACCGTTCCCGTCAGCAAAAGGATGGATGAGCTCGTATTGCATGTGGAATGCAGAGGCAAGGACAAACGGGTGCAGCCGGCCGCGGTTTTTCCTGTACCATCCCACCAGCATCCTCATGCGCTCCTTGACGCGCTGGGGTGGGGTGGTCGGGCTGCTGGGCTTCACGTAATTGTAAAATCTTTTGTATTCTCCAGGGTTTTCATCTATGTCCTTCTGGACCATGAAATGGAGTTCGGCGCAAAGCTCCTCGCTTATTTCTTCGTTTTTCTTAAGCTGCAGGAAGTTGAGGGCATGGAACGTATTGCTGGTCTCGTGAATCTCCCTTTTTGATATGTTCTCCGGCTTTCTTCCGGATTTCAGGTAGTCGTCCACATCCTTCTCGCTCATCGTGTTTCCTTCTATCCTATTGGTGTTGTAGACATAACGCTTCTTCCATTGGTCCAGCATCGCTTCCCTCACGCGCCCTTCCAGGGCATTCAGGAACAGAGAATATTCCTTGTTGGACAGGTCGGCGCTCTTAAGCAGGTCCGCAACTCTCTCGTCCGGAGTGAAAGCATCTGCCTTCCGGATGATTTCAATGTCGCCGTTCTGCGAATAGAATTCGTCGCACAATTTTATTACCTCGGGCTCACTTAGTGTCGATCCTTTCGTTTCGCGCGGCTTGCGGATGTCCGCCCGCT
>JACCLI010000051.1 GCA_013425455.1 Microcaldota archaeon | reverse complement strand
CCGGGACGCGGCCCGGGGTGGGGATGTGCCCCTGCTTGAGCTGGAAGTCGGTGGTGCTCTGGAAAGTGCCGGAATTGATTACCAATGTGCCGCGGTATTTTGTGTAGCCGTTCTTGTGCACGTGGCCGAAGTGAAGGATGTCCGGCTCCTTTTCTATTAGCATATAATCCATGCGCTCGGGGACGATTGCGTTGCCCCCGAAAATCGTGGAGAGGTGGCGCCTCTTCAGGCATTCAACCATAACCATTTCCGGTTTTGAGTATGAGAGCTTGGGGACCGATGCGATCCAGGAATCCGTGGATGTGCCGTGGTAGATTAGGTGGTCGCTGGACTCGATTGCGACCATGCACGGGCTTCCGATGAGATGGACGTCGCTCTTGATAAGGTCCTTGCCCATCGCGGGCATGGGCTCGCCCCTTCTTACCGCGTCGTGGTTTCCGGGGCCCACTAGTATCTCTATATAATCGGGAAGGGATTCTACGAACCTGTCGAAAATTTCGTATTGCTTGAAGATGTCCTTCACGGTGAGCTCCCTCTCCTGGTTGGGATAGATGCCGATTCCGTCCACAACGTCGCCAGCGACCACCAAATACTTTACTTTGCCCGCGAGCTCGGGGTTCTCCCTTTTTCCGTGGAGCCATTCCACGAACCCGTCCAGGTATTGGGGGACGAACTTGTTGCTCCCGAAATGGATGTCCGAGATGTAGGCGGCCGCGACGTCTTTTTCGCAGACTTTCTTGTCGCGCGTGACCGGCATGTCCGGCCATTCGAATTCCTCCACGATGAGGAAGGCGTTGGTGACTTTTCCGTATGTGGCGATTATGTCGTCTCGGACGAGGAACTTCGCCTTTTCGAATGTTTCCGCGTCCCTCTGCGTGAACAGGATCTTGAATTTGCTCTCCAGGTCCTCCACGTCCATGAGGATGTTCCCGTTTTTCGTGATGCGGATGTCCGTGACCATCACGATTGCCCTAACCTTCTGGTTCTCGTTCTTCTTTATGTCCTTGAGCTCGGTTTCCGGGTATTTGGAGGAGTAGAGGGAAAGGAGGCGGGAAAGGCGCTGGAAGCGGTCGCGGAAATAGGCGACGAAATCCTCGACCTTGCCACCGCTGCGGGATTTGCCCGTGACATCTGTCTTTTCGTGCACGTGGATGGAGGGTTCGTATTCCTTTGCGAGCGGATGGAAATCGGAGGGGGGTAGGAATTTTGCCTTCTGTTCGGCATCCAGCGGCGCTTCTTTTTTCTCCTCGCTTCTCTTTTCAATCAGAAGCCTTACGTCCTCCTCAGTAATGAAGTTTTTCTGGAGCGAGAGGAGTTCCTCGGGCGGGATGGACGCGGACTCGGAAAGTTTTTCCGCCTCCAGGGAGATCCTGACGCCTTTTTCCATCAGCGCCTTCATCCACTTCACTTCTTCATGGACTCGAGCGCGCTGAGGATGTTCCAGATCTGCATGCGGGCGTGCGAGGGCATGTTGACGTCCTCGCTTACGGACTCTATCGAGTAGATTGCGGAGCTCACCTTCAGCGTAACCTCGTCGCTTGAATTGAGCTTCGCCTTCGCCTCGTCCAGGGCGCGCCTTATGTTCTTGGGGACGGTGCTGTCGTTCGCCACCCCGTCAATCAGCCCGACTATCTCATGAACGGATACCATCCTATCAACCTCTTCATTTGCCCGAAGGGCACAACAAGTGGTCAAAGTATCGTGCAAAGGATTTTTATTTGTAAGTAAAGTTGCCTGGAAAAACGAAGAGTAGCGTAAGGAGCCGTTCAAAGCGCCTCAAAGTGCAGTGGGGGAAGAAAGGAACTAAAATGGGGGGTTATGATTATGGTAAAGAGAAGGGGGGACCTCCCCCTTCCTCTTCCAGCGGGCCCGACGGGATTTGAACCCGTGACCTACAGCTTAGAAGGCTGCCGCGCTATCCAGGCTGCGCTACGGGCCCGTTTGCAAATAATTAACGTTCGTTCTGGTTAAAAAATACACGCCCCGAAAAGGATTTAACCACGGAAGAAGAAATAATATAGGTGCGAAGATGGCGGAAAGGCAGGCAGTTGTTGCAAGGCCGGAATGGGTCGGGCATCTTGGAGAACTAGTGTTCACAAAGACGGAGCAACAGGCACGCGCACCCGCAGAAGAAACACCAGCGCCGCAGAAGGTTGAATTGCGCCAAGAAGTTCCGGTGAGAAGGGAGAAGGAGCGGCCGCCCCAGGCGGAAAGGGCGGAGGAAAGAAGGGCAGATGCTCCGGCGCAGCCGAAAACTAATCTGGATTGGGACATAGTGGAAGGGGAGACGCAGAGGAAGGAGAAGCCGAAGAGGGGGGGCGGGAAAGGGAAGGAGTTCAGCCCCTACGATTGAGGGAAAGGGATATAATTTTCATCTTATTCTCTAATGCATGGCAAAGCAGCTTGTGCGGTTTGCGAGCGCGGGAGTCCCTATTCAATGTGAGGGAGGGAACCTGGAAGCTGTGGAGTGTTCGCGCAAGCTTGGGCTCGGGGCGCTGGAACTGGAGTTTGTGCGCGGGGTGAAGATGAAGGAGGGGAGCGCGCGGGCGGTTGCGGCGAGCGCCCTGAAGAA
>JACCLI010000023.1 GCA_013425455.1 Microcaldota archaeon | reverse complement strand
CACGGAATCATCCGACCTTCCTGAGTACTTCAGGACCATATCCCTCTGGACAGAGGACTATGAGGGCATGGACGAGATGGAGCCCGGAGCCAAGTTCCCGGTCGTGGACCTGCCTGACTACGAGAAGTTTGACCTGACCTACAACGGCATTGACGAGGAGGATGCGGACTACGATGACCTCAGGTACAAGGTGGAAACCAACTCCAAGAGGATGAAGATAAGGAACGGCACCCTGAGCACAGATACCTGCTACATAAACATAAGCGGTGCTAACGCAGGATTTTTCTGGCCAGTGTGGGGCGAGCCTTATGTGAAGGTTACCTCCTCCAAGGGCGAATTCAGGAGCCAAGCTATCCCATGGTATGCGGGAGGCACTGCACCCACCCAGAAGAAGGGTTCCGAAATGTACTGGCTGCCCGGAGGCGCCACGGATGACACCTGCGGCCTTGTCTGGATAGCCACGGACTCCGTCCTTCTCAAAGACAGTGATGGGGACTGGTGGTTGTTCGACCCGGCAATTATTGCTGGCCCGGCTAGCTTCGATTATAGATGGGCAGGAAGCAACGGGATGATTGAATTCGGAAATGTTTTCTGGGGATATGTAGACCTCTACGAAGACATGGGCAAGGTCAAGGATGGCACGCCTGCTGCGAATACGTACACTGCGGTGGATCAATTGACCCTCTGGTATGATCTCTTTGGACCTGGCACCAAAGATGAGCTCCTCAGCCTGAACACGAATGATGACGAGGAGATCACCTTCCAGATGTGGGATGATACCCTCACAACCCCGTTTGACCTACCAGAACTTGGCTACGGGACAGTTGCAGCCGACTATCAGGCGAAGTTCGTCTCCCCGAGGGGAACGCAGTTCGTGAGCCCGTCCGCGACCTCGAAGACCTTCAAGGTGCCGAAGAGCGTCCTGAAGGCCACCTACACCTTCGCGACAGTAGCTGCGGCGACATCCGAGCCGGATGCGACAACGCTGGTACTTGGCGAGGGCGATGAGGCAACGATTGGAACGAGCGGCGTAAAGATTAAGGTGCTGAACATCACGGAGTCCCTGACCCCGTGCACATTCGGCACCGGCGCCGGAGCTGCACCGACCTGCGACATGAGCGGCGTTTCCGCGGTCCTGATGCCGAACAACGCACCATCCGTGGCGGCGAAAGAAATGTTCCCAGTCACCAGCAACATGGTGGTGCTGGACAGTGCTGCAACCGGCCTTGAGACCGGCACTGTCATCACAGTCGGTGGTGACGTTGTCAACACAGTAACTGCAAACGCAATTGCAGGCTCTGGCATTGACTTTGTGGCACAGCCCGTGGTGGTGAGGGCGATCGGCAACAAGATTGTTGTCGCAGGCCTTAACCCCGAGGACACAATAGCCGCAGGCCAGCAGTTCGTTGCAGGCGTCACGAGGAACTGAAGGGACTAGCTCGCACATCGCTTCGGCGATGTGTCTGGGACACAAACCCTGCGGGGTTTGCGCCCATCCCTTCTTTTCTTTCTTTTTTCCTTTTTCTCTTTTCTCATCCTCTTGGCATCATATTTAAATTTTGTCAGCGTTATCCCTGCATGAGCCTTCTCTCACTCGCAAAAGCCTCCGCGGACGAGGCGGAATCCTACCTTTCCGATTTCTCAACACTCACCGTGGAATATGCGCACGGATGCTTCCGGGAGAAGAAGTTCTCCCACGAGAGGGGGCATGCGCTCCGCGTGATAAAGAATTCCAGGCTCGGCTTTTCCTATTGCAATTCCGAGGACGGCTTCCAGAAGGCGGTGGATGCGGCGATGCATTCCGCGGCGCTCTCGCCCGAAGTGAAATATTCCTTCCCCGGAGCGCAGAAATACGAATACCTGCGCACCAAGAGCTGGGACATAGAGAAACTTGAGGAAAAGTTCGCGATGGAATGCGCCCAGCAGGCCGTTGAAGGGATACTCGAGCATGCGGAACCCACCCGCGTCTCGCTCTCACTCTCGTTCGGAAAGGAAGAGATAGAAAACACGAACGGCCTCTCCGCATCCATGGACGGAAGCTTCTGCTCCATCTATACGGAGGCGAAGAAGGGAAACCTTTTCGGCTTCTCCTTCTATTCCTCGACCTTCCTTCCGAAAGACTTCAAAAAACTGGGCGAGGAGGCCGCAATAATGGCGAAGGAGATGGAGGGCGCAAAATCCCTCCCCACCGGAAAATACGAGGTCTGCTTTTCCCCGTACTGCCTTTCCCAGCTGGCCGAGTTCCTGATGTTCCACCTCTCTTCCGAAAACAAAAGGCGCGGCGTTTCCAAGCTCTCGGGCAGGCAGGGGGAGAAGATTTTCAGCGACACCCTATCGATACGGGATTCCCTGAAGGCGAACGCGGCGAACCTCTGGCCCTTTGACGCGGAGGGCGTTGCCGCAAAGGACATCTCCCTTGTCCGGGACGGCGTCCTCGAGGATTTCCTTTACGACACCTACACCGCCGCAAGGCTCGGCTCGTGGAGGGAAGGCAACTGCTGCCGTTCCGCTTACTCCGCCCCCCCGGCCCCGTCCCATTCCAACATAATAATGGGGAAAGGGGATTACCCGGAGCACGCGGCCTCCCATTACATCTACATAGAATCCTTCCACGGCATGCACACCTCAAATTCCATAAGCGGCGAATTCGGGGTGGAGGTGGACATCGCCTTTTTCATAAAGGACAAGGGCGAAAAATTCCCGGTCACGAACCTTTTGCTCACCGGAAACATATTTAACCTTTTTAACTCAATAAGCAGGATAGGTGACACACAGGCCACCTGGAACAACCTAATCGCCCCGAAGATTTGGTTCAAGGACGTGCAGGTGGTGGGTTCCAAGGGTTGAGATTGATGATAAAATTCAGCAGAATTTTGTCAGACATCACCGAAGTGATGCGATGAAAAAATTCAAGACGACCGAAGACATAGAGGTACCTCCCAGGCTCATAGACCAGGTGATAGGCCAGGACAAGGCGGTGGAGATAGTTAAAAAAGCTGCGAAGCAGAAAAGGCACGTCCTCCTCATCGGCCCGCCAGGAACCGGAAAAAGCATGCTCGCGCAGGGGATGGCCGAATTGCTCTCCGCCGGGGAACTGCAGGATGTGCTCGCCTTCGAGAACCCGAACAACGATTCCGAGCCGCTAATAAAAGTCGTCCCTTCGTTCCCGGATTCCTCATACCTCATGAAGCACAAGGAGCACGCCCCTTTTTACGCGCCGCAGGAACTCGGCCTGATAGAGAAATACACCAGGGAAAACAAGGCGTTCCAGCTTCCGAAAGCGCTAAAAAATTCCCTCGGGAGAAGGATGGCGCAGGCCTTCCGCACCGCGGAGAGGCAGAAGGACGACCACCAGGGCATCTCCCCCCTATTCATCCTTTTGATAATGGCCATAATCGCCATAATAGTGGTATTCCTATTGGATATCTCCCAGGACCAGAAGACGCTCGTGCTCGCAATCCTTTTCGGCCTTTCGATATTCTACGTGCTTTCCTCGGCCGCGTCCGGCCTCTCCAGGAGGATGATGCCTTCGATGCAGAAGGTCAATTTCCGCGTGATTGTGGACAATTCGGGCCGCATCACCTCCCCGTTCGTGGACGCGACCGGAAGCAGGGCGGGAGCGCTTTTGGGGGACGTGAAGCACGACCCGCTCCAGACAGGGGGGCTGGGGACGCCCGCCCACCTCCGCGTGGAGGCAGGGGCAATCCACAAGGCGAACAAGGGTGTCCTTTTCATAGATGAGATCGCATCCCTGAAGATGAACTGGCAGGCCGAGCTCCTCACCGCAATCCAGGAGAGGAAATACCCGATCACCGGGCAGAGCGAGCTCTCATCGGGCGCACTAGTAAAAACAGAGCCGGCGCCTTCGGACTTCGTCCTCGTCGCCGCGGGAAACCTTCCCGACCTGCAGCACATCCATCCGGCGCTCCGCTCCAGGATACGCGGGGAGGGATATGAGATTTATGTGGAGGACTCCATGGACGACGACGAAAACAATGAGGAAAAAATAGCGAGGTTCGTCGCCCAGGAGGTGAAGAAGGACGGAAGGATTCCTCCCTTCACGTTCGAGGCGGTGCAGGAGGTAATCGAGGAGGCACGCAGGCTTTCCGGGAGGAGAAAGAAATTCACGCTTAATTTCAGGGAAATCGGGGGGCTGGTGCGCGCCGCAGGGGATTTCGCCAGCGAGGAGGGCGCCAAATACGTGGATGTTGAGCACATCCGCAAGGGGCGCACGGTCGCCAGGCCCATCGAATCCCAGGTCGTGGAGAAAATAGTTGAACAAAAGAAGGAATACCAGATATTCCCGACCACGGGCCATTCCGTGGGAAAGGTGAACGGGCTCGCGGTCATAGGCGACGCTTTTTCAGGAATAGTCCTGCCGATTGTCGCGGAGGTCACCCCTTCCTCCTCCAAGAGCGGAGGGAAAATAATCGCCACGGGAAAACTGGGAGTAATCGCAAAGGAGGCCGTGGAGAACGTTTCCGCGATCATAAAGAAATACACGGACAAGGACCTTTCAAAAAAGGACATCCACATCCAGTTCCTACAGACGTATGAGGGAGTGGAGGGGGATTCCGCATCCATCTCCATCGCCGTAGCAGTAATATCGGACCTGGAGGGGATACCCGTTGACAACTCATATGCGATGACCGGCTCCCTCTCTGTCCGGGGCGAGGTGCTCCCCGTCGGCGGCGTAACTGCTAAAGTTGAGGCGGCATACGACGCGGGCATAACCAAGGTCCTCATCCCGAAGGCGAACGTGAAGGATGTCTACCTGAGGGGCGAGCTGAAGGGGAAGGTGAAGATTTACGAGGCGGAAAACATCCTGGACGTCCTCACCCTCGTGCTGAAGGATTGCCCGGAGAAGAAGAAGCTATTGGCGGAAATAAAGAAGCAGTTCCATTAGCTCAGACGCTCTTCACGAAAACACTCTCCTCGATTGAATATATGTGCCGAAAGGCGAGGTTGAACTTCCTCCCGAGCTGGTTCTGCAGGACAAGCTGCTCCTTCTTCGCGTCCACGCCCAGGACCTTCCCAAGGAAGTTCCCGTTCTCATTTATGACATCTTTTCCATCCAGCTTCATCGCGAGTATGCTGCCCCTCCTCACCATCCCTATTATCATTATCGCCGCATATCCGATGAACAGCCCGATTATGATAGAGAAAAGGAAGTCCCCGAAGCTCACATAGGGCTCCTCCAGGTTCAGCACCCACTGCGCGCCGATGCTCAAAATCATCGCCGTAAGCAGGACCGCAATCGCATAAAGCGAATACCTGGTGATGATGAACTTTTTGTTCTCCGTAATTGAATCTATTGTCTTGCCCCCGATTATCAGCAGGAAGACCCACGGGAAAAGGAACAAAAGAGACTTTAGCACGTATGCGACCGTCTTCCCCCCGTCCAATCCCAATCCAAGCGCCTCGGAATACGCCTCCTGCCCGGCCCAGAAGGAAACCAGCAGGAGCGCGAATGCGGAGATGTACGCGAGCCAGCTTGTTTTCTCTATCGAGAAACGGAACTCCCTTCCGATGCTGAATATGCTCTCCTCGATTCCGAATCCCTTTATGAGCAGGTACAGCCCGACGAGCACGCCGACCGGCTTCCATCCCCAGTCCAGATAGCTGGAAACGGAGAAAAGGAGCACAAGGATTGCGGGCACCCCGAATATTATCCTTGCATAATACGGGTCCTTCAATTTTTCCAGAATCACAAAGTATGTCTTTTCCAGCTCCTTCGCCTGCTTCATCACCACCACTTTGACGGCGTCTATCTTGATGCGGGAGCGGATGATGGGCATTATCTCCTCATCTGATGCCCCGTCCGAGATGAACACGCAGCTCTCCGCGGGTATCTCCGCGAGTATCTTGTTCAGCTGGCCGCTTATCTCCATGTCCGCCTTGTACCCGAGCCTCTTGTTGCCGGTGAGCGTGACTATTTCAACATTTTTCTTCTCCGCCTTCATCTGGTCGTACATCTTTACGGCCGAGAATATGGTGTTGGAATCCGTGTCCTCCGGGTCCGCGAGCGCGAGCTTGGTCGCCCCTTCGAGATTTTCCTGCCTCCCTATGAGCGGGCCGCTAACCTTGGCCTTTTCATAGAGGTCGTTGTCCCTGTCTATGCAGAGCACGAGTATGGGCTTTACCATCGGTCTTTTCTCTTCCCTATTGTTTTTAAATGTTCTCAAGCTAATTCTAACCTCTATTGAGTGGATATTATGACTCATCACGAACATCACGAACACCATAAGAAAATCCTTCTCCCCGGGGACCATGTCGGGCCCGGCGAAGTGTACGAGGCGAGCGCCTCCACCTACGTTGACAAGGACGAGGTCTACGCCTCGACCATGGGGATTCTGGAGGAGGGCGCGCGCGGCCTCAAGACGCACGTGAAGAAGCTCCAGCTGGAGAGGGGCAGCGTCGTATACGGGATAGTCATAAACGTGTTCGATAATTTTGCAATAGTGGTGCTCGCGCCCGAGAAGAGCCCCGAGGGAAAGTTCGCGGGCGTGGACGAGGGCAAAATCCTCGTGAAATTCGCGTCCAAGGAATACACCCGCTCCATGCGGGACGCCTACAAGATCGGCGACATAGTGCGCGCGAAGGTAAGCGAAATAGACGGCGACACCGCGATGCTCACCACCGCCTTCCCCGAATACGGGGTGATAAAGGCGTTCTGCTCAAGGGACAAGACCCCGCTCGTGAAGGAGGGCCGCGACCTCGTGTGCCCGGCCTGCAAGGGAAGGGAAAGGCGCAAGATGGCGACGGATTACCGTGCTTTCGGAAAGATTAACTTCTGAGGTGTTGGTTTGGAACTGAAAATCATAACCGCGGCGGACAAGGAGGTGGAATTCGAGATAGTCGGGGGGGAATACACCCTCGCGGAACTGCTCACCACCCGCCTCAACGACAAGAAGGAAGTGGAGTTCGCATCCTACAGGATTGCGCACCCGCTCATCTCCAACCCGCGCATATACGTGCGCGTTTCCTCGGGGAAGGCGCTCACGCTCATTTCCGAAACCCTGGAGGAGCTAAAGGGGGAAGTGGCCGCGTTCAGGGAAGCGCTCGGAAAGGCAAAGTAGCCCGGGGCCCATCATGGAGAAGAAGGAGCCTGATTTTTCCAAACTGACCGAACGCCTGGCCACGGACACCGTTCTCCAGTTCGCCGTAATCGCAGTTACTCTCGTTCTCTATATCCTCACCAAGAGCAGCATCTTCGGCGTCCTTGTGATGCTGGAGATAGTGGGGATAGTCGCCCTGGAGGTGAGGCACGGGGTGAAAAAGCACGGTTGGAAAAACGAATTGAGGGAGGTCGCAATCTCCCTCGGCGCGATACTCATCATCTGGCTGGCCGCGATGTTCATAATGAAAACCCCGGTTCCGCTCAATGCGGTGGTCTCCTGCAGCATGCTCCCGAACATAGAGCGCGGCGACCTTGTTGTCGTGCAGGGCACTGAACCCATTGGATATGAAATCCAGCTTACTCCCGAGGAATTCGCCCAGCTAAACGGCTCCGTTACGGTGCACGCTCCCTCCGGCTCAAATGTCACCCTCAAGGGCTCCATCTACACCTATTGTGCCCAATATCCTTCCGACCCGGCATGCAGGAACTTCCTTTCCAGCCCCGCCTCCTTTTACGAGACCCGGGGTCCGTTCACTTTCCATTATGACAATTGCCTGAGGGAAAGCAGGGAAAACAAATACAGCCTCACAACTCCGTGCCTTTCCTATGTGGAGGTGAAGGGGGTCCGTTACTCCCCGGACTTCACGCACGACACCATTGTTTACGGCCCGGCGCAGGGGGATTTGTACTCGCTCGCGGGCGACATAATCCACCGCCTCTATTTCAAGGTCCATGTCGGCGACTCCACCTATTATCTTACAAAAGGGGACAACAACCCGGTAATGGACATCCAGGAATACAGTTATCCCAGGGTGATGGGCAACTCCCCGCCCGGAAATTCGCAATATAAGGGAAAAGTTATCGGAAGAATACCTTACATTGGATACCTGAAGCTCTTCATCTCGGGATTCTTCTCCGAAACCACGAACTGCGATTCCACTTTAGAAATCCCGCCCGCGTAGTGGCAGTGCGCGGTTCCCTGCAGCTCACCCGTAATGGACGTCTTTCTCCTTCCGCACCATCATCAGTTCGTTTATCGCAGACATATACGCATCCATATCCGCAGCCGCAAGGTTCATCTTCTGCAATTTGTCCTCCCAGTCCCTCAGCGCGAACACAAAACGTTCGTTTTTCTCCGCATATTTCGCATATGCAAGAATGACGTCCAGCGCATAGGTGCAGCCGCAGTTCTCCAGCGCCTCCACCGCGGCGTTCCTGAGCATGTGCAGGCCGCCCTGCTCCCCGCTCATGTAGAACGCGAGGTGCCGCGAAAGCACTTTTGCCGCGCCCACATCCCCGATATCCCCGAGGAGGAGGAGCAGCTCCACCGTCCCTTCCAATGAATTGGAATAGTTGAACATGGAGCGGTAAACGTTCTTCCTCACCTCCAGCACCTCCGCCTTCTCGCCCATCATTTTCTTGAAGAGTTCGAAGTTCTCCATCACGCGCATGTTCGCCGCCTTGGAGAGGTGCTCGTGTATTACAAAAAGTATGAACTGCCTTATGACTGCATCGCCCCTCGCGTATGAATCCATCACCTGCTTCTCTGCAGCCTCCACCTCCTGCCTCGTCCTCAGCATCGGGTAGGAGTTTATGACGCCCAGCGCAATCTCCGCGTCCTTCATCAGCTTCTTTCTTCTCTCGATTATTTCCTTCGGCACCTTCTTTTCCGCAGGAAGCGCCGCAACCTCCGGCGTCGCCTCCTTTTTCACCGTGTTTTTCGCGGTCTTCTTTCTACTTTTAGGAATAGATTTCTTTTTCATAGGGCGCCCTTTCTCCAGGAGCGGTTAAAAAACTAACCCTTTGCCAAAACCTTCTCCGCGGGAGGGACGCTGTCCCTCTTCCCGTTCGCTGCTGGGGGCTGGCTCTTCCTCATCGGAACTCCGCTCGGCCTCTCGTCCCTTACCGTCTCCAGGAAGACTCGCGACATCCTTTCCACATTCAGTATTCCATCAGCCCTTTCGTCCCTAAAATGTTTTCCGGGCCCGAGCACCATCAATATTTTATCAAATACCCTCTTTCTCCCATCCTTATCTTCAACCGCGTCCGCAAGCAGAACCAGCTCCGTAACCTGCCCATCCCCAAGCTCGCCCCGCTCCAGCTGCCCCATCGCCTGGCTCAGCGGGTCGATGGGAATGTCCTCATCATCCATCACAATGACCCTGACCTCTGCAGGTTTCTCCGCCTCATCCGCGCTATTATCATCTATTTCAATAACCCTGGGCCCGGCTTCTTCCGCAGGAGCCTCCCCTGCACTTTCCTCCGTCCCAATGGCTATCTCTCCCACAACCGGCGGTGCAGCAGCCCCAGCTTTTTCTTCGGGTTCCGCTTTTTTGTCTTCCGCAGGCATCTTCTCCTCCAGCCTCGCCTGCATTCTTTTCCTTTCCCGCCCATCCGCAATATTTTCACTTACGCGAAGCAGTTCCGCAATCTCCTCTTTTCCCAGCGCATCCTTCCCCAGCAGCTCCATCATGAGGCCCCACGCCGCGCATGCCACTTGCCCCTCCGCCTTCCCAATGAGCCCTACGAGCATTCCAATCTCTCCGGCCCTCAGCACCGCCCCAAGCCAGACCGCCTCCTCCACCCTTGCGAAAAGGCTCGCTCTCTCCACCGGCTCCATCTTCTCTTCGCTGCACGCGAGCTTCAGCCTCAGCCCGGCCATCTTTGCCGCATCCGCCCTCTCCTCCCCATCCTCTATTGTCTGCCTCGCCATCAGATATCTAATCTGCTCATCGTTCAGCTCGTTCCTCCCGAAAAGCTTAAGCGCAATCGCCCACGCCTTCTCCGCGCACTTCCCATCCATGTCCTCGGTCATTTTCAGCAGCATGGATTTCTCTTCGCTGCCCAACGCAGCGCCAAGCCTCACCGCGACCAGTATTTTGTCCAAAATCCTTGCCCTGTTCTCTGCAAAAACCTCGTTAAAAGCATACTTTACAAGCGTGTGCACATCCCTTGCCTCTGCGAGCGCCTCTGCCGCCGCAAGCCTAACCTCGCTGCTCTTGCTTTCAAGGAATCTCTTCAGGTCCGCGCAAATCTCTGCCACCTTGCCTTCCAGATAATCAAGCTCCGGATTTGTGACCACCCCTTCCTCATAGGCGACATCATCCCACACATCAGCCACCCGGTCCCCCGTATCTGCCTTGGGCCTTTCCCTTATCTCATCTGTTTTCTGCAGGATGTCAAACAGGCTTTCGCACATTCTCATTATCTCGCTAAGATTGGCTTCCTTCGCCGCTTCGAACTCCCCCCTCTTCCTTTTCACAGCCCCAATTCGCGGGTCCTGTGCAGCCTCCATGTAGATCTCCATCATGGTGAGCTTCATCTCCTCAAGCTGCGGGTGCCTCTCCACCCCCTGCGTGCTGCCCAGGATTGCGCTGCTGACCCCGGTTCTGTTCTTTATGGCCTTTATGGAATTCCGCAGGGTTTCGTAAGAGTATCTCCAGCTCTGGAATCCCTTGCCCCAAAGGACCGAGTCCTTCCTCTCTTCCCCCATGAAAATCTCATATTATATTAGGCAGGGATTTGTTTTTATTCTTAACCATCTTCGCCCACCAGTGCCCCTTTAAAACCCTTTTCCGCATTCTTAATTCGGTGGATTGTTGGAAATTTGTTTCTCTACCACGAATAATGGTAAGTTTTCCGAGGCGCAAAAGATTTTAAACAAATACGGTATAAATATCACCCAGGCTCCTCTTCCTTTAGAAGAGAAAAGGAGCGAGTCGGTGGAGGAAATCGCCGAGGGCTGCGCCCTCCGCGCCTATTCCATCCTGAGGAAGCCCCTCTTTGTCGAGGATTCCGGCTTGTTTGTGCCGGCGTTGAACGGCTTCCCGGGCGCCTATTCCGCATGGGTTCTCAAGAAACTCGGAAACGAAGGGGTTCTCCGTCTTCTCGAGGGAAAGAATCGCGAGGCGGAGTTCAGGTGCGCAATCGCGTTCACAGAAGGAAAGGAAGTGAGGCTCTTCACGGGCAGCGTGGGGGGAAGGGTCTCCGAATCCATCCGCGGCAACGGCGGGTTCGGCTACGACCCGGTATTCATTCCAGAAGGGGAGGAAAAGACCTTCGCCGAGGAACCCTCCCTCAAGGATTCCCTCTCGCACCGCGCGAGGGCCTTGCAAAAGTTCGGAGAATCTCTCTCCAAAAGATGAGGTAATACAATGGCAAGATTGCATTCAGGAAAGAAAGGAAAATCCGGCTCAAGCAGGCCAAAAAACCTGGTGAAGCCGGAATGGGCGGTGTACGGCGAGGAGGAGATAAAGGACTTGATACGCAAGCTCGCGAAGGAGGGGGTTTCCGCAACGAAAATCGGGCTCATCCTGCGCGACGAGTACGGCGTCCCGCTCGCAAAAACTTACCTCGGGAAAACCATCGGGCAGTTTTTGGAGGAGGAGAAGCTCTCCCCCAGGTTCCCGGACGACCTCCTGAGCCTCATGAAGAAGGCGGTCGTGATGAGGAGCCACATGCGCGAAAACAATTCGGACCTGCACAACAAGGTGAAGCTTTCGCACGTGGAATCCAAGATCCACAGGCTGGTGAAATATTACAGGGAGAAGGGAAAGGTCCCTGCTGGATGGGCATATGACCCGGAGACGGCGGCCCTGCTGATTAAGTAAAGGTGAATGAATGGTTGTCAAGAAAAAGGCGTCGGACAAGCAGAAGCTCAAGGAATGGTACAAGGTGCTCGCCCCGGAGAAATACGACTCCAAGGAACTTGGGGAAGTGGTCGCTTCGGACGGAAAGCTCCTGTTGAACAGGGTCATCCCCATAAGCCTGAGCGATTTGACCGGGAGGTTCTCCCAGACCGCCCTGTACACAACGCTGGACTTCCGCGTGAAGGACGTCCGCGGGAAGGCGGCCCACACCGAATTGATCGGCCACAACCTTTCTCCTTCTTATTTGCGCACCTTCATCCGCAGGAGAAGGACAGTTTTGCATTCCGTGGTGGATGTTTCCACCAAGGATGACAAGTCCGTCCGCCTCAAGCTCGTCGCGGTCACCCGCGACAAGATCAGCGAGACCCAGAGGAGGAACCTCCGCCGCGTGATTGAGGAGGAAGTAAGGGTCGCCTCCAGGGAATTCTCCTACTACGATATGATGGACGAGATAATGTACGGGAGGTTCGCGACGCGCGTCTTCAACAAGGCGAAGGACATAACCCCGATGGGCCGCGTGGAGTTCCGCAAGAGCGAGCTCAAGGAAACGTTAGCGTGAGCTGGACATGTACGCGCAGGACATCTCCTGGGAAGAATTCAAGCCGCAGAAGGGAAAGGTTTGCGTCCTCGTGTTCGGGGCGATGGAGCCACACGGGAAGCACCTTCCCTTATCTGTGGACAATATTATTCCCTGGGAGCTTGCGAAGCGCCTGGAGAAGAAAAAAGATATTTTGCTTTTCCCCCCGGTTAATTTCGGCTATTTGTACTCGATGAAAAAATACCCGGGCGCAATCGCAATCTCTTTTGATAGTTTGAAGAACTATTCCAAGGACATCTTTTCTTCCCTTTTGAAGGAAGGCTTTACGCGTTTCTTCGTAATCATCGGGCACGGAGGAAACACCGCGCCCGTAAAATATGCGCTCCGCGAGCTTTCCGAATCGCACAGGTTCCACGCCTGCCTCGTTGAATGGTGGACGCTCATAAAGGAGGAGGCGGGCCACGCGGACGAGGTGGAGGCTTCCCTCACCCTTGCTTCCGGCGGAACTCTTCGCGCAAAACCAGTTCAGGAAAAGAGCAAGGATTATGTGGGCGAAGTGATTCCCACTCCGGATGATATGTTCACTCCCTCCGGCTACCACGGAAAAATCGGAAACATTTCCAAGGAGCGCGGGGAAAAGATGATGGAAGAAATCGTAGAAAAATTCGCAAAAATAATTGATGCGGATTTGCGGTTGGAAAGGAAGTGATTGTTATGCTTGGAGGCATGGATCCGAAACAAATGGCAAAAATGATGAAGCAGATGGGAATCAACACGAAGGAAATTCCCGCAGATAGAGTAATCATAGAAGGCGCGGATGAGAAAATCATAATTGAAGAACCGCAAATAGTGGAGATAATCGCGCAGGGGCAGTCCTCCTTCCAGATTTCCGGAAAAATAAGAAAGGAAGAGAAGCTGAATGAGGAAGATGTTTCCCTAATTATGGAGAAGACAGGAGCTTCACGGGAAAAAGCTGTTGAGGCGCTGAAGAACGCAAACGGGGATTTGGCCGAAGCGATACTTTCATTGCAGGGTTGATTTTATGAAAGCGAACCACCAGGATGAAACTGCCCGCTCGCAGCCCCAGGCGCCGAAGCCGCGCAGAAGGGCGCCCATGGACAAGCCTCCCAGCCCCAATGTTGAGGGGCTCACGCGCAGCCTCGAGGCTGCAAGGGCCAAGCCAGCGTCCATGGATAAGGTGAGGGAGCTTTCTGAGCTTGCGCTTGCCATCTACAAGACGGGGCAGGTGGCAATATCCTACAACACATTCGCAGAGGCTATGCGTGCCGCGCATTCCCTCTCGGCCCACTTCCGCCAGGATGCGCTTTCCCATTTGCTTGTTGTATTCAAGAAAACAGAGATGGATTCCGAATGCTACTTCGGCCTCCTCCGCACATGCGGCGCGCCCCCGCAAATGCATGCACGCTGATGCAGGTCAGGCTTTTCCCAAATCAAATTAATTGCATTTATATTCCTTTCAATTCCTACCCTACCCATGGAATGGAAAAATATTCTTGTGGTGTTTGCGCTGCTGCTTCTTTTTGCGGGTTGCATAGGCAGCGAAGAGATCTTCCCAAAGAGCTCCGGCTCCACCGGCAGCTACTACCAGGGTGCCGCAGCCCCTTCTTCCGGTGAGGCGAGCTACGATTCATCCTACGGAGGGGAAAACCGGATGGTCATCCAGACCGGCTCGCTTTCCCTAAAGGTTCCTCAGGGGACTCTGGAGGAAAAAGTTGCCGCAGTCAAGGGTTTTGTGGCGGAGGTGCGCGGCACTTATACGGGCATCTCATATTACGAAACCGATACGGACAAAAGCTATTACATAACGGTTAAAGTCCCTCCTTCCAAATTTGACGAATTCGTGACAGACCTCAAGGGCATAGGGGAAATCAAGTCCATCGACACCTCCCTGGAGGATGTCACCGAGCAGTACACCGACCTCAACACAAGAATCTCAAACCTTGAAATAGAGCTCGGCCGCCTGAATTCCCTCTACAACAGGACCGAAAACATCTCCGATATCCTCTCGATAGAAAGGGAAGTGACGCGCGTCCAGACCGAGCTGGAGATGTACAAGCAGCAGAAGCTCAATTTGGAGAGGAGGAGTGCGATGAGCACCATCTCCGTGCGCGTATACGAAGAAAAACCGGCGGTGGACACGAACCTAGTCCTTCCGCTTAGCCAGCTCCTGCAGGTCTTCCTTGGGGCTCTCTCCTTCGGGATAATGCTTCTCGCGGGCGGGCTAGGATTCTTCCTTCCGATACTCATTGTGATTTGGTTAATCTGGAGGGTTTGGAAGGCAATAAAGGGGAACTAGCGATTCCCCCTATTTTTTATTTCTTTTCTCCCTATTCTCCAAGCATGGAAGTTATCACTAATACGGACCTGAAGTTGCCCCTTATCTCCAAGGGGAAGGTTAGGGACGTCTACGCGTTCGGCGAGAATGTGCTCATGGTCGCCACGGACCGCGTAAGCGCATTTGATGTGGTATTCAACGAGGGAGTTCCATACAAGGGTGCGGTGCTCAACTCTTTATCCTCCTTCTGGTTCAGGAAAACTGAGGAGATAATAGACAACCACATGATTACCACTGATATTTCAAAAGCCCTTCCTTCCTATTTGGGAGGAAGGAGCATGATTGTGAAAAAAGCCACCCCGCTCAAAATAGAGGCGGTTGTGCGCGGCTACCTCACCGGCTCCGGCCTTAAGGACTACCAAAAGGATGGAAAGGTCTGCGGCATAAAGCTTCCCCCGGGCCTGAAGAATGGGAGCAAGCTTCCCGACCCGATATTCTCCCCGTCCACAAAGGCAGAGCACGGCCACGATGTGAACATAAGTTTCGATGAAGTGAAGAAAACCATAGGCCACGAGGCCGCGGCCTACGTCCGGGAAAAGGCAATTGAGCTGTACAATTTCGGCCATGCGCACCTCCTCAAGCAGGGATTCGTTCTCGCAGACACGAAATTCGAATTCGGCATTTTTGAGGAGGAGATAATTCTAATAGACGAGTGCATGACCCCGGACTCCTCCCGCTACTGGGACAAGAAGGAATACGAGAAGGGGAAATTGGTCTCTTCGGACAAGCAATACCTTCGTGATTACCTAGAAACCCTCAACTGGAACAAAACTCCCCCTCCGCCCCCAATCCCGAAAAAGGTCGTGGACGACCTCAGCAAGAAATATCTGGATGCATACGAACGCATTACCGGCCATAAATTACAATAATATAAACCTTTGTGCAGGAGTATTACTGTGATAATATGGTATCTGCATCACCACGCATCGCGGAAACAGTTGTCCCTAGGGAAAAACAGTATCTTCTTGAAGGCCTTGACGACAACCAGCGGGCAGCAGCCCTCACTCTTTTTGGCAAACTAGACGCAGGGCAAAGAGACATGGTATTCAGGATGTTTGATTCCATAATTGCGCAGTATGCCGAGCAGGGCTATTTTAGTGCCGAAAAGAGAAACCAATTCATCCAGCTTCTTGAAAAATTTGATTCTGCGGAGAGCCGAGAAAGATTCTTTAACTTTCTTGGAAACCTCGAGCAATTGGGCGTAACTCCCTCTTCACTGCTTGATCTCGATACATACCTGATCAAACAAGCGGTAAATGTTGGAACTCCGCTTGAAGAGTCATTAGGCGAGTATATGCGCGACCAGGGATGGCAAATCGCAACCGCACTGGATATGTTCGACATATTCACCAAGCAACGGTGCAGGGGGGGCATTGCCGAATTCGCAAAGAGCGAAGAAGGCATGATGGCATTGTTTGGGACCACCCTTTCCGCTTACCTGCGCGCACAAGGCGGTGAGCAGACCATAAGCGAGGGCACCAGGGCATGGCTGAGCAAGGTCACCAGAAACCCAAATGAAACAGGCGCACTATCTGCAACTGTGCTTGGGGATATGAGCCTTTCACAGCAGCGCGAGTGGACGAGCCAGAATTTTGATGACCTTGTTGCCGCTTCAGTCTTCTATGCCCGTGCCAAGCAGATGGGATTTGACAACGATTTCATTGACCAGGCCGGCAGGGCGGCGTATGTAGGCGTATGGGACTATGCAAGGGCTATCGGAGAGAACCTGGAATTCAGGGATGGCCATTGGCTGTTGCATGGAGGCGAGGATTCGACAACAGAGCGGACTTTACAAAATTTGCGCGGGCTTGCGCCCATAACGAGCCCAAGCAAGCTTGCAGCCATAGTTCCCAGTGTGGTTTCCGGGCGCGAGGAAGCAGCTCCGGCGGAGGTATCAGCAGAAGATCAATTCTCTGCTTACTATGCAAGAATCGCGCGCAAGCCCGAAGAGCTCTTCAGCCGCGGCGTGAGGACGATATTCAACGATTGGGTAAAGGAATACAACAGGGAGTATGGCTCCAATCTGAACGCAGCGACGCTCAGCGAGGCAACTGCCTTTTACTTATGGGCCACAAAGATAGGGCGCCTGGATGAGGCTACGATGGAGGGCATCGCCGAGAGGTACGGAGGCACATGGGCATTCGCAAGGGTCCTTGGCGAAAACCTTGCTTTGAACGAAAACGGGCAATACGCCCTTTTGAGGAAAAACCGCGCGGGCCTTGAGGCCGTGCAGGTAGCTTTCGGCCGTACAGAAGGCAGGGAGGATGAGAGGCTCGTCCTTCCGCCTGAGGAAATTGCTGCTGGGCCTGCCATGGCTCCCAGAGGTGAGATACCCGCAGAAGTCCGCGCTGAGGCAGAAAGGCTTGGCGTGGTTCCGGAATACCTGAATGCAATTGTGAGTGCAATACAAGCCGGGTATACAAATCTAGGGGCGCGTATTGTAGAAGAAAGGTCCGGGTCTGTTGAAAACGAACGTGATGATCCCTACACTTTAGAGGGGTCATTGAAGTGGATGGACGATATGTTGTCAAGAGATAAGACTGACGAGCGGGGTAGGGCAATCGCTCGCGGTGTTCCCTTCAGCGCAGAGACTCTCAATACTGAAGGAAGGCTAATAATGGACCGCGCACAGGAAGTTCTTGAAGCCGCATTCAGGCTGGCTGGAGTGCGCCTTAGGTGAGAATGCTATTTCATGCCTTTCCTTTCCCTTTCAAACTCCCTCACCAGCTTCGCATTTGATTCTTCCATGAACCTTACCATCTTCTCTGCACCGGAGCATATGAAATGCGTGAGGGATTTCCTCGGCTCGAACTCATGGCCTGCCTCCCCAAGCACCCTGCATTCCGCCGCAAGGAGCCTCGCAAAATAGTAATTGGTGCTGAAATCCGCGTCCCTTTCCACCGAAGCATGTGCAACCAGATGCAGATGGAAGCTGTCCTCCCCTCCCCTCGCAATCGCCCTCCCGAGAATGTCCGAGTCCGGCCTGAGCCTTGCCTCCCCCCTTATCGCCCAGCTCTTGAGCAGCGAATTCCCTTCCCACCCCCCGTTATTCCCGAGCCATTCCACGACCTTGTCCCTCTCAATTCTCTCTCTTAAGGAAAGCCCGGGCTTTCCATAAGCCTGATCGCATTGTCCAATTTGTGCCTAATCCACGCCTTCCTTGGGCTAAAAATGAAGGCGCACGCCCTGCGAAAATAGCTGATACGCTCCTCCATGCGATTACCTTTGCAACGAGGCCTTCGCCCCAGCTTCAATATCCTTCCTTACGCCTTCCACCATTTCCGGGCGTACGGAGGCAATCCTATCCGCTGCATCCGAAACCATGCCCATCTTCCCCCAGAACAGCACGAGCCTCACGGCCTTCGGCTCCCCCAACGCGGCAACGAGCATCACATAATATCCTATTTCGTTCATGCCACTGACTATTTCGCGTTCCATTACGCTCTTCATCTTTGTGATCAGATTTTCCCGCATAATGTCAAAAATAGCATTCAGGATATCAAGCTTCCCGGCTATTGCGCCCATCGCCAGCCCCGCCTCCAGCGGGTCCACGCAGCCGCATCCCTCTTCAGCAAGCCTCGCAATCGGGAAGAATGCGCCCAGTTTTTGCGCATCATCCATTATTCCTGCATTCTCGCCCAGCCACCTTATCGCAGAATTGAGCTCCGCCTTCCCCTTCTCATCTGCGGGCTTCTCCACCAGGCACTTCTGCACAACCATTATCCTGTCCTTCATCTCCCTATTTCTCGCCTCCTCCTGCCTTCTTATGGACTCAACAAGCTCCCTCGGCACATGGAATCCCCTAAGCGTCTTCGCAGGGCTAACTTCTTCAGTTGCAGGGGAGATGCTCATGTATGTATTAGTGTGTAAAAGTGTATTTAAATGTTTCTATGCGCCATTTTCAAGCGCTTTTCCGCATTCCAGCAGGGCTTCGTTCAGCCCGGTTGCAATCTCATCATTCCTCTCATTGATTTCAGCCAGCCTGTCCCCGAACTCGCCATTGATTAGCCTGATAATGGCATTGCCAACCTCCTGCGGATGCCTTTTCCCAAGCCTCCCAAGCGCATAGGCGGACCTCATCCCTATGAGGCCCTCCCCGTGTTTCACCCCTTCCAAAAGCGCAGGAACCACAGGAAGCCCTATCTCCTCTAGTGCGTCCCCAGCCCAGTTACCGAAGTTCGGGTGGTTGTCCCCCAGAACCCGGACAAGCGCAGGAACCACTTCTGTAAAATCGTAATCCTTGTGCCTTTTCACTATTTCGAAGACTGCGCCAGATATGTTCGACCGCATGTATATGCTTAGGGCATCATCCCCGCCGCACATCATCGCCCTGGCGAATGCGCCCATCGCCCACCTCCAATCTTCTTCCGGGCCTTTCCTCACAATATCCATAAGCTGGTGTGCTGCATCCTGCGCCAGATTGTCATTTCTCTCCAGAAGCCCCACAAGGAATGGCGCGGCCGCAAGGCCCCTTATCTTAGCGAGCGCCACGATGAAATCTGCCTGCAGCACAACTCCTTTTTTCATAACCTTCTCCTTTAGCTTCTCCCCAATGCCTTCCCAGCCGCATTCCACGCCTTTTTGTGAGATAAGAACCATCGCTTTGAGGGCCTGGGAGGTTACCGACCCCAGCTTGTCATCCAGGGCGTCAACCAATGCGGGAATGGCTTCTGCCCCGTACTCCGCTGCAGCTTCCGGCTCCTCCTTAAGAAGCAGGCAGAGGACCCTGTCCCCAACGCTCTCCAGCCTCAAATAATTTGAATTATCATAAAGCGAAGTGGCCGCCCGCGCCCTGATTGCAATAACATCGTCATGGAGCGCTTTTCCAAGCGCAGGGATTCCCGGATTGCCGATTTTCAAAAGCGCATCCAGAGCCAAGAACCTCTTCTCCGGGTCCTTTCCGAAGAGCACTTTTTCCAGTGCGGGAACCGCATTCTTCCCAAGCCCAACCGCCTTATCATATCTGCCTTCCTTCACAAGCCTTTCCGCCTTCATCCTCCTCATCGCATTGAGCGCAGGGCTCTCGCTAAAATCAGTAAGGTGATTCCAAGCCCTGCGGAACACCCCCTTCTTCGCAATCCCCTCGGGGCTTCCGGAGTGCACAATTCACGCTGCATCTTCCATCGCCTTTCCGCATTTGAGCAGGATTTTGTTTATCACTGCCGCAAGCGCCCCATTCCTTGAATTTACCTCTTTGAGTTCGTCCCCAAGCCTGCCATTCACCAACTCTATTATTTTGGAGGCAACTTCCTTCGGGTGCCGCTCAGCCATCCTTTTCATCAGCGCACCCGCGTGCCCCCGCACATCCAGGTTTTCATCCACCAGGGCATCGAGAATTGCAGGGATGGCATCAACAAAGTTGCATTCAGGGTGCCTTTCCGCAATCTTTGCAAGAGCCTTCACGGCCTCCACGCGCACAGCCGCCCCGAGAGGGCCGCTTCCAATTTCCTTTTCAAGAGCTTCAACTATTGCAGGCACTGCAGAAACTTCCTCCATGTTCCCCAGCGCATTAATTGCGCGCGTCCTGTCGCCCGCCCCTCCATTCCGCACATCCTCGATCATAAGCGGCACCACGGGGCTCCAATCATATTCCGGATGCTTGAATGCGATTTTCGCAACAATGGCTGCCGCATAAACATGCCCCATGCCATTCCCCCCCATTGCCTCCGCAAGTTTGTCGATATGCACGCTCCAATCGAATTTCTTTTTTCTCTCAACCATTTCCGAAAGCAGCCTGCTCACATCCTGGGCAATGTCTTCATTTTCATCCCCAAGCGCTCCGATGAGCACTGTGATTGGCGGCTTCCTCATCCTTATGATATCGTTATGTGCCCCTTCCTTCAGCATCTGCTTCAATCTCTCCGGCGTGATGTCTGCCCTCCTTTCCCCAAGCGGCTCCGGAGGCTGGGCCTTTCCCTGCACAGGATTGTTTGGCAGAAGAAGCTTGAGTGTCATTCGTACTCCACCGTCCTCAGCCTGGGCAGAGTCATGCGCACGAACCTGAAAATGGCGTCGCACACTTCCTTCTCCGAATGGATAAGATGATGGTAATTCCTTCCATAAAGAAAATCCAGGTACTGCTCAACGGTTTCGAATTTGGAGCCAATCCCCTTCCAGTAGGCCTCCTCAGGCTTCACGGTTATCGCAAAAGGAATTATCCCCTTTTTCCTGAGTTCCGAGAACGCCTGCTGCACGTCCTCGCATCCATACTTTCCGGTATATTCGCCGTCATCCGCAGGCATCGAGTCAGTCACGAGTATGAGAATCTTCACCGAGGAGTTGGATTTCAGGAGTATCTTCCCCGCCCTCCTTATCGCCACCCCGTCCCTGTTCGCCAATCCGGGCTCCACGGAGCCGAACCTTAGGGGCCCGTCCAGCTCCTTCCCGATGTAAAGGCGCGTGTCCTCCCTCCCCGAGCTCTGGAAGTACCCGTAACCGAAGGAGAGCCCCGGTATCCCATGCAGCCCTTCCGCGAGGCTGTGGGTCGCCATGTTGATGTAATCTATCTTCCTCTTTCCGTTGATGAGCATGCCCTGTGAGCCGCTCGCATCCGCGAGCACGAATACGGCGAGGCTCCTTGTGCTGATGGTTTCCTCCTCTATGAAATAGTCCCTCGGGCGCCATATCCCCCTCTTCCTATCCCTCACCCACTCCCTTTTCAGGTCCCTTTCCACCATGTCACCTGAAGGCCCCTCCACCTGCCTGACTTCCGTAACGAGGAGCCTCCTCACCTCCCTGAAAATGATGCGTGAGAGCGCCGGGTCGGAATGGCACGCCCCCTCCGGCAGTTCCATGGTCTTCACGAGCGAATATTCATCCTTTCCGTGCTCCCTTTCCCTCCAGTCCCCGTATATCTTGTTCCTGTTCCCGATTTCCGGTTTCCGGTTTTCCGTTCCGGGTTTCCCGCCACCATCCTCCTTCCCTTCTTCCCCCGGAACCTTGCCTTCCTCGCCTTCTTTTCCGGGCTTCTTCCCTTCCTTCGGTTCAATCCCGGCCTTCTTCATCGCATCAAGCACTTTTTTCCTCAATTCAGGGGGCAGGTCGTCTATGTCTACCTCTCCATCCCCCTCCCCCTTCTCCCCTATCTTGATTATCATGTTCTCGGGGTCTATGTCCGTGCCTCCGGACGGGATGTCCGGGCCAATATTCTCCTTGCCAGGCATGTCCTTCAGCTTGTCGTACAATTTCAGGGCGGAAAGGTAGCTCTTCGTGCTTTCGTTTCTCCTCTCCGCAAAAAGAATCTCATAATCATCAATCATCGAAAAGAGCAGCTCGCGGTTCTTCGGTGCCATTTTGCCCACGGCCTCCAATATGAACGAATCGTGCTCCGAAAGCTCTTCATGGGGCTGGCCCCGGAGTGCGCAAATGACATCCTTCCTTGAGTCCGCGGCAGAGCACAATGAGCCGAATGCAAGGAGGGACGAAATCGCACCCTCAAGATTCTCCTTCACCACCCCCTCCTCATGCATCTTTGTGAAAAGTTTCCTCTTGAGCTCCTGGGCGCCCCTTCGCATCGTCCCCTTTATGTCCGCGTCATACATCCAGCACTCAATCCTGCAGTCCTCGAGGATGTTCCAGAGGTGGTGCAGGAATTTCGCATCCTCTTTGAATGCGAGCGTCAAAAGGTCGCAGAACCTCACAATGGTGCATGGCGCCTTCCCCTCCTCCTGCACCTTCATGCTCTTCAGCTTCAGGCTTTTCTCCTCGAACTCCACCTCCAATATCTTTACCCCCTTCTTCTCCATTTCCGCGGCCAATTTTAGCACGTCCACGAAAAAGCTTCCCCTGCACTGGTGGGATGCCTCGTGCCCCGTGGTCAGGTAATAGCGCCTCTCGTTCTCCTCCTTTGTATCATAAATGTCTGAAACAGGGACCAGGTACAGCCTCACCGAGCTTTCTTCCGTGGTGTAAGAGACCGAGCCCCTGGATTTGCGCACATTCAGCTCCCTCCTAAAGAGCATCCTTGCGAACTGCGTCAGGCTCCCCATCACATCCACGAGAAAAACTGCGTTCTCGGAAATCTGGTACTTCTTCACCTCCTCCCTGTCCACCTCGAACGTGGAGGCCCTGAACAGGTACTGCTCGTTCTTCCCCCACTCCTTCTCATACTTTTCCAGCGCCCATTTCACGTATTCCTCCACGGCGCCTTCCTTGAACAGGCAGAGCTCCTTGAGGGATTTGGGCCTGAGCATCCCGAGCTGGGGCAGCGCATGCCCCTCCAGCATCACGAAAGCCCTTGCGCAGGATTCCAGGAATTCCGGCCCTCTTTTCCTCAGGATGTAAAGGAGGGAGGATGCCTGCGCCTTCGCTATGAACCCGCTCATCTTGCTCTTGCTTCCTGCGAATTCGTAGAATTTGTCTAGGATTTTTATGTCCTCCTTCGTGGGCTCCATCGCGGTGAGCTGCGCGATGTCCTTCAGCGCGTTTTCCAGCGTCCTCTCGCTTATCTCGCCGGCCCTCTTCATCTCCCTGAGGTTGGCCACAAGGGCTTCGCGGGCCTCTGCCCGCGTCGGGGAGCGGAGGGTTCCGACGGCCATATTTTAGCACCTATATCTTCGTGTCTATGAGCTTGCTAGCCGCGGTCTCGAATTCGGCTATCTCCTGCCCCTTGACCGGGTTCATTGGATAGACGAGCGCGGCCATCGCGGCAAGGCGCGGCTCCAGGCCGCCCACAATAAGCCTGATTGCGTTTCTTATCGCCCTCACCGGGTCTTCCAAATCTTTGTAAGGGGTGAGCATTATCCTGGTTGCCTCGGAGTTTATCGCCTTCACGATCTCGCCAAGCGCTGCGCCGTGCTTTTTTGCGATGTAGGGCTCCTTGTCGAGCACCTCGTCCGGGCTCATGCGGTCCACCTTTATCCCGCTGGTGTTCCCCGCCTTTATCGCATCGTACATCTTCAGGAGCGTCCCGACCGGGTCCGCCACGCCCCACTTCCACATCACGAACCTGTCGAAGGTCGCCGGGGTCGGCAGCGAGACCCTCATGTCGCTGGGCGGCGGGTTGAATGCCGCCACGAGCACCACATCCAGGGCGTCCAGCTCCTCCCCGGTCTCCCTGAGCGCGATTTTCTTCCTGTCGTCAAGGAGGTTCGAGATCGAGGTGAGAGCGTCGGCCCTCATGTTCACGAACTCATCTATAAAGAGTATTCCATAGTTGGCCCTCACGACAATGTCCACGAGGCCGCTCTTCCATTCTATGCTCCCGTCCGGGAAGTCGCGTTCCTCGCCGAGGAGCTGCGCCGCCCTTACCTTGTCCCCCATCACGGTCACCATCGGGAGGCCCGTGCCCTTCGCGATGTTCGCGATGAGCGTGGTCTTTCCCATTCCATGGGAGCCGCAGAGCGCTATCGGAAGGCCGACCCTTATTGCCGCCTTGACCACCTGTACTTCATGGTCCTGGCTCACGTACGGGCTTACCCTGCCATCCACTGCCTTCCCCTCAAGCAGCTTCCTGGCGAACTCCCTCGTCGGAACTATCACTCCGTTGGGGGAGAGAATCTTCCCTGGTTTTACTTCTGTAGGTGCGGACATAATAATATACTGCGTGTAACTCTTTATAAATATTGCTGTTTATCCATTTTCTACAACACTTTACTCCCCATCGCGCATCCTAACCCCGCAAACGACCATCACGTTGTTCAGGGCTTTTATTATGCGGTCGTTCTTCTGGCTTATCTCAATGAGTTCGTCCCCCATCCTTCCGTTTATCAAATCAGTTACAATGGCGGCAGCCTCCTTCGGGTTCCTTTCCGCGATACTGGAAAGCGAAATCACTGCATGGGATCTCACGGCATTATCCCCATCATTCACAGCTTCTAGGAGAATTCGGAATGCGGAAACATCCCCGACAAGGCCGAAGGCTTCCATGAAGTATTTGCGGGAGATGGGGCTGCCCATTTTCATGCCTTTCTTCAACTCTTCCAGCGCGTATTTCCCCATTTTCCCAAGCGCCTTGCAGGCCTCCTGCCTCGCCCATTCCTCGTCGTCGCTTAATGATATGACCAGCTCGCAGGCTGTAGCACTCCAATCGTACTCCGGGTGATTCTCCGCAATCTTCCCCAGCGCGGTTGCGGCGCGCCACCTGGCCCGGTTCTTGGACGACCTAAGGTCCTCAGTCAGTATCGGAACGGCGTGCCTCCCCATATTCACGAGCGCGTCAGAAGCGTGCTCGTGCATTCTGCTGTTGTTAATCCTCATTGCCCTGTTCAGCGTCAGGGCCGCGGGGCCCCAGTCATATTCCGGCTGGTCCAGCGCCCTTTCCCCCAGCGCATCGGAGGCAACAACCCAGAATTCTTCGTTGTTTTTCTGCAACTCGCCGATGATGAACCGGACCGCCTCATCATGTATCCTATCGAAGACAATTTTTGCATTCATTCTTACATTTATGTTCTCGTCTTTCAGGCATCTCAGGAAAGGGATTAGATTTTCCTTCCATATTCCCAAAACCTCCTCTACTTCTGCCGCATAAAGCTTAGACCTAATATTCTTGTATTCTGCAGATTGTTTTCCTTCCACTGCTGGCTCTTTGGGGAATTCTTTTCCCTGCAAAGGGTTTTCTTGGGGTTTTTTCTTCTCACTCTTCATCTTCCATCCTCTCTCCTGCAATTTCCATCATCTTATTCAGTACATCAAAAGCCCTTTTTGTCTTCTCATCAGTCCTGGCGAGCCTCTCTCCACCCTCCCCGTTCACATAAGATGCAATCCACCTTGCAGTTTCCCGCGGATGCGCTGATGCGATCATCCTCAGCGCCAACACCGGGCTCGTGGACACCTGGAGCCTGTCGCTCCAAAGGCATTCAACCAGCGCTGGAAGCGCGGGAACTCCTATCTTTCCGAGCATGAGGGCGGCCGTGCCCATCCACACAAGGCTTTCCTCCTTCACCACTCCTACCAGCGCAGGAATGGCGCCCTTTCCCATCCTCAAGATTTCCTGCTCTTTCCTTTCCCTTAGAAGCAGGTTCATCTTTTCCACTTCCGCGGGGCTCGCGTAAGGCTCCTTCCGAAAAGCTCCCCGCACAGGGCCGTTCTCAGGTTTCTTTCCCTTAAGATGTTGCATTTTCCATCCTCTTTCCGCATTCCAGCAATATGTCGCTCAAATTCTGCACAGCCATTCCGTTTGCGGTGCTGATTTCCTGCAGCGTTTCCCCAAATTTCCCATTTACTGCCTTGATTATTTCTTTCGCAACATCTTCCGCGTGCTTTTTTGCGAGTTCCGTAAGTGCGCTCGCCGCCCATGGGGCCGCGTGCTCGTTATTCATTACAAGGATGAGCGGTTTTGCGGAAACCATGCCCATTTTCACCAGCGCCTTGTCGGCCTGTGTTCCAACACGCCCCCGGTCCACGCATAATGTTCTCGCAACCTTGGGCGCTATATCACTCCATTCGTATTCAGGATGGCCTTCCGCTATCGAGCCCAGCGCCCCCGAGGCTATCTGCTGGAGCCACGCGTCGTTGCTCTCCACCAGCTTTAGGAAGCCCGGCAACATGGGCTCCCATGCATAATCGGGGTGCCTCTTTGCGAGGTCCTCCAGCGCAAGGACAGCGCCTGCTATGATGCCCCTTGCCTTTACGATTTCGCCGGCCCTAGTTCCACCCCCCTCCATCAGTTCAACAAATTTTCCGGCAGGGAGTTCAAGGAAAGACGAATCCTTTCCCATCATCAATTCATACAACGGCAAAATGGCGGAAGAATCCCCGACATATCTCAATGCATCGCAGGCATTTCTCTGCACCTCATGGTTGCCGTCCCCCAACAGCCCTATGAGCGTAGGCACAGCCACTTCGAGCCCTTCGATTTTAAGTTCACTTTTCATTCCAGAGATTGCCCATGCGGCATGCGCACGGATTTCGGGGTCTTCGTTGCCCAATGCTGCATACAATGCATCTATTGCAGGCTTGCCCTTCTTGACCAGGGCATCCCTTGCGCAGGTCATCACATGGGTATCATCATCCTTGAGCGCCAGGATGAGGGCGGGCAATGCCCGCGCATCTTCAACTTCGCCAAGCAATGTTGCGACATTTGCCCTTGCGCCCTTTCCCACCCCGTATTCGAGCCCCTTCATGAGTGCAGGAACGTGCTTATCCCATTTGTATTTAGGTTTCTTTTTTGCTATCTCCGCAAGCGCCTTGGCGGAGAATTCCCGGATAAAATCGTCCTCATCCTTCAGCGCGCCAACAAGCCCGCGAATCGCCGGGGTTCCTATCCCGACCAGCGCCCATACGATATCCATGCTCCTTGCCGGGCCAAATTTTCCAAAGGCTCTGATAAGGGCCGGGACTGCGGCGCGGCCCATCTTCATGACCGACTCCCATTTCTGCTCGCCGATTAGCTCTTCGGCTTTTCTCATCCTCCTCTCCCTGATCCCTCTCAGCACTGGGCTAATCTCCCAATCAGTAAGATGATTCCATGCCCTCCTGAAAACGTTCGCATGCCCCTCAGGGCTTCCGGAGTGCCTCAATTCACGCTGCATGTTCCATCGCCTCTCCGCATTTGAGCAGCAAATGATGGAGCCCCTGCACCATGCGCTCGTTTGAGCTGTGTATCTCAAGCAGCCTGTCCCCGAAATTTCCATTCACCATCCCGACAATCTCAAGCGCGACCTCCCTGGGGCGGCTCTCCACCATATTCGCGAGCGCATGAAGGGCACGCTCCCGCATCAGCACATTCTCGTCCCCCAGGGCCTCGACAAGCGCACGAACGGCCTTCGGCCCCATCTTCAAAAGCGCGGCACTCACTTCCAGCAGGATGCCTTCATCAAATGAACCGAATGAGATAAGGGCCCTCGCGGTTCTCCCCCAATCGTACTCAGGATGCCTCTCCACAATCTTCCCGAGCGCCTCAGCAGCAGCCTTCTGCACATTCCATGAATAGCCCGAAACCTTCTCCAGCGCAGGCACCGCAGACACATCCCCTATGTTTCCCATCGCAACAATCGCGTCCTCCCATCCATAATGCCTCTTTTCGACCATCATCGCAAGATGGAACACCGCCTTCCCAAGGTCATATTCCGGATGGGCCTCCGAGATTCTCCTGAACAATCCCGCCGCATCAAAATCGATAGGGGCTTCCATCCCAAAAGCCAGCATCAGCAATGGGATAGCACCAGACCAGTCGTAGTCCGGATGGGCGAGCGCAATCCTGAGGGCGCAGGCAATTGCATTTTCGCGCATGCGCTTGTCCGCATCCTCAGAAGCTTTCAGGAAGAATTCCACGGAAAATTCCCAGTCCGACTTAGGATGCTGCGCCACAATGCGCCCGAGAGTTTCCGAAGCGGCAGCCTTCAGCTCCGGGTTTTCAAACGCCTTAATGAGCCCCTTTACTGCGGGAATGCCGATCCTAAGGAGCTTAGCGGTTTTTCCAGCGCGGAGAAGGCCCTCCACCCGTTCGTAGTGCATTGAATTGTCCCCATCGCTCAGGGGCTCCTTCGGAAATTTGCCGCGCTTCGTGTCGTCCAGCACTATGCATCTGATTTTTATCACCGGAGGCTCGTTATGCTGCATTTTCCATCGCCTCTCCGCATTCTTTCAGCACTTCATTAAGCGCGCTGGCAGCAAAATCATTCTGCGCGTTTATTTCAAGAAGAATATCTCCGCCTCTCCCGTTCACATAGTCAATAATCTCGGAAGCAACCTCTTCCGGATGCTTTTTCGCAATCTTACAGAGCGCATATGCAACCTCCTCGCCCGCCTTTTCGTTTGCATTTCCGATTGCCTTGACCAGGCTGGGAATCCCATGGACGCCGAGCCTCTCAAGGATTTCGCGGGTTATCGCTTCAATATAATTATCGTTGCTCTCCGCAATGATGATGCCCAACACCTTTTTCACTAGAGAGTCACAATCAGCGTATGGTTGGTATTCCAGAACAGAACCTATTATGCGAAGCGCGCTCCTACTCAACAAAGAGTCGCCAAGAAGGTTTTCCAGGCGCGGCATCAGCAATTCCCATCCCCATTCATACTCCATATGAATCGCCTGATAGGCAATCAGCCCTAGGGAAGTTGCGGCTTCAAGCCTCACCCCTTCGCTGGGATCGCCTTCCATGGCGCTTAATAGCGCCGGAGCCGTGCGTGACGGGCGGTGATAATCTGCAAGCCCCATCGCAGTTGCAGCCTTCAAGCGCGTTTCTTCATCTCCTCTTATGAGCGCCTTCTCAAGGACCTTCACGCCCCATCCAGATGTGCTGCCAAGCCCTCCCGGGTGGCCAGAGCTCCAGTTCCCCCTCCATAAATCAACATTTGCCTTAATCCACCTGAATGCGTTGATGGTTTCACTCTTGTCGGTGTCCATCAGGTGCTTCCAAACCCTGCGGCTCAGCTTCTCCTTTTTTGAAATCCCCTCGGGGTTTCCGGAGTGCTTCAATTCACGCTGCATTTTGCATTACCTCTCCGCATTTCAGCAAAACCTGGCTTATCCCTCGGGCGGCCCCATCGTTCCCTTCATTTATCTCAAGAAGCGCATCCCCGCCATTCCCGTTCACATAATCAACAATGGCATGGGCAACCTCTTCCGGCCGCGCCTTCGCCATCTCCCCGAGCACAAAAACAGCCTTCTGCCACATGTCCTCGTCCCTGTGCTTCATGCATTCGACAAGCGCGGGAACAGCAGAAATCCCGATGGCGATAACGTCATCTGTCTCGCTGAGCGCCAGCAGGCACAGCACCCTGTCTTTGAGCGTCAGGGTGCCCAGGCCGATTTTCACGAGCGTCGTAGCAGCAATCTTCCTCACATCGTCATCCACATCCCCAAGGAGTCCGATAAGCGCGGGGGCGGCGGGTGCGCCTATCTCCACAAGCAGCTCCGACGCCCGAAACTTCACCCATTCATCAGTACGCCTCAAACACTCAACAAGGGCAGCAATGGCCTTCCCCGACCCATGCTCAGAGTGTCCCCTCACAATATTTTTGAGCGCCTCATACGTGCACCTCTTCACCCATGCATTCTCATCATTCAGAGCTTCAATAAGAACAGGAACAGCCTCCTCCAAGTCATACTCAGGATGCCTCTTCGCAATCTCCTTCAGCGCCCCGGCTGAACGCGCCCGCACCGATGGGTCCTTGCACCCGAGGGCCTCGATAAAAACAGGAACCGCGCCCGCCCATTCATACTCCGGATGCTTCTCCACAAGAATCTCAAGCGCCTGGGCCGCATGCCCCCGCACCCATGTATTCCCGCTCCTCAGGGATTCAACAAGCGTGGGAAGAGCCGCCCTCCAGTCGCGAAGCGGATGCCCCTCAGCTATCTTCACAAGCACAAAAGCCGCCTGCTCCTGCACCCTTCCATTCCCATCCTTCAAAGCCGAAGCAAGCGCAGGAACCGCAGGCGCGCCGATTGCAACAATCGCACAAACCGCTTCACTCCGCACCCCCTTGTCTTCATCCCCCAAAGCCAAAATAAGGTTAGGGATGGCCCTCTCCCCCATTGCGGCAGCCTCCTCGAACTTTCGCCCAAGAAGCATTTCCCGTATCCTTTCCGCAGGAACATTTTCCATGGGTTCCTTTGGGAACCCCTTTCCCTGCACAGGGCCATTCTCAGGTTTCTTCAACTCACGCTGCATCTTTCATCCCCTTCCCGCACAAAACCATCAGCTCATGCAGACCCTTCAGGAGCTCCTCGCTCGCCTTCCCGGGCTGCGCAAGGAAATCCCCGCCTTCCCCATTAACATAATCAGTAATCAAAAGAGCCATCCCCTTCGGGTCGCGCCTCGCTATCGCCCTCAGGACCTGCATCGCGGCATGCGGAACCATCTCGCCTTCCTCCCCAAGGGCCTCAAAAAGCGAAGGGACCGCCTCCCTTCCCATAAGTACAAGATCGTCGTGGTGGCCACGGATAAGCTTAAGCCTGACCGCCTCGTAAGCATCCGGCGCAGGCTTTGCAGTAAAGGGCCTTTTCATTCCCATATCTGGCTGTGGGGATGGGGTTTCTTTGGGGCTCCTGTGCATGTGTAAATAAGTGTCAAAAAGAGTATTTAAACCTATCGAAAATGGAAAAATGTGTAAATTAAGCCTTCCCCTCAACCCTCTCGCAAGTGGCATTCAGGATTTGCATAGCCTTCTCCGCACCATCCCCATCCCCGAGAGCCTTCATCTCATTCCTCAATACAGGAATAACCTCCTTCGGATTTTCAGAAGCCGCATGGTTCAGGGCACTCGCCACCCACATATCCGCATTTCCTTCGGTGCAAAAGAGCAGTTTCACAAGCTCGGCGATCGCTGCGGAGGTACCTATCTCCCCGAGCGCCTCCACAGCTCTCTTCCTGATTATCCTGCGCTCAAGCCTCTCAAGGTTTGCGAGCTTTTCCCTCCACTCAAGTGCGGTTTTCCTCGGATCCGGGGAACTCCTCACTTCATCCATCACATATGCAGGTATGAGCAGGCTCATGGTGCTCCTCCCTATCTTCCCCTGCGCCTCCAGCTTCTCCGCGAGAATCCTCGCCTCTATGTTCTTGAACTGCTCCTCCCTCGCATTGAGCTGCGCGCTGAGGTTGTCGTTCCACCCGTGCTTCGCAAGGTATGCTACCGCGGGCACAAGCGAATCCTTTTTACTAAGCGCCGCCTCCTTCAGCCCCAGCTTCATGTGCTCCCAGCGCACGCTCGCCATGAGGTTCATTATCTCCTCCTCGTTCGTGCACTTCGCGATTCTGGGCTTCCGAAGGTCGCCGTCCAGCCTCGGTCCCCATTGCATCGCAGTGTTATTTCTGGGTGCTTGTTTTTGCATGAAATAGGAGTGTAAGTAAGTGTTTAAAAAGGAATAGTAAAAATGTGAAAAAAGTAAAGGAATGACCAATTCACTTTCTCTTCGGCCCTGGCCTCTGGCTCTGCCTTCCTTTCGCCCGGAGACCGCGCGCCTTCCTTCCCTGTGAAGTGAGGCCACGGAAGGCCCTCCCCTTCGCCAGTTTCAGCCCCGGCTGCGCTTTTGCCATGTCAACGAGAATGACCTCGTAGAATTTGTGGTTCCCGTCCTCCCCGACAATGTAGGAATTCAAAACCTCCATGTTCTTGTAAACACGATTGGCCCTCTGTTCCGCAATCGCCTGGTGCGAAAGCCCGGGCTGCACATACACGTACATGTGCCCCGGATGCCTGCCCATGCGCACGGTCGGCCTCCTTCTCCTTCCCTTGTCCATCTTAATGCGGACAATCGCATACCCCACCTTTGCCTTGTAGCCGAGCATGCGCGCCCTTGAAAGATTAGACGGCCTCTCAACACGCACAACCGCCTCGCCTTTTCTCCAAAGCGTAAGCTTCTCCTTGTAGAAATTAGGCCTTTCCCTCAATTCGTTCTGGTACGTTTCCTTGATGTATTTGTACGCTCCCAAATTAATCACCCTCCGTTCAGGCAACATACGCACAAAGCGTAGTATTTAC
>JACCLI010000012.1 GCA_013425455.1 Microcaldota archaeon | reverse complement strand
AGCGGAGGGGGGAAGACGGAGCTTACTCTCTTTGACATGTTTGAGATGCAGAAGAAGAAAAAGGAGAAATAGATGGGAGTTGATTTGGGCGACCTTGCGATAAAGCACAAGGTTGAGTTGGAGGAGCTTTCCGGGAAGAGCGTAGCAATAGATGGGATGAATATCCTCTACCAATTCCTTGCATCCATACGACAGGAGGACGGGACGCCCTTAATGGATATGAAGGGGAGGGTGACCGGGCATTTATCTGGATTGTTTTATCGGAGCATCAGGCTTGTGAATGCGGGGCTTAAGCCGATTTATGTGTTTGATGGGCCTCCACCTGAATTGAAGAGGAAAACCATAGAGGAAAGAATTGAAATACGCAGGGAGGCGGAGCACAAGTGGAAGAAGGCGCTCGCGGAAGAGAAGGTGGAGGAGGCGAGGAAATACGCGCAGGGAAGCTCGCGCCTTACGAAAGAGATGGTGGATGAGAGCAAGAGGCTGCTCTCTTTTATGGGGATTCCCTGGGTGCAGGCCCCGAGTGAGGGGGAGGCGCAGGCAGCGTGGATGGTGCACAAGGGGATGTGTTATGCATCTGCTTCGCAGGATTATGATTCGCTTCTTTTTGGAAGTCCTATACTTTTGAGGAACTTATCTATTACCGGGAAAAGGAAAGTGCCAAAGCAGAATAGGTTCATAGATATAGAAATAGAAAGAGTGGAACTGGAAGAGACGCTGAAGAATATTGGGCTGAGAAGGGAACAGTTGATTCTGGTTGGAATAATGGTAGGGACAGACTTCAACGAGGGGGTGCGGGGGATAGGACCGAAGACTGCGCTGAAAATTGTGAAAGAGCAGGATACGCTGGAGAAGGTTAAGGCGTATTTGAAGGCGGAAAAACAGTACGAGTTCCCGGAAGAAGTGGATAAGATTTATGAGTTCTTTATGGCGCCTCCATACAAAGAAGTGGAGGAAATCAAGTGGGGCAAGCCGACGCGAGAGGGGGTAATACAATTGCTTGTGGATGAGCACGATTTCTCATTGGAAAGGGTGGATAAAGCGCTGGAGGGGATGATGAAGCAGGTGAAGGAGACGAGGAGCCAGCGGACGCTGGAGAAATGGTTCTAGCTAAAGGTAAATGCCCGTATACTTGGCTATCTTTCTCTTCAATAATGAGGTGCGCTTGCCGACTATTTTTGCGTTCTTTAGAGCTTTGAGCAGGGGCTTGGGCTGGAGCTGGTCGGGGGTTAGGTCTATTTCGGCGTAGGTGGTTCCGAACTCGTAAGGATAATGGGAATCGCTTCCCGCGGCCATGAGCTTTCCTTCTCTTTTTGCGAACTCTGCGGCTTTTTTGTCAAATCTCTCCAAAGAACGGGCGTTGAAAACCTCTATTATGTCTGCTGCTTTTCCGTATTCCTCCTTTTCCACTCCGGGGCGGAGGGAATCGAACATATGAGGAACATAGGGGATGGCACCCTGGGAACGGATTGCGTCCCGCGCTTCGTAGAAGTCCACTCCTTTTTTCACCGGCTCGCTCATGAACAGGCCGATGAGATCGCCCTGGGCGGTCTCTATTTCCTCGCCGGGAATGAATGGGATTTTGAATTTGCGGAATTCCGAATGCGAACTTATGTTATTATGGTCGGTGATTGCCGTGATTACGCCTGTTTTTTTGGAAAGGGAGGCGAGCAGAGACGGGGTAATCCTGCCGTCAAAAGAATACGAGGTATGTACATGGAAATCTATTCTCATTCGGAAAGGCACCCTTTCTTTTCTAACAAAGCGAACACTTCCTTGAGCAGTGATTTTGCCTCCTCGGACTCGGAGTCTTTTACTATTATTTTTCCGGAAGGATAAAGGGAGAAGGATTTTCCCTTGTAGGCGAGGGTGAGGAAGACTTCGGTGAGCGCGAGGATGTCCACATTCGGGGG
>JACCLI010000011.1 GCA_013425455.1 Microcaldota archaeon | reverse complement strand
GTAGAAGAATTTCTTGAGGAACAGTATAAAAAGCTATTTATCCCCAATCCTTTTGATGAAGGTCTGCATTTTCTTCGATGTGGATAATACCCTGTTCCCAACAGCGGAGTTCGCGGAACTCGCGAGGAGGAACGCAATCCGCGCGATGATAGAAACCGGATTGGATGCCACAGAGGAGCAAATCTACAAGGAATTGCAGAGGCTCATTAAGGAAAAGGGCTCCAACTACCCGAACCATTTCGACCTCATACTCAAAAGGATTGGAGTAAAGCGCCCGGCCCGCTTCGTCGCGGCGGCGGTGGCCGCCTACCATAATACCAAATCCTCAATACAGCCCTACCCCGAGGTGCCGAAAACCCTGATGGAGCTGAAGGAAAGGGGATACAAATTATACGTTGCAACGAACGGGGACGCGGTAAAACAATGGGACAAGCTCATCCGAATGGGAATCCACCTCTTCTTCGAGGATGTTTTCGTCTCCGGGGAGGTAGGGGAGGAAAAAAGCCCGCACTTCTTCCGGAAGGTCCTTGCCGAGATAAAGGCGCACCCGTCCGAGTGCATAATGGTCGGGGACAGGATGGATTCGGACATCGCCCCGGCGAAGAAATTGGGAATATATACCATCCGCGTCCTGCAGGGCCCGTACTCGAAGGAAAAGGGGAAGGCGGACGCGCACATAAGCAATTTCTCAGAATTGCTTGGCGTTGTCAAAAGACTCTGATTTTTAATGATTTTGCGCATATCTATCACAAAAGGTGTGAAAATGCAGAAGTTACTTATTGCAGGTCTTATGGCTGTTATGATTATCCTTTATGGCTGCACGGGCGGAGAAAGCACAGCCCCGGCCGGATGCACTTCCGATTCCAACTGCCAAACATGGCAGTCCTGCCAGAACGGCACCTGCGCGGTTAAGGCTGGATACTGTTCCGCGAACGCCGACTGCACCTCGAACCAGCAGTGCAACACCACCACGCACATCTGCCTTATGAAGGCGGGCGCCTGCGCACAGGCTACGGACTGTGACGTGCGCTGGCAGACCTGCGGCACGGACGGCACATGCAAGCCGCTCTCAGGCTACTGTGCCTCAAACGGGGACTGCAGGGCGGAGATAGAGGCCTGCGATCCAGAGTCGCACAGGTGCTCCCTGCTCCCCGGAAGGTGCGAGAACGACTATGACTGCAACTCATGGGAGGGATGCGATGTCGCGCAGAAGGTGTGCGTGGCGTTCCAGGACAGGTGCAACGACGACGTGGACTGCGTGGGCTGGCAGGCCTGCGACGCGGAGTCACATTTCTGCAAGCCCAGGCCGGGCTTCTGCGTGAGCGCGGATGATTGCGCCAACTGGCAATCGTGCAACAGGGAAACCAGCAGGTGCGTTACAGGCCCTGGTTTCTGCGGTCACGACACGGATTGCAACGAATGGCAGTACTGCGAAATTGGGAATACCCACACCTGCAGGCCGAAGCCGGGCTACTGCGATGCGACAGCGAATTGCAATTCCTGGGAGGTCTGCTACACTGCGAACCACCACTGCGTCCCCAAGGCAGGAAACTGCAATACCAACTCAGATTGCGAGAGCGGGGAAGCCTGCAACATGAACACGCACGTGTGCGAGAGTTAGCTAGTCCCGTTCCCTCCACATTTTTCTTTTCTTGTTCAGCAGTTCCTTGGAGATGGTCAGAATCTGGTTGGACAGCCGCAATCCCTCGTCCGGGCTCAGCTTCATCGCAGCCATCCCGGTCGTGTTCGACACCCTTACGATGATTATCCCATCCCTGGGGAATCCGTTCGCACTCTGGGGCTCCTCGCTCTCTATGCGGAGGATGGTCCGGTGCTGTTCGCCCTTATCATCCTTCCACCAATGTATTATCTCATCTTCTACGGGCATATCGCCCACCTCCGGCCCCTTGCCGAGGGCCGCCTGGTCGCACGGGAATGAGGAATTCTGTTCTTTATAAAGGAGGGGAGGCCTCCCCGCCACTGATGCCGGTAATGTTCTCCAAAAGGTTGCAGGTGCATTTTTAATCCTTGTTTTGGTAGCATAGCCAGGTGTACAAATGGATACCGGCAAATTAACCTTATTCTTGCTTGGAATAGTGATTCTGATGCTGGCCTTCGTGGCGGCTTCGGTCCTCGGGTTCAAGCCCTGCACAAACGAGTGCGGAGGCAGCTCGATAACCGGTCAGACCGGAGGCACGGCATATTACGCCCCGAACGAAACGGGGAGGACGATCCAAACGTCCGGAGGAAACGTGCTCGACGCGAGCAGCGCCCTCGGAAGGCCTTCCACGTATGTAGATACGGGCGGAAGGACCAGGGGCGTGAACTGCTACGCGATGGAATACTGCGTTGAGACCCCGACCTGCGAAGAGGAATGCGTCCAGGAGGGGAACCAGTGCGGCTACGGGCAGAGTCCGCTGACCAACCTCGCAGCAAGCACCCCGTTCTACGGCGACTGCTGTGACGGGACGGCATGCAGGGACGGCTACTGCAGGAGGGATGAGTGTGTTCCTGACGGCCGGCTCTGCCAATACGGCCCGACCGGCGAGCGCGACACCCTGCCATATAATCCAGGGACTTACACCAGCGCGACCAACATCAACACCGATGGTACCAATGCTGCGGGCGCCAACACCAACACCGCTGGAACTGCGAACAACAACATGGGCACCAGCAACTACAATTCAATCTACCGCCCGACCTATTATGGGGAATGCTGCGGCAACTCGCAGTGCATGGAAGGGTACTGCACCCCGCAACAGGAGTGCATAGAGCAGGGAGCGACCTGCGGTTACGGCCAGACAACGGTTACGGCGCTAGTGCCCGCGACCTCGAACTACTACGGCCAGTGCTGCAACCAGATGGCGTGCGTGGATGGAACATGCCAGCCGCCTGAAGAACAGTGCAACGAGCGCGGACAGTTCTGCGGCTACGGCCCGCAGACCTTCACGGCCAACTACCAGAACCCGGCCTACTACGGGGATTGCTGTGGTGATGACCAGTGCGTGAACGGATACTGCTCACCGCCGGCACAGAACTGCGTGCAGACAGCAGGCACATGCGGCTACGGGACGCAGTACGCGACTACCGCCGCGCCTGCGGGTTCTAACTACTACGGAACCTGCTGCGAGGGGGACTACTGCGCGAACGGAAGGTGCACCCCGAACCAGGGATGCTCCGGGCAGGGCCAGACCTGCGCCTACGGGCAGATATCCTGCTGCGAGGGCTACGAGTGCATGGATGGCAGATGCGTAACCCCATGCGAGCAGAACGGCGGCACATGCGCGTACGATTCCGACTGCTGCCAGGGCTCCTGGTGCAAGGACGGCAAATGCAGCAGCGAGTGCACAGCCACAGAGGGCGGCTCCTGCCTAGCGGGCAGGAAGGAATGCTGCGCAGGCATGTCCTGCTCCAACAGCAGATGCGTGGTTCCGTGCAAGAGGGAAGGCTCCTGTGAAAAGACCTCCGACTGCTGCGACGGCTACTACTGCAGCGAGAACAAGGTTTGCACAAGGAGCACCACAACCTGCGCGACATCCGGCTCCTGCGCAGTGGGCGCCGCAGTATGCTGCGATGGCTACTATTGCAACGACAACCTCGTTTGCATGCCTGAGCAGACCTGCGGTGGGTACGGCACCTACTGCACGAGCACCGCAGATTGCTGCAGCCCATACTACTGCGGCCAGACCATGACCTGCACAAGCGCAACAGGGGCTCCTTAGCCCCTTCTTATCTTTTTTCCTTTTTCCGCTGGCTCCAGCGATATTGATGCCCCTCCAAAATTAGATTCGAATGCCCGTTCCAGCTCCTTTCCGCCCTGCAATCTGTCCAGCGTTACTGCGAGCGCCGCAATCTCCGAATGCGGCTGGTTCCCCACCGCGATATTGAAGTCCGCGAGCTCATAAACCTCCGAAGGAACCTTCTCCGCCCCGACTACTACCAATACTTTTCCCTTTCCTGCAACATCCTTAACCTTTTCCGGAAGCGGCATTCCGTACATGGTAAGGTGAACCACCGCCCACCCCTCCTTTTTCATTTTTTCAATCCGTGGAATCGGCTTCGCCTCATACTCTATTGAAAACTCCCCGCCCCAGTTGTTTGCAATCCTCTTAACGCTCGCCTCCAGGGAATTGTCCTTCTGCCCCGAGTAGATTACTCCAGAAGCCCCGAAAGCCCGGGAAGTGAGGCACACGTGCGTCGTGACGCGCTCATCCCTCGGGAGCCTGTGCCCGAGCCTCAGCACCATTATCCGCATAATCCTTCTTCCCCCCAATACGCTTATAAACATCCTTCGCGCAATTACATACGTGGCGATGACTGCACCGTCCCAGACTGATATATGATGAGCAGAGTAGCTAACGAGCCACTATTTTTATAATTTAAGGACAAGGGACTTTCCAATGGACATCCTCGCCGCAATTCTCACAATACTCGGCCTGTGCCTTTTCGAAACAGTCAGCAGCGTGGATAATGCGATAATAAACGCGGACATACTCTCAAAAATGTCCCAGAAGGCCAGGAAATGGTTCCTTCTCTGGGGCATCCTTTTCGCAGTGTTCGTGGTCCGGGGCGTCCTTCCCCTCCTCATAATGTGGGTGGCGAACCCCTCCCTCGGGGTTTACGAAGTATTCACCGCGACCTTCAGCGAGGACCCTGCGGTCGCCCATGCGATGGAGCAGTCCGCCCCCGTCCTCCTCATAGGCGGCGGCGTATTCCTCGTTTTCCTGTTCTTCCACTGGCTATTCCTGGAGCCCAAGAACTACGGGATGTGGGGCGAGAAGTTCATCTCCTCCCAGGGCATCTGGTTCTTCGCCGTGGTATCCGTACTCCTCTCCCTCATAGTCTGGTTCGCAATCCAGGTCCATCCCATAATGGCCTTCGGCGCCGTGGTCGGCTCCACCGCCTTCTTCATAACGCACGGCTTCAAGCAAAATGCAGAATTGCGCGAGAAGGAGATGCTCGAGGGCTCGGGGAACCTCTCCGACCTGAGCAAGCTGATGTATCTGGAAGTAATAGACATGACATTCTCCATAGACGGCGTCCTCGGCGCCTTCGCCTTCACGCTTTCCGTCCCGCTCATCCTCATCGGCAACGGCCTCGGCGCCATAGTGGTGAGGGAGCTCACCATGAAGGGGATAGACGAGGTGAAGAAATACGCATACCTGAAGAACGGGGCGATGTACTCCATCCTCTTCCTCGGCGGGATAATGGTGCTGGACAGCTTCGGCTTCGAAATCCCGAGCTGGTTCTCGCCGATAATCACATTCATAATAGTCGGCTATTTCTACTGGAAATCCCTCCAGAAGATAAACGGGGAGAAAAAGAAAGAGAAGTAATTTATTGTTTCCCTTCTTACTATCCTCAATGAATGGCCATAATCACAACGGAAACCATGAAAAGCCGGTGATTCCTCATCCTAAGAAATACAAATTCCTCTTCGTATCGATTGAAGGCCTCATAGGAGACCTCGCCTGGCAGTTGATAAAAGAGGGCCACGAGGCGAAATATTCCATAGAGCAGAAATCCGAGAAGAACGTGTTCGACGGCTTCGTCCCCAAAAGCGAGGATTGGAAAAAGGACGTGGATTGGGCGGACGTAATCATCTTCGACGATATTGGTTTTGGAAAGGAGGCGGACGACCTGCGCAAGAAAGGAAAGAAGGTAATCGGGTGCAGCTCGTACACCGACAAGCTGGAGGACGAGAGGGACTTCGGCCAGGAGGAGCTGAAATCCGTCGGGGTCGCGGTCCTCCCCCACTGGAACTTCGAGTCCTTCGACGCGGCGGTCGATTTCATAAAGAAGAACCCGGGCCGCTACGTCATCAAGCCCAACGGAAAAGCGCAGGGGGAGAAGGAACTCTCCTTCGTGGGGCAGGAGGAGGACGGAAGCGATCTTATCCAGATTCTTGAGCGATACAAGAAAAAATGGGGAAAGGCGATAAAGAGCTTCCAGATACAGAAGTTCGCACCTGGCGTCGAGATCGCGGTGGGAGTCTTCTTCAACGGAAAAGAATTCATCACCCCAATCTGCGTGAATTTCGAGCACAAGAAGATGTTTCCGGGCGATGTTGGCCCGAACACGGGCGAGATGGGAACTTCTATGTACTGGGGTCCCGCGAACCGCATCTTCAACGAAACGTTTGAGAAAATGAAGGCGAAGCTCGCGGCCTCAGGCTACTGCGGCTACCTGGATTTGAACTGCATCGCGAACTGGAGGGGCGTGTTCCCTCTTGAGTGGACCTGCAGGTTCGGCGTTCCGACCATCCAGATACAGATGGAGGGCGTTACCTCCCCGTGGGGCGAGTTCCTCCACGCGCTCGCAAGCGGAGAGAAATACGAACTCAAGACAAAGAGGGGCTTCGAAATAGGCGTGGTGATCGCAACCCCCCCGTTCCCTTTCAAGGACCCCTCCGCCTTCAGGAAGTATTCCGAGGACGCGGCGATAATATTCAAGAAGCCGGTGACCGAGGGCGTTCACATAGGGGATGTTAAATTGGACGAGGGCGAATGGCGCCTCGCCGGCGAGTCCGGCTACGCGCTCGTCGTCACGGGCTTCGGCTCCACAATGGAGGAGGCGAGGAAGAGCGCCTACAAGAGGGTTAAGAACATACAGATACCCAACATGTTCTACCGGACGGACATCGGGGTCCGCTGGTACACGGACAGCGACCGGCTCCAAACCTGGGGCTACCTGTTCTGAGGCATCCTTATGAGCCCAACCAAAGTTGTGATGAGCTGCCATTCCGACACTGTCTGGGATGCGGCCTACATTTCTGCCTACAAGAGGAGGCGCCGCGTCTGGTACTACGGAAACCTTGACAACCTCGTCACTGTTGCCGCTGTTTTTGTAAATCTCCACAAGCACCCGGACAACGTAAAAACATATTTCACAATGCACGAGGAGACCACGATGGGCGGGGCGAAGAGCCTGATGAAAAGGGAGGGGAAGGCCCTCTATATCGCCCTGGACATTACGGGAATGAGCCCGCGCTCCGACGTGACAATAGAGCACATCCACAGGATAGACAAGAAGAAACTGCGCGAGCTTTTGCGCCCCCTTCCCTACAAAATCACATTCACGGATGGAGAGCCGGACGAGGCAATAGTCTACGGCAAGAAGTATCCCACATTCTCCTTGTGCCTGCCGGTCTACGGGCACATTCACGGTCGCACCCGCACCTCCCGCACGAAGATGCTCCGCTACGCCCGCGCCGTCCTGGACATAGCCAAAATAGTCTCAAAGAACCTGCAGCACATAGTGATACACAAGCACCACCACCCTAAAAAAGGAAAAGCAAATCCGTGAATATCTTCGGCTTCTTTTTCGTGTATGCAAAATAGAGCGCCAATACGCTTGCCACACTCAACAAAACAGTGAAAGGCAATAGCAAGCCGTCATTCGGCACTGTCCAGGGCTTCAGCCCCCAGAAATAGTCCATGTAATCGTTCAGCAGGAACCATCCGAGCACAATCAGCAAATGCTCCTTTTTCACGTCTATTCTCCCAACCAATGCGAAAGATTCCAGCACCATCCCGAAATGCGTCACGAGCATAATTGCGTATAATTCCCAGTATGCGGGCGCGAAGTAAATCTGGTTGAAGAACAGTATCACGAACACGGTCCAAATCCCGTATTTCAGCGCATACGCCGAAGCGAGGAAGGAAAGGAAATCATTCTTTTTCCCAATCCAAACCAAAAACAAGGAAGCCGCCACCAGCAAAACCGCGAGCGGGCAGTCCGCCACGAATGCCAGCAGGTAAATGGGCGTCGCCGCAATCTGCCCCTGGTAATACACAAAGAAGCCGAAGTATGCCCCTATCAGATTGGCAATGATGGCCAAGAGCAAAACAATCCCGAGCTTCTTTTCCATCCCTTACCCCCCGATCGGCTTATACCCCTTCATGAGAAGGGAATTAGAAACCACGCTCACCGAGCTGAAGGCCATCGCCCCCCCGGCAACAAGCGGGTTCAGCAAAAACCCGGTAAATGGATAGAGAACGCCCATCGCAACCGGAATCCCGATCACGTTGTAGAAGAACGCCCAGAAGAGGTTCTGCCTTATCTTCTTCATCGTGTATTTGCTTATGTCCAATGCCTTCGCCACGTCCCTCAAATCATCCTTCACCAGCACGATGTCCCCGCTCTCTATCGCCACATCCGTCCCGCTCCCGATTGCAATTCCTATGTCCGAAGCCGCAAGCGCAGGCGCGTCATTTATCCCGTCCCCAACAAATGCAATCTTCATCCCTTCTGCCTGCAGCCTCCTCACTTCCTTCTCCTTCTCCTCGGGAAGCACTTCCGCAAGCACCATATCTATTCCCGCCTCCTTTGCAATCGCCTGCGCCGTCCTCCTGTTATCGCCAGTAATCATCGCCACCCTGAGCCCTTGCTTCTTGAGCATCCTTACCGCGTCCACTGAATTCTCCTTTAGGGAATCCGCAATCCCGATCACTCCCGCAATCTTACCGCCAACCGCGACCATAACCGCGGTCCTTCCCTTCTCCTCAAGCTGCGTCATCGCCTCCTCCGCCCCAGCAACCTTGACCTTCCTCTCTTCCATGAGCTTTCTATTTCCCACAAGAACCTTCTTCCCGCCTACGCCTGCCTCCACCCCCCGCCCGGTTATCGACTTGAAGGAGCGCGGCTCCGCAATCCTGGCCTTGCTCTCCCTCGCCTCTCGCACAATCGCCTCGCCCAGCGGATGCTCGGAATTCCTCTCAGCCGAGGCCGCAAAGGCGAGAAGGTCGTCCGCATCCATACCTATCGGGACAATGTCAGTAACCTCCGGCTCCCCCTTCGTTAGCGTTCCAGTCTTGTCAAAAACCACCATCCGCACCTTGTGCGCCTCCTCCAGCGCCTTCGCGGTCTTGAACAGCACGCCGTACTCCGCGCCCTTTCCAGTCCCCATCATGACCGCCGTGGGCGTCGCCAGCCCGAGCGCGCAAGGGCACGCGATTATGAGCGTCGTAACAAATGCGGTTAGGGCAAACACGAACCCCATTCCCGCAATAAAATACCAGTATAATCCCGCGATTATCGCCAGCCCCATCACCGTGGGCACAAAATAAGCAGAAACCTTATCCACAAGCCGTTGAATTGGCGCCTTGGAGCCCTGCGCCTCCTCCACCAGCTTGATGATTTGCGCGAGCATAGTATCCTTCCCAACTTTTTCCGCGCGCATCCTGAAACTTCCGGTCCCGTTGATGGTCGCCCCAATCACTACTGCCCCCTTCCTCTTCGCCACAGGTATCGGTTCGCCGGTAATCATGGCCTCGTCCACATAGGACTCCCCGTCCAGCACACTCCCGTCCACCGGAATCTTTTCTCCTGGACGGATAACCAGCACATCCCCAACTTTCACGTTCGCGATGGGAATTTCCACTTCCTCCTTTCCCCGCATCACCCTCGCGGTCTTAGGCTGCAGCCCCATCAATCTTTTTATCGCCTCGGAGGTCTTTCCCCTCGCAGTCGCCTCCATCAATCGTCCAAGAAGTAGGAACGAGATGAGTATTGCCGCAATCTCATAGTAGACAAATCCCTCCAATCCCAAAAATGTGACCGCAACGCTGTACAGATAAGCCGCACCCACCCCAATCGCCACAAGCGAATCCATCGTCGGCATCCGGTTAATAAGAGCTTTCGTCCCGCGCGTGAAGAACTGCGAGCCGGCCATTATCGCCAAAGTCGCAAGGAGGAACTGGATCCACATGGAATTCTCCATTATCCACTCAGGAAAAGGAATCCCCGTCATCTCCCCCATCGCAAGAATCGCCGCAGGAACGGCAGCAACTACCGCAACCATAAGCCTCGTCCTATAGCCGTTTATCTCCCGCTCCCGCGCCTCTTTTTCCGCGTCTTTTCCGGGCTTCTCCCTCAGCACCTCAAACCCCAGCTTGGTTATGATTGCCTCAATCGCAGGCATCCCTATCTCTGAAGGCACGTACTCCACGGTCGCCTTCTGGGAGGCGAAATTAACCCGCGCATCCCTCACTCCTTTTGTGCTCTTCAGCATGGTCTCTATGCTCATCGCGCAGGACGCGCAGTCCATCCCGCCCACGGGGATTATTATTGTCTCGGTCTTCTCAGGCATGGCCTTCACCTCTCCGTTCTCCTTATTATTTTTTTGCACCTTTCCTATCCTCCGCACCCACACCCTCCGGTGCGCGCGGGCGCAGCAGGAGCCGCCTCGGGCACAAGCCCGTTTTCGTCCTCCACCACGAGCAATCCGTTGCCCATTCCCATCCCGCAGGTGAGCCTGTACCGCCCCGGCGTGCCCGCGGTGAATTCCAGCACATTGTCCGTCGTTGTAATACTCTTGCTTATGCCCATCCCGTTAATCACTAGCGTTGACATGCATCCTGTGAACGTGCCCGCGTCCGCCTCAATCCTCACCCTGTCCCCTGCCCGCACCCGTATCTCTTCAGGCTCGTAGTTTCCGGAGCCCCAGTCAAAACCCAGCTCAAACGTTCGCACCTCCCCAGCCGCCTGGAGCTCGAGCTCCCTGCTCCTGTTTACCGTCGCGGAAGGCGCATATGTCGCAGGCGCAGCCACCGCACCCCCGCCCCCGTCCGCGAAGCACCCATCCGCCCCGGCGTTCCCGCAGGAGCCCCCTCCCAAATCATCCTCCGCCTGCTGCGGCTTCATGGTGGCCGCATAAACGATCGCGGCAAAAACCATGACCACAAACAGGCCCGCCAACAACCAAGCCTTTCCTTCCATTTTTTTCACCTCATCATTCTACAACCACAAACTTCCCGGGTATCATTCCCTCGGAAAAACGCGGAGGGAGCACCCTCGCTATTTTTCCAGCGGGAAAAATGCGCACAGTTTCGCCACTGCGAAACTATTGCCCCATTTTTACCGGTCATTCTGACCCTCCCCCACTTCACTTTGCAACCCTTTGCACGTACTCCTGACGCACCTATATCCTTTCCAATCATTCCACCACCACGAATTTTCCGGGGATCATTCCCATCCAGCACGACCACTTTATCTCTCCAACCTCCGTCGGAGTAAATTCAATCACTTGCTCTCCGGGCTGCACATCAAACTCCAGCCCATACGCGGGCACTATTATCCGATTGTTGCAGGAAGTAAGGCTCACACCAGTAATCACCCACCTCACCGGCACCCCTTTCTTTAGTGTGAATGTATTCGGCTCAAACCCGTAGTAGGTTACATTCATACGAATCTCCTGGAATGCAGTTCCATTCTGCAAAGTTGCATTCCCCTCCCCGCCGGTTCCAACCACCACTCCCTTTCCCACGAGCGTAAGCCCCTGGTTCAGCAGAAGTATCCCTAGGAAAATAACCAACCACCCGGAGATGGAGGCGAATTTAGCAGGAACGTTTCCGCCAGCCCTCGCAGCCAGCACACCAAACCCGAGCATCACCGGCAAAGTGCCCAATCCAAAAAAGAATAGCGCAGTTGCCCCAGCAACAATGCTACCGGTCCCAGCCGCGAATATGTACATCGCCTGCAGGGGCCCGCATGCAATCATCAGCCCGTTCAATAATCCGGTTACGAGTGGTCCGCGCCCCCCGAACTTTTGCATAATCCCGTTAACAAATCCAGGCATCCCGAACCGTATTCCCGCCAATCCGCTTATCCCGAGCATCCCCAGCCCGTACAATAGAAGAAATATCCCCGCAAGCAGCGCTGCCCCGGCCCTCATCTCCGGGGTGAAGGCAATCGCCGAGCCAATCAGCCCGAAAACCGCGCCTATGAATGTGTATGAAAGCAGCTTGCCCGCCCCGTACAATATGTGAGGTGTTATGGCCGCTCCAGATCTAGAGGAATAACCAAGCACGAATCCTCCGCACATCGCTATGCAGTGGAATCCCGTGGCCAGCCCCAAAACAAACAATGCAGCATATCCCACTTCCCCCCCAACCTCCGGAAACCGTATGCCCAGCCCAAGATTTTCCAGGAGAAGGGCGGCGGCAAAGAGTGCCGCCACCCCAATCGCTACCCAGAACCATCCTCCGCCCACGGAGTACCCTTCCTTCCTTATCGCCTCTTCCAAGTCCTTCCTGTCCGCATCGTCCGTTATCACCTCCACCTCCCCTTTCTGCTGGGACACCTTCACGCTAACCACTCCCTCCACCGCCTTCACGGCTTTCTCAATTCTTTCCTCGCAGGACTTGCAGCGCATCCCGCGGACCTTTATTTTTTCCGTTTTCATTTGACCACCTCTCTTTTGCCCGTGCGGTTGCCGTTCCCGCACCCTCTAGGCAGTAGTTACATACGCTGAAACCATACATTTCAATTGCTGAAACCAACCCGGGGGAAAGTGAAACCTTGAGCCCAATGCGGGCAGTTTTTCCCAGAATTTGTCCCCTAGGCAAAGGTGGATAGTTGGGCTCAAGGTTTCAGAAACCGTGGGGTGTTTTTCCGGTTTTTAGCCTCCAAAAGCCATAAATATTATTTGCACCAAAATACCACCATGGCAATGTCAAAAAATTTCGCATACCTGGGAGGGATCTCCGGAGTTTTGCTCATCATAATCCTAATAGTATCCGTGCCTGCGATTGCGGAGCAGAACATCTCCTCTGTTTGCACAATAGACGGGATGTGCCAGCATGAGGAGCAGATAAGGCAACTTATTACACTAATCCCCGTGTTTATAGGAGGGGGCGCAATTCTCGGCGCAATCGCCTATTATCTTTTCTATGAGCGCACCGCACCCGTAAAAAAAGAAGCGGACGCCGCGCTCTCGGTTTCTTTAATGGAGAAGGACGAGTCCAAAATCCTGAGCAAGCTCGTTTCAGAAGGAGGGCGCATAACTCAGTCCGAGGTTTCAAGGATAGAAGGGATAGGGAAGGTGAAGGCCCACCGCATTCTCGCAAAACTTGAGAAAAGGGGAATAGTGGCGAGCGAGAAATACGGGAAGACAAATATGGTGAAGATTTCCGACAAGTATAGGAAGCTTTTCCTTAAGGATTAGCCGCTTCATTTCTTCATTGACTGGATGCTGTCCAGCATCATCTGCTGGACGTCCATCCCCGCACTTTTCAAAAGCCAGAAAACCGCCTGCTTCAGCAACACATATGCAAGCAGGAACACTATCGCGACGAGCAGCATCTTCTGCCAGGGCGCCCATCCGGCCATGGACGGGAACCTGTTTGTGAGAAAGAGGTCTATCTGCCTATATGCATGCCCCCGCAGCAGAACAAATGCAATAAGGAGTATCCCCAAAACCAAAAGGGCGGGCAAAGGTACCCCCACCACATAGAACACATAAAGCATAAGCGCCACGAGCAGAATCCGGGCAGTTAAGCTCCAGTCCATGCTTCCATAAGGCGCCGTTGTTTTTTAATTCGTTGCCGCATTTCCGCGCTCATGGCTTAGGGAGCGTTTTCCACAAGTAATTGAAGTAATCCAGGTAGCTCTTCGCGATGCTCTCATTCTGGATCTGGAATGCGAAGCTCTGCTCCCTCCACAGCACATTCGCGACCTTGTCCCCATATATGAAGATGACGTGCGGCGACCAGAACTCCTTCGGCAGGAATTTGTATTCGCAGTATTTCATCTTCATAAGCCTCTTGCTGTCATTGGCCCTTACGAAGCTATGCCAGGTTATTATGTCATGCCACCTAATCTTTTTTTCTTCCCTCTTCTTGTTCCACTTGGTCCAGAACAGCTCCCCTATGAATTTCACCACCCCTAAATTTCCGCCTATGAAATAATGGTCCTTGTAATCCAGCATCTCCTCCATCAGGGTTTTCACGCCCTCGTTTCCCCGGTACAATTCGGCGTGTATCTCTTCCTTGCTGCCCTCATACATCCTGGTGAGGTCGCCAAGCTGCGCGCCAACCAGCTTCTTTGAATTTTCAATCTCCTCTTCCTGCTCGTTGAGGTAGCCCAGAATCTTGTTCGGGTTTGTCACGTGATATATCTTCTTCTTGTTTTCCACGTAATACGTGGCCAGCCCCTTAGAAATGAGCTTATTCACAATATCATATACGTTCCTCCTCTCTATCCCGGTATCCTCATGGATGGATTGCAGCGTGGGCGACTTGTGCGCAAGGATTGCCGCATAAACCCTTCCCTCACCTTCCGAGAAGCCAACGTCCCTGAACAACTCCCCTATTTTCATATGTAGTTCACGCGCCAAATATTTATAGTGGTATTGTAGGGATGCCACAAGTTAATAAATACCACATACTTGAACTAACTACTACATGAATACCACAAAAGAAATGCACTTGAACAAGGAACCGCATGTCCATCACGCGCGGAAGGGAAGCCGCACAAGGAACTTTTTCAGGAAGGCCAAGTTTGGGATTTATGGCGTCGCGGCCGCGCTTGCGCTATACACATTCGCACCGAAAACAGCGAACGCTGAAGATGCGTCGCTCACTATTTATCCGGCATATTCATACGGCATCCAGAACGGCTCACACGGCATGAACCTCAGGGTGAGCGGGGGCGGGAGGCTGCCCTACGGAATTGCCGCCACCGGGATAGTGAATGCGCTGGCAGCCGAGGCCGATTCTCCGGAATTGAAATTCGGCCATACCGAGTTCCGGCTGCACAGGCTCTTTGGCTGGCTCGGCCCCCTTGTACAATATGAGATCGAACCGGGGGAAGATTCGCTCCGCGCAGGGCTGGTTTTCATCCCGTTCATAAGCCAGGACATCAATCTAGTATTGAGAGTCCTTTCCTTCTCGGTGGGCACCCAAAACCACGGCGAAGCAACGGATTTCCTCAACACTAAGCTTGCCCTTTACTTCTGGATGAACATAACTGACGATTTGAGAGTTGAAACATACTGGGACTGGGTCCTTAACAGAAAATCGGTATCCGGGGAAGCGGCCTTGGACTATATGTTTACTTCCTGGCTCGGGCTTGGCGCACAGGTAAGGCACAACTTCTCATTCGATGGGCCGGATTCAACCAGCGTTCTGCTGAGGGGCGTGCTGAGAATATGAAAATCAGATTTTCCCCTTCTTCCAAATTTCCTCACCCACTCCAGCCTTCGCGTTCTCATGCCTCGCAAGCACAAAGAGCAGGTCCCCCAGCCTATTGAGGTACTTAACCATCATCCTGTCCGCCTTAGCGGCAACAAGCCTCCTTTCCGCCCTCCTGCAAACCGTGCGTGCACAGTGCAGGTAGCACGCTTCTTTTGTTCCGCCCGGAATGATGAAATGTTTCAAGGGCTTCAATCTCGCCTCTATTTCATCTATATCCTTCTCCAATGCCTTCACATTGGTTTCTCCGACAGGTATCTGCCCGGAGAAAATGGAAGCGCCCAAATCAAATATCTCCTTCTGCACCCGCGCAATCACCGCCCTCGTGTGCTTGCTCGAGGATTGCGCAAGGGCAAGGCCCAAAAAAGAGTTCAGCTCGTCCAGGCAGCCGTAAGCCTCCACAAGAGGGTCGTCCTTCCTCACCCTCTTCCCTACATTAGTAGTGGTTTCCCCTGAATCTCCAGTACGGGTGTAGATGCCCACAGTCTCACTTTACTACTTTTATGCAGGTCACGGGGCAGGATGCCGCCGCTTCGGCATTGCACTCCGCATTCGGGAGAACAAGCTCAAAGTGGTCCGGGTTTATCATCTTCGCGCCCTTCAGGTGGGACTTCCCGTCCCCCTTCATCTCCCAGTACTTTGGGCAGACCGCCACGCACGCGCCGCAGCCTATGCATATGTCCTTCAGATGTGTTACTTTTGCCATATGAATCCCTCTTTTCCATCTCCTCTAAGCATTAAATTCCTTTCTTCAGCTCCTCCGCAATAACAGCCCCTATCTTATCCTGCGCCTCAAATGTGCTCCCCCCGATATGGGGCGTAAATATCACATTTTCCAATTCCAGCAATTTCCCCTTGTAAGGTTCCTCCTTATACACATCCAGGGCAGCGCCGCCCAGTTTCCCTTCCTTCAGCGCATTATAGAGCGCCTCCTCGTCCACCATGTTTCCCCGCGCCAAATTTATGATATAAGCCCCCTTCTTCATCTTCCCAATGCTCTTCGCATTAATGATGTTCTCCGTTTCCTTGGAAGCCCCCGCATGTATCGTAATCACATCCGAGTGCGCAAGCAGCTCATCCAGCTCCACATAATGGACTCCCGCACAATCAATTCTCGGAGGCGGGTTATATGCAACCACCTTCATCCCGAGCGCGTGCGCCTTGTGCGCAACCGCGCACCCGATCCTTCCGCACCCGATAATCCCCAAGGTCTTCCTCTCTATCTCATGCCCCATGAGCGCCTTCTTCTCCCATTTCCCGCTTTTCATGGAGTGGTGCGCCCTCCCAAGGTTCCTGAAAAGCCCTATGACCAGCCCCATCGCAATCTCCGCGACCGCGTTGGTGGAAGCGGAAGGGGTGTTCTGCACCTTTATCCCCCGCGCCTTGCACGCCTCCACATCAATGTTGTCCACACCGACCCCGGCGCGGAAAACTATCTTGAGCTTCGGCGCCTTCCCCAAAAACTCCTTCGTAACCTTGGTGGCGCTCCGCACCACCAGCGCATCCGCATCCGCGAGTTCCGTATCAAGGTTCGCGGGCTTATACACTACATGCCCGGCCTTCTTGATGTTCTCCACCGCTCCCGCGTCCAAATCATCCGATATTACTATTTTCATGCTCACACCTGCTCAATTACCTCTTCCAAGAGGTCCAGCGCAATCTCAAGGTTCTTCCTGTCAAAGAGCCCCATGTGCGCTATGCGCAATCCATTATCCTTGAAATCTCCCTTGCATCCCACAATAGTAATCCCGTACCTGTCCAGCATCATCTTCTTCACGTCCGCCGCCTTCTCATGCTTAAAGGCAGTAAGGGACCAGGACTCAAATCCTTTTTCCGGAATCAGTTCCAACCCCATTTCCGTAATGCGCCCGCGCACATACTCAGAAATCACACGGTGCTTCTCCACCCATGCGGGAATCCCGCCCTCCTTGTCCATGTGGTCGTAGCATCTCTGTATGGCCCAATAGACCGTAATCGCCGGAGTGTTCGGGGTCTGCCCCTTCTCCTTGTAGGTCTTCCTGTGCCTGTTTAGGTTGCAGTAATGGGAAGGAATCTTCTCCCGCCCCTCGAACCTCCCGATTGCCTCCTTGCTCAGCCCTACAATAGCGGCGCCCGGAGGCGCGCCAATCGCCTTCTGGCATCCAGTGACGAAGAAGTCCACCCCGAACTCCTTCATGTCCATGGGAAGGGAGGGCCACGCGGAAACAGAGTCCATTATCGTGTACATTCCCTTCTTTTTCGCATACTGGTAGATCTCCTTTGCGTGGTTTCGCACCCCATACCCCGTCTCGTTGTAAACCATCCCGAAAACCTTCGCGTCCGAGTGGTCTATGTGCTCCTTCGCCTTGTGCAAATCCCAGCCCTTTCCCGCGGGGATGGACTTCTTGTCCACATTAGTATATACCTTCGCGGTATCCGCAAGCAAATCCCCAAAGTTCCCGTTGCTCAGCACGAGCATCTTCTCCTCGGGCAGGCAGCAGTTCAGTATCGCGGTCTCTATCCCAAGCGTGCCCGAACCCGTAATCACGTACGCCTCCTCGGCGTTCAGGTATTTCGCGCTCCGCGTGCAAAGGTCCGTATAAAGCGCCTTGAACGCCCCGCTCCTGTGCGTGATCATCTCCTGCACCTGCACGAGCATCACATCCTGCGGCACGTGCACCGGCCCCGGCGACAACAATATCCCCATAGTCATAACCTCTGTTTAGTATATCACAATTACCGGCTCGGGATACCTCCTCACATTTCCAGAGTAAACCCTGTTCTGGAGCATCTCCAGCATAAGCCTCCTCGCCTCGTCCTTATTCTCAAACAGCCATCCCAGCCTCATGTTCAGGCGTACCACTCTGTTCGGAATAAGATGCCTAGTGGATTTGGGCGGAAAAGGAACGCCGCTCTTCGCCCTCTCCACCACCTCCTTCTTTGCATATGCCCTTCTGTACAGCACCGCGAGCCCGTTATTCTCTGCCACATCCCCGAAATCGTCCGCCACGTACGTGACGTCCGGGTTTGTGCTCACCCCCGCGGAGTCCACAACCGCCTTCTGCGCCTCAAGAAGGGATGCGATAGAAGTGTATTTGCCTGGGGAAAGCAGCCATGCCTCCTTCCCGTGGCCGTTCTTCTTCCCGAGCATAAACGCTGCTTTGGAGGCATTTACCGCCTCCAGCCCCGCATTGAAGTCCACTTTTTCTACCTTCACGCCCGCCTTCGTAAATTTATCCACATCAAATGTCTTGGAAACAGGGTACCAGGTGCCCAGCTCAATCTTCGGGTCAGAGTAATTCACCGGCTGGACCGCCGCATGTGGGCATTCCATTTCCTTAAGGACGGTCATGCGGTGGTTGCCGTCAAGCACCACCCTGTCTTTTTCGTCCATTATTATCGGGTCCACCATCTGCCCGATGTTGAACATGGCTTCTTTTAGCCTTTTCAGATTCTTGGGCACAATCTCCTCATGCTGGAGAAGCGTGGACGTGTCTACGATATCAAGTCGCTTGATGATTTCTTCAAGCATAGGAACCCCGCTCCGCTTTACCGGTTAATCTTTATAAACTCTTACGGGGTAATAATTTTCGGAATGCCGATAGAGGTTATCCTCTGGGCCCGTATGCGCAAGAAATTGCGCCGGGAAGCGCAGCCTGGATAGCGCGGCATCCTCCTAAGATGTAGGTCGTGGGTTCAAATCCCACCGGGCCCGATTGGAAGAAGAGGGGGGATACCCCCCTTCTTCGCTCCGTGCCCCATACATCGGCGCAAAGAGCGAATCTCTTTACCATAATCATAACCCTCCAAACGGCTGTTTTATGAAAAAGAAACCAAATCCCCCCGAACCTCCGAAAAAGGACAGCAAACTAATCTACGTTCTAATCGCAGCCGTCATCGTAGTAATTGTAATCTTTCTCCTCACCCAAAATTCGCATTCCGGGAAGGAGCAAATCACCATAATCAACAGCGCTGGGCAGGAAGTCCATATCTACGTGGAAATCGCGGATGATTGGAATGAGATGGAGCGCGGGCTAATGTATCGCGAATCCCTTCCAGAGGACGAGGGGATGCTCTTCATCTTTCCCAGTTCCGGAAATTATCCTTTCTGGATGAAAAATACCCTAATACCCCTGAATGCAATCTACATGGATGAAAACGGGACAATAGTAGATATTCTCCAGATGGAGCCCTGCATTGCCGACCCCTGCCCAAACTACCCTCCGGATGCGGACGCCCTCTACGTTTTGGAGGTAAACAAAGGATTCAGCGAAAGGCACGGGATAAGGGAGGGCGACAGGATGATGCTTAAATAACTATTCGCTATTATGCTCTAAGCAGGCCTCATTTATGTTAGTCGAACTCGCCAAGGCGTTGGAGGAAAGCGTCCAGCAAACATTAGAGGAAAGGCCGGGAATCGCCTTCTCCGGAGGGCTGGACTCCACCCTCATCGCGCACGTGGCGAAGAAATACTCCTCTCCGGAACTATTTACGGTGGGAACGGAAAGGTGCGAGGACATACAATACTCCGAAGTGCTCGCACAAAAGATGGGCCTTCCTCTCCACACCCGCATCCTTTCCCAGCCGGAAATAATGGAACTGTACAAGACCGCCTATTCCATTTTCCCAGGCGATTTCCTGAAAGTGGAGTTGCTCGTGCCTCTCTGCGCAGCAGGGGAGATGGCCCAAAAGGAAGGAATCGAAGTGATGCTCTTCGGCTCCGGAGCTGAGGAATTGTTCGTTGGATACGAGCGCTATTACACTTATGCGGCAGAAGGCGGGGATTTGGAAAAGCTCCTAAGAGAGGAATACTCCACCCTCAAGAACAGGGAAATAAAGATGATAAAGAAGGCGATGCGCAAATATGATATTGAGGCGAGGTTCCCCTTCTATAACCCCGAACTGGAAAAGATTGCCTTCTCCATTCCGTTGCAGCAAAAGATGGAGGACAAGAATTTGAAAAAGTGCGTCCTAAGGGAGGCGGCAAAGTTCTTAGGTGTCCCGGAACTGGCGGTAAAGAGAAAAAAGAAAGCATTGCAGTATGGGAGCGGAATCCACAATGTCCTGCTCAAGAACTCCGAATATTTATCCGGAATATTCCCTCCAAAAGGCACAGAATAAATACGTTTCTTTGCAAAATACCTCCCATGGAAGCACTGACCAAATCGGGAAGGATAATTATAGAAGGCGGCAAAATAACCCTTAAGCGCGAGGGGATAGTCGGTGCGATGGCAAGCATATTGTCGATTTTGATGACGCCATTATATTTCGTAATGGGTGTGAATACCGACTCAGTGATAGATATCAGCAAGGTGGAGCGCGTGGAATACACCCAGGGGGTTCCGCACATCATAAGGCCGCATATGAAAGTATATTACGGCAAGCCAAGGCCTAGGTTAGTCCTATTCAAAAGGCCCGTCATAGACCTGGCGAACAGGGAAGGAGCTTTGGAAGAAATGGAAAAAGTGGTAAATGAACTGAATCGCCTTGGGGTTAAGACCATAGAGGCGAGCTAAGCGGTCCTAGAGGCAATCTCCGCCCTGTACTGCTCCTTGAAGATTTCCTCCAGCCTTGCCTGCGCGACCTTGTAATCCACGGTCCCGTTCTCCTGCTCGAGGTCCGCAAGCATGCGGTTGGTCGCGGTGTTCAATTTGACCACGAAATCTATCTCGCGCAATAGCTTGTCATTCGTGTCAACGCTCATCTTGTATGCCTTGTAGTACATCTTCCCCTTGAGGAACGCCTGCAGGATGTACTGCTCGGGCGCAATTCCGCTCTCCTCGCTCCTGCGCACAAGCACCGGGGGAATGAACTGCAAATCAAGGTGCCCCTGCAGTTTGCCCATATCCACCTTGTCGAAGTCCCACATGGTTGCTTCCGGGTTCTTGATGAACTTGGGCTCCAAACTGCACGTGTCTATGGTCGGGCCCCTCCTGTATTTGAAGACCTCCACGAACTGCCTGTTTGCCGGGTCGCTCTCATACTCGTATCCGAGCACGCGGTATACCCTGCCCTTCCTCCCGAACCTCAATTTCTTTAGGAACGTGTACCTGTCGGTCGCAAACATGGAAGCGGAAGGAATCCCGAACACCAGTTCGAGGCGGTCCTGCACATCCTTGAGGGATTCGGCGTGCAGGTTATAGAGAAGGAATACCCCGGGCTGCGTGTTAAGGAGATTAATCACTCCCTGCACCGCGCTGCGCGAACGGATTTCGTTAATCACGAGCGCCGCATCACCCATCCTGAGCAATGCATTCGCCATCTGCACAAGGTCCAGTTCGCCCGTGGGCTTATACGTGGGCCCTTCGTCTATCCCGGATTTAACTTTTGCAGCACCTATATGGAAGCCGCGCTTCCTGAAAGCGCTCACAGGGATTTCCTGGATATCCTGGATGGGAATGATCCTCTTCTTCGTTCCAATCGCGGTAATTTTAGCGGCGGTAAACGCGGTCTTACCAACTCCCTTTAGCCCGAGGACCGCCTCGCTGCAGCCAAGCCCAACCATCACATCGTCGTAGCCAGCGAAGAACGGGTTGAAGGATTTGAAATACAAATATTGCGGGTAGGTGAAGGGCGCCTCCTGCATTATCCTCAATGCGCCAACGAGCGGCCCGAAGGTCGCGGGGGGCCTCTGGAGGTGCGTCCTCATGGAGTGCCTCTTAACCACCACGTCCACCACAGGGTTCATGTCGTCGAATTTCCTTCCCTTTTCCGAGAGGACTATGTTCCTGAAGGCCCTTTCCAGCAATGGACGGCTATACCTGTACAAGGTATGGCAAATGCCGAATTTCGCGTGCTCTATGTACAATGGAGAGTTCTCCGAGTCGATATAGATGTCCGTGATATTCTCATTGTCCAGGGCGAGGTTCTCAATCGGCGAACCAAGGCCGACAATCCAGTTCGCCACTTCACGCCCCATTATCAGGGCCTGGTGGGGCGTAATTTCTATTCCTTTTTTGATTGCATCATCAAGGAAATACTGCCTGTACTCGCGGGTCTTCAACTGATAGAGAATGTCAAATTGTTCCTCTGGGAAAGTTTCCTTCATCTGCGCCTCTATGAGCGTTTTCATCATCGCGGAGAGCTCGGCCGGAAGTTCGTTTATTCCCTTGTTCTCCTGCACGTAGAGGTAGGCCTCCCCTCCGGGAATTTCGTAAATCTGCGTGGAAACACCATACCTGAGGTCATACTTTGCGTCCGGGGTTGCCAATGTCTTCGCATTCTGGGGTATCTCCAGAAGGAGGGATGAGACGAACCCCATTGTCCGGAGGCCGGCAAGGGAAAGGAACGCAGCCCGGAGGTCCCCAACCTCCTTAGTCAATTGGAAGAGATGGGTTTCAGTAAACCTCTTCATTATCCCGTTTATCCAAGCCTTGAAGTTCTGCTGCCCCTTTGCGAACACGGAGCGCTCGGCGGCCGGCTCCTTATAGTCCTTGAGGATTTTCTCCGCCATTAGCGGGTTCATGAATATGAATTCGTAGAATTTTCGGATTGCCTCCTTCCTCTTCGCATAATTCTCGTCCTGCTCAAGCCCGTACACCTCCTTGTTGAGCATGATCCCCTCTATCTGCTTGATTACAGAGGCGTATTCCACGAGGATGTATGTCTTCTCCTCATCCAATTCCACAATGATTTCCTCCTCATAACGGAGCGTCTTTATGGGCTCCTCTATGGTCGAGAGGTCCTTCAGGTGGAAGTTCAGGAATTCAGCGGATGCAAACTCAAAAGGGCATTTCGACATGTCCACTACGCCGCGGGTACCTTCGAGGACGATGTTGCACATGCGCTTTGAATGGGAGAGGAGAATTAAAACCTTATCTCCGATATCTGAAGCGATGGGAGTAGACGAGAAGATAAAAGCATTAGAGGACGAGATCCGCAATACGAAGCGGCACAAGGGGACAGAGCATCACATAGGCCTCCTGCTCGCGAAGGTCGCCCGGTTTAAGCGCGAGAGGGTGGACCGCGCAATCAAGAAGTCCTCCATTAGCGGCGGAGGCTTCGACATAAGGAAGGAGGGGGATGCGACCGTGGTGATGGTCGGGTTCCCGAGCGTGGGCAAGTCAACCCTAATTACTAAACTTACAAATGCGAAATCAAAGATAGCCGCCTACGAGTTCACGACGCTGGAATGCATCCCCGGAATACTGGAATACGGGGGCGCGAGCATCCAAATCCTTGACCTTCCCGGGATAATAGCGGGCGCACAGGTGGGGAAGGGGAGGGGAAAGGAAATCCTTTCCGTAGCCCGGAAGGCGGACCTCATCCTAATCCTTCTCGAGCCGCTAAACCCCTGGCAGTATGACGTGATTACAAAGGAGCTGCGGGAAGTGGGGATAAGGCTGGAGGGCCATCCCCCCCGCATAAGCGTAAAGAAGGGGATAAAGGGCGGCATAAGGATACACTCAGCGGTGAAGCTCACCCGTCTCACCCCGCAGGCGATAATCTCTGTCCTCAACGAATACGGATTCCATAACGGGGACATTACCTTCGGGGACAATTATACGACGGACGATTTGATTGACGCCCTGGAGGCGAACAGGGTATATTCAAAGGCGCTCGTCGTAGTGAACAAGGTGGACCTCACCGGAGGAATCCCGCCGGGCTTCCCAACGGGCGCGGTTGGAATCTCCGCGGACAGGGGAGCTGGAATCGAAGAAGTCAAGAAAGCCATATACGAAAAATTGGGGTTTATGAAGGTGTACACGAAGCCGCGCACAGGGGAAATCAAATGGAACGAACCGATGATAATGAAGACCGGCTCCACTATCGAAGCCATGTGCAGGAAGCTCCCGAAGGCTTTCCTCAAGGACTTCAAATACGCATTAATATGGGGAAAGAGCGCCAAGTTCCAGGGGCAGAGAGTGGGATTGGACCACGTGCTCCAGGACGGAGACGTAATATTCATAGTCAAAAGGTAAGAAAATGCCGACTGAAAAGGAAATAAAGCAGGTAGTAGACTGGTGCGAGGCGAGGAAGAAGGAGCGGAAGCTGGTTTCCATGGTGGAGAGGAACGAATTGAGGGAGAAAATCCCCTGGACCTACCGGTTTCCGTTGATAGAGATAGACCGGCCCACCGAGGCCGCAAGCAAGACAAGCCTCGTGTATGATTCAACGACCAAGGCGCTTTACCAGTATTATATGGATGAATGGAGAAAAATCGAGCCGGAGTTCGACATCAAAATCAAGTGATAATAATAAAAATCCAAATAAGGAGAATGAATAGGTGTTGGGATGGCAAGGGAGCCGACTGAGAAAATTGTCCGGGAACGGTCTTATTCTGATGTTTTCAGGGAGATTGAGCAAAGGATAGAAAGGAGGCACGGGGAGCTTTCGGGCGAGGTCCCCAGGAAGAGGATACAGGAGCTTCCGGAAGTGCAGGTTGACAAGAAATCCCAGCAATTGGCTGAGAAGCTTGCGGACGCCCTCGATAAAGGCGTGAAGGCGTTGGACAGGTGGTGATGATGGGGGTATTCGAAGACGTTGATGAAAATACAAAAAAGAAAATAGTCAAGGTCTGGGAGAAGATGGAAGACAAGCACAAGGACTTCTTCGTGGACCAGGTCGCCCTCGCCATGAGCATCTGGGGAAGCGACGAGATGGGAAAATCTTTCATCGCGAAAATAATTGAGAAGATGATGGAGGACGGCTCGGAAAACCTTTCGGATTTCGGCCTCTACGTGGAATCCATCCTCGGGGAAGCGAACAAGCGCGAGGAAAAGGTCAGGAAGGCGGGCATAATCATAGACGATTACAGGCTGAGGAACGCCCTCTCTTCTGTTCCGCACAAGGAAATAGAAATCTAGCTCTCCTTCTTTTTTCTCTTCAGTGCAGCTTTCAATAATCCCACAAATAGTGGCGCCGGAGCCTCCAGCCTGCTCTTCAGTTCCGGATGCGCCTGAGTCCCAATCCCAAACCCTTCTTTCCACTCGCACATCTCCACGATATTGTTCTTGGGGGAAACTCCGGAAATTATCAGGCCGCCCTCTTCCAATTTCGCAACGTAATTGGGATTCACTTCATACCTGTGCCTGTGCCGCTCACTGATGTTCTTCTCCCCATATAACTCAAATGCCTTAGTCCCTTCCTTCAGAATGCACGGATAGGCCCCGAGGCGCATCGTCGCGCCCTTCTCTATTATGCTCACCTGCTCAGGCAGGATATCAATCACAGGATGGGGCGTCTCCTTCTCTATTTCCGAGGAATTCGCGCCCTTCATCCCGCACATGTTCCTCGCATACTCCACGACCATCATCTGCATCCCCAGGCACAGCCCGAGGTAAGGAACTCCATTTTCCCGGCAATACTGTATCGCCTTTATCTTTCCCTCTATTCCCCTCTTCCCGAATCCTCCAGGAACGATAATCGCATCAAATTTCTCCAGTTCCTTCGCAACCTTCCCCTCAAACTCCTCGGAATCCACGAACTCGAAATCCGCCTTCGCATTCACCGCAGCTCCCGCATGCACCAGCGCCTCCTTTATGCTCACATACGCGTCGCTCACGGAGGTGTATTTGCCCACAATCCCTATCTTCAATTCGTGCGTCGGCTTGATTATCCTGCCCACGAGCTTGTCCCATTCGCTCTGCTCCACGCTCTCCTTCCTCAATTCCAATCTGTTTGCGAGCACCTCATACAAATTCTGCTTCTCCAGCATTTCGGGCAATTGGTAAACCGTCGGCACCATCGGGTCATAAATGACATTCTCAAAAGGAACGTTGCAGTAGAGGCTTATCTTCTCCTTCGCCTCCTTCGTGAGCGGTTCGTCGCCCCTGCATATTATTATCTCGGGCTTTATGCCCATGCTCTGTATCAATCGGTTCGCGTGCTGCGTAGGTTTTGTTTTCGGCTCCCCCTTCCCGAGGCTGGGAACAAAAGTCAATTGCAAAAAGAGGAGGTCCTTCCCCACCTCATAATTGAGCTGCCTCATCGCCTCTATGAAATATCCGTTCTCCAAATCTCCGACCGTTCCGCCCACTTCTATCAGCACTATATCCGCCTTCTCCTCCTCCGCGACGCACTTCACCCAGCATTTTATCTCATCCGTAAGATGAGGCACGAACTGCACGTCCCTCCCAAGGAAGTCCCCGCGCCTCTCCTTCTCTATCACCTTCTTGAACATCTTCCCGCCGGTTATGCTGGACCTGCCGGTAATGGACTGGTTCAGGAACCTCTCATAAGTCCCGAAATCCATATCCACCTCGGAACCGTCATCCAATACGAAAACCTCGCCGTGCCTGAAGGGGTTCATAGTCCCGCAGTCCACGTTCAGGTATCCATCAAATTTGATGGGTAGCACTTTGTACCCGCGCTTCTTGAGCAGTCTTGCGATGGATGAGGATAAGATGCCTTTCCCTAGGCCGGACATTATCGAGCCCATGACAACAATATATTTTGACCTGTGCATCATAGGTATATATATTAGAATTCACCTCTTTTAATTATTATCGGTAATCGCCATGTTGCCGTCGTTAAACGAGATAAGGAAGAAGCGCGTTTCGCTCGGCTTCACACAGGGCGAGCTCGCCCGCCTCGCAGGCGTATCCCAGTCCCTCGTCGCAAAAATAGAGAGCGGAAAGGCGGAGCCATCCTACTCGAATGCAAAAAGGATATTCGAGGCATTGGATTCTTTGCATGCCAAAGAGGAGAAAAAAGCGGAGGAGATAATGCTCTCCCCGGTTTTCTCCGCAAGGATTTCCGAGCCGATTGGAAAGACCCTCTCCCTTATGCGCGAGAAAGGGGTTTCCCAGCTCCCCGTATTGGAAGAGGGCGTGGTGGTCGGGACAATCTCCGAAAATGCGGTCCTCTCACTAATAGAAAAAGGGTACAGGATGGAGGACATACGGAAAACCTCCGTTCGGGAAGCGATGGAGCCCGCCCTTCCTCAGGTGGGAAGGAATACGCGCTACTCATCCGTGATCCAATTATTGAAGGAAAGCCCCGCCATTTTAGTAGTAGAAAAAGGAAAAATCCTCGGCATAATAACCAAGGCGGATTTGGTGCGCTAAAACGCAAGGAATAGCTGGTTTCCAAGGAACAGCGCCAGAATCAATCCAATAAACAGGAAAGGCAGGAAGGGCGGAAGGTTGGAATAGACCCACACGTGCTTCGTCCCGCTTCTCTTCAATGCATCTATGTCCTTCTGGCCAAGCACGTTCCCTATGCCCATCTTCTTCATGTGCACATCCATCCTCTCGGGAACGAGCACGTCCTCGGGCTCCAAATCCTTAACGAACACCTGGTCCATCGTCGCCTCCATTATCGCGTCCCGGTATACGAGGAATATGATGGAGGAGAGCAGTAGAATTGATGCTATCGCGAAATACGCCATGGAAAAGAAGGGCGCGTTGAAGAAGAGGTAGGCGAACAGGCCATAGACGAGGACAAGGGAGAGGTAGATGTACTTTGGATTTGATTTTGTTTTCTTGGCGGAGAGGATTTTCGCGAAGAAGAAAAAGGAATAAAGGGCGAATGCGGCCCCCCCGTAAATCAAAACCGAGAATATGAGCGGATAATTGAACGGGACCGCCAGGTAGGACGGATGGATTGGAAGCAGAAATATAAGCGAGACAATGACAAAAACATCTGCTCCTCCCATCTGCCCAGTTTTATATAGCACAATCCCGGCAAGAGCTACTATCACACCAAATATCATCGCATACACGAATACATCGTAATCAAAGAACACCACATTGAATAGGAAAGCGATTGCTAGGAAAGCATACAAAAACGTATTTGGGACATTCTTGTTGTTGAACAAATCGTAGTAGGTTCCAATCGCCATTCCCAGGAGCGCAAGGAAGATTCTCGCGGTCTCCATGGGCATCTGCATCGGGGAAAAGAGCAGTTCTTCAAGCATGCGTTTCTATCTGCGCCTTCCTTTTAATCTTTACTCCAGAACCAGGTCCAAAAAATAGTCCTCTATTTTCACTACCGCGAGCCTCTTGCAGATGCATCCCTTTCCCAGAAGGGAAGAAAAGGAAGGCTCGGTCCTGCCGTCGTCCCCTCCGATGAGCTCTTTTATGTATGTTCCCGCATCAGCGAGAATATCCGCCATCACAAGATCACCGTCCATCCCCGCGTTTACTACTTTTGCGTGCCTTTCCCTCACCTTGTCCGCCCTCCGGTGCATCACCCGGTTCGGCGTCTGCTGCTTCAGCATTTCTGAAAAACCACGAATCATTTCCAAATCCTTCCTGCCTGCGCCTCCCTCAACCTCGATCCACGCACGGTACGTCTTGGGAAAATGGGAATCCGCAACCAGCTCCACGTCCCCCCTCCCAACCCTGCGCAAATTCGAGACCTCAACTTCCCCTCCGGATGCAATCTCTTTTCCCACCTCCCCCAAATCCACTTTCCTCGCATCCGGATTGGAGATCTCAAGCACGAAAGGCCTTCCGGCAGTGTTCACCACGTCCACGTCCTCCCTCCCGGATGCGTGCATGCAGAATGTTCCGCCCGTTTTTTTCACAAAAGGCTCGCCTATAATCTCTTCCACTGAGCGGTACATCTTCCCCTCCCCATTGCACCTTTCACATCCCCTCCCGAAGCATTTCCTGCAATCCCATTTGGTCTGGGAAAGCCCCTCCTTCAATTTCCTGTAGCGCCCAAAGAAAAATAGTGGTTCAGGCTCACGCCTCGCGGTGAAGGAGCGGAAATCAAACATTATGCGCCCGTCCCCTCCGGAAGGTTCGTACTTCCGCCCGGAAATGGCAGCAACCTTCTCGGAAAAATACCTGTTCGCAAAGGTCTTGATGCTCTCACCAGGGGAATAGTCAAAGGCTTTCTCTTCTGCAGCAAGCAAACCGCGCGGAATGGTTGTGGAAACAGAAAAGGACTCCCAATCCCCGCCAACAAGAAGCGCGCCCCTCTCCGCAAGCTCGCCCATCTTCGCAACCTTCCCGCCGCATATTGAGCATTCGCCAATAGAAAAGGATTTCTCAAATCTTGAAGAGCACTCCTTGCAAAGTGAAATCATCGGAAATCAGTAGAAATCTGCATACATCAGCTTTAATGGATATCTGGGCTACTCTAGCGTCCAGATTGTGCCTGCGAATTTTGCTTCCCCATTTTCTGCTGAGCACAACACTACTCTGCCAGGCCTATTGCTTGCCGGGTCCATTTCACTGGCGACTTTTATCTCGTCACCGACCCTCATGGTGAGCGTCACCGGCTGCCCCTTTGCTGTCCATAGCTCAAGCTGGATATCTCCGTTTCCAACCCTCTTGACTACCCCGGAACCGACCTTCTCCGGCAATTGCCCCTCACGAGTAGCCTCCATCTGAAAGCCGCGCCCTTCGGTAAGAGTGAGCACCTTTGCGCATCTCTCGCCCATGCGATTGAATTCCTCAGTAGGGTTCACCCTTTTTGTGCATGAAGCGCCGCCCGCCGCCAACCCAACCATCAAAGCCGCAGCCGCCAATCTTCCAGTCATCATAATCACTGTAAATATTATGCATGGAAAGAATTAAATAAGGTTTATTTAGGTGGATTTTGTGGAACCTACTTCTTCACTTTCTTGAACTTGAACCCGTAGTGGATGAGGCCCTCCGGGTCGTGGCTCTGGATTTTCCTGAATACCATCTCCACCTCGTCCCCTATCTTCACATCCTTGCTCAGCACATCCACGATCTCGGCGGTGCAGCGCGCCCCCTCCGCCAGCTCCACAATCGCCATCACGTAGGGAATCTGGTCCTCAAAGCCTGCGGGAGGAGCGTGGATTTCCGTAAAGGAGAAAACCCTCCCCCTCCCAGAGAACTGATAGCCGTCAACCTTCCCTTTCCTCCTGCATTTCGGGCACACGTGCCTCGCAGGGAAATAGTAGCCGTTGCAGTTCTTGCATACGCTCCCGAGCAGCCTGTACCTGTCAGGTATCTTTCTCCATGTGAGTGGAATGGATTCCTTCATCTAGTTCACCCTCTTGTATATGTGCACTACGGCGGTAGCGCCGCTTCCGCCCACGTTGTGGGAAAGCCCGATGTCCGCGCCGGAAACCTGCCTCTTCCCCGCCTCGCCCTGCAACTGCCAGGCAATCTCCACCGCTTGTTTTATTCCCGTGGCCCCAACAGGGTGCCCCGCAGCCTTCAGCCCGCCGCTCGTATTAATCGGGATCTTCGCGCCTATTTGCGTCTCCCCATTCAGGGAGGCCTCCCCGCCCTTCCCTTTCGGGAAGAAGCCCAAATCTTCTATTGCCATGAGTTCCGCAATCGTGAAGCAGTCGTGCACCTCCGCAACTTTGATCTGCGAAGGGGAAACCCCCGCCTGCTTGTATGCGGCCTGGGCGGCTATGCGCGCAGCCTTCACCCCGGTAATGGAATCCCTGTTATGAAGCGTAATGGTGTCGCTTGCCTGTGCGCTTGCCACAATCTCTATCGGCGTATCCGTGTATTTCTTTGCAATATCAAGCGGCGCGAGCACAACCGCTGCCGCCCCGTCGGTAAGGGGCGAGCAGTCCAATATCTTAAGCGGATCCGAAACCATTTTCGAGTCCAATACATCCTGTATGGTAATCTCGTTCTGGAATTGCGCAAGGGGGTTCATGCTCCCGTGCTTATGGTTTTTTACCGCAACCGAGGCGAGCATCTCCTCCGTGGCCCCGTAATCGTGCATGTACCTCCTCGCCATCATCGCATAAAGGGCCGGGAAGGTAGCACCTAGGAAAAGCTCCCACTCCTGGTCTCCGGCTCCGCCCAGAATTTCGCTCACTTCCGCGGTGTCCAGGTCGGTCATCTTCTCCACCCCCCCAACCACCACTACATCATGCATCCCGGATGCGACGGCCATCAGCCCCTGCCTCAGAGCGAGGCTTCCCGAGGCGCAAGCCCCTTCCACACGCGTAATTGGAATAGGATTCAATCCCATATAGTCCGCAATCAAAGCGCCGGTGTGCTCCTGCCCTATAAGGCTCCCAGCGGCCATCGTTCCCACATATCCAGCGGAAATCTCCGCGCCGGACATCCCCGCATCTTCCAGGGCCTTTACTCCGGCTTCGGTAACAAGGTCGCGGAAGCCCCTTTCCCAGTGCTCCCCGAACTTGGTCATTCCCACTCCGACTATTGCGACTTTCCTCATGAGTATCACATCCCCTTGAACTTGCGCCTATACTTCGCATAAGTTGCGTAATCCAGATATTCCTTCTGCTCGATGAAATAGGAAGCAGGCTTTCCCCTCTCCCTATTCTTGATGTTATCCGTCACACGAATAGAGAACGCGTCGCTTCCGGCTCCGCTCCCGAAAGAGGTCACGAAAATCCTGTCCCCGGCCTTCGCCACATCCAATACGTTCGCAAGCCCGAGCGGAGACGAGCCAGAATAGGTGTTTCCAATATGGGGAGTGAGCAACCCCTCCTCTATTTTCTCATTCGGCACCCCGAGCATCTTCGCAACAGCGCGCGGAAATTTTCCATTTGGCTGGTGGAAAATAAAATAATCGTAATCCTCCACCTTTCCATTCATCTTCTTCAGCAGGCCGAGCGTCGCATTCTTCACGTGCTTGAAATAGCCGGGCGGGCCGGTAAATCTCCCTCCGTGGGAGGGATAATCCGCGCCGTTCCTCCTCCAGAAATCCGGAGTATCGGTGGTGTAGGAATAGGTATCCTCTATTATGGCAAGGGATTCCGCATCCTTCCCGATTATGTAAGCCGCGGCCCCGCATCCAGTAGAATATTCTAATGCATCCCCAGGCCTTCCCTGGGAAGTATCCGTTCCAATCGCCATCCCGTAGTCCACCATTCCAGAGCCCACAAGGCCCATGCACATCTGTATTCCCGCGGTCCCCGCCTTGCAGGCAAACTCAAGGTCCGCCGCAGTCAATTCCGGGGTCGCCCCAATCGCCTCGGCCACAATGGTCGCGGTTGGCTTCACCGCATAGGGGTGGGATTCGCTCCCCACATACAAGGCCCCGAGCTTCTTCGGAGAAATTCCTGCGCGTTGAATCGCAATCTTCGCCGCCTCCACCGCAAGCGTTGCCGCATCCTCATCATTTGACGCAACGGCCTTCTCGTGCACGCCCAGCCCGTTCTTTATCCTGTCGGGGTCCTCCCCCCACACTTTTGCGATTACTTCGCTCTTTATCCTGTATTTCGGGACATAGGCCCCGTAGCCAACGATGCCAACCATAGAATCACTTTGTTTTCCGTTTGCGGCTTCCAGCTTCCGGCTCCCTGCCTCCGGTTTCTGGCTTCTGCTCCGCAACCGGCTCTTCTTTTACCGGTATCATCTGGAGCTTCGAGAAAAACAGCGGCTTTCCGTAAGGTCCTGCCATGTGAATACCCGTTATATCTTGTTCAGTCGCTCTTTTATTTGGCTCACTTCCAAATTAGTGGCAATCAAAGGAATCTGCTCCTTCTCCGCAATCTTCACCGCCAGCTTATCCACCTTCTTCCTGTCCAGGCCGTGCAGGATTACCGCGGAGGGCTTGGACGGGCTGAGCCGAATAACGACCATCGGGCTTCTTCCAGTGGAAACGCCGGTGAATATCATCGCGCGCTCGTTCATATTCCCATAAATGCCCGTAAAAAAATTGGAGGGCATCTCCAAAATTACCTTAATAGAATCAATCAGGGTATAGCCGTAGAGCTTCTTCCCCTCGATCATCCCTTCCCCGAGTATTATCTCTCCCTCAATCAGTTTGATGAAGTCCGCCAAATCCACGCTCCGGGCGAACTCGTGCACCTCAAAGTATTCTTCCGTGGTGCTCTTGCCCTCGGTGAGCTTCTGGGCTATCCCCCCTCCCTTTGTCGCATCCAGATCAAGGAGCGCGTTCACGAACCTCTTTATGATGCCTGCGCCCGGGGATTTCCTCCGGTTGCTTTCGTAATCACTAATGGTAGAAACGCTAATCTTCAGGTGCCTGGAGAGCTCTGCCTGCGTAATTCCGAATATCTCCCTCCACTTCTTCATGGTGGAGCCCGGGTCCTCGGAAAGGCTTATTTCCCCGGCTATCTTTAGCTTTAATTTATCCATAGAATCCACAGTTAATTCGTCCGGAACGCTATATAAAGCTTCCTTTTAGCCATATAGATATACGTTAAAAGACGAAAATTACCGGAATGCTCCCTCGAACTCCTCGGGTTTCCTTACTTTTGGCCCCATTTCCCTTAGCCATTCCACATACTCCTGCTCCAGCCCGAGCGAGCGCACGGCTTTGATTTCCGCCCTTTTTGCTTTCTTGTGGGAGCCGGTCTGCCCTTCAACATATTCATGGTAGGCCACTATCGGGCGGAGCCTCTCAGGAACATCTTCAGAAACCGCGATTGCGCGTTCATTCACCCTCCCGGGCGTATCGCCCATTCTCTCTGAGGGAAGCAGGAAGTATTTGAACCGGTTTCCCATCACTTCCGCCCCAATCAGGCGCCCTTCGCAAGCAGCCATGAAATGTTCATAAGCCACAATGTAGCCGAATGCAAACCTGCCATCGGGTCTTCCAAGTTCGGCCAGCAGCCTCCGCGACTCCAGCGTAAGCTTCCCCACCAGCTTTTCCATGTCGGTTTTTGGCGCAACCCGGTTGAAGAACGCCGATGCAATTTCCGGATTTTTACTTATATGGCGGTTTATCGCCATTGCAATGCATCCAGCGTATCTGCTGTGGTCATGCGACCCTGCGATGGGGATGTGTTCAAACAGGACCATGGCCACGTCCCCATCCTGTTCCCCGGCGAGCATTTTCAGCACAAGTATTTTGGATCTGTCTGTAAAATCAACGAACATCAGCGCCGTTTCCTTCCTCACCGAACTGCCAGCATCGGAAAGGAGGGGCTCCAGCCTCTCAACAATCTTTTCTTTTTCCTGCGGCATTTTTTTCGCTATGTTCGCGATTGCCGTAAGCACCTTGACCAGCGGCCCCCTCTCCTCCTTTGCGCGTTCAAGCAGAAATTCAAGCGCTTCTGGCTTTCCGGACGCACCCAGCACGTCATAGGCCCCTTCCCGCGTATCTGGATTCGGGTGGCATGCAAGTGCAAGCAACACGTCAAAAATGGCATCCCTGGCCCTTCCTTCATAACCTTCGAATTCGAGCAATCTGCCGAGCGTTTCGTCATCTGTTTCTCTGGCAAACTCTGTCAGCTCAAGGACATGGAACACGTCAATGTCCTGAGAATCATGGAGCACGCATTCTATGGTTTCCACCATCCCGGCTGCCATCAGTTCCCTTCCGCATAATTTCCCAAATCCCTTGGATGTGCATATTACGAGTGCCTGCCCCAGGCAGCCTTCCCTATCCATCCTCACCAACTTCGGCATCTCCCTCTTCCTGCCACTCCCCAATTCCACAAGCGGACCCTCCTTTTCGAACCCATCCCGCACTGGTTTTGCCGCATGCTTCGCGCTAGGAGAATGTGCAATTTCTTTAGGGCATCCGCTGGCTTTGTCCACATTAATATTATGCCTAGAGGGCTTTAAAAACCTTTATTTTACTCTTTTTATAACATTTATGCGTTAAAAACAGAATCACTCCCCAATCGCCCTGTCGCACATCGCAACCTTCCTTTCCAGCACGCGCACAGTCCCGCCCAGTTCCAGAGCCCGCGCAAACTGCTCCCGCGCCATCTTCCTCACTTCCTCCTCGGGCTTCGTCCCGTGCCTCGCCCCCCTGTAAAGATGGTCCCCAGCCTCCTCATGCAGCCTCCCCGCCCTACGCGGATCCCTTCCTTCGCAAAGCGCAGCGGCAAGTGAAAGCGCGGTTCCCGCGCCCACCAGGCAGTCCGCCTTTGTCCTCTCTGAAAAGGCAGTGCACGTGGCCGCGAAATAAAACCCGAACGCCCTCTCCGCGGCACGTGCTGCCCTCAACGGATCCCTATGCCTCAGCCTGAGCGCATCATCCATCCAGCGTTTCGCATCCTTAAGCAGATTTTTCCCGGGCGCCTTCTCAAGCGGCGCCCTTCTGTGCGGAGCCGCAGCTCTGGAATGCCTTTCCTTTCCGGCTTCCAAAGTTCTGGCTTCCGTCATCTCAGAACACCTATCCGCTCTGCGCCGTCCTTTTTGCGTTCTCTATCAATATCTCCCCCTTTGCCTTGAGCATAGTCGCCATCGCGTAATCGAACGGGTCCAGCAGGCAGGAGGCGACCTTCAGCAGCCCGCCGGCGCGGTGCGGGAGAGTTTTCTTCGCCTTCCCGGCTTCGATCTCGCAGAATTCGGCGAGCCTCCTCGCCATCCTTTCCGATTCCTCCGGCTGGAGCGAGCAAAACGCGATGCGCAGTGTCGAGGTTGCACTATATTCATTCCCAGCCAATGCGAAATTCCTCACCGCACGCTCAATGAGCGCTAAGCCCCTCTGGAAGTCCTTTCTCTTTGCTGCTATTGCGGCCAGCCTGAACTTATGCCCGGCTTCATCGTGCCTGCCGTCCTCCTCATGGCACACGCCAACCCTTTCTGGGGAGACCGGGACGTTCTCGCCTTCCGCAAGCACCCTTCGTATCTCTGCCCTCTCCTGCGGGCTTATGCAGTCTATTATGTCCCCTCGCCTCTGCGGAACCGCGCCCACCCTGCGCGCCTGTGCGGCCATCCTCCTCATCATTTCGTTGTTAGCCATGCAAATCCCCTTCATCATCTATCGGCTTTCCCCTCGGCTAGCCCGGTTATATGCTCCGAAACCCTTTGCAGGTATGCGGCATCGCCAGGGTTCTCACCCTTTACCCTCTCCGCCTCCTCGCCGCAGAATTTGGTAAGCCTTCCGACAGCCTCTCTCGCCATTCCCCTGTCAATTCTCATTATTTCCATGAATGCCATCACTGCCCTGCCATCCCTGGCGCGCAGATGGTTGAAGGCGGCCTTCTCAAACAGCCCAATCGCCTTGGGCAGATTCTTTTCTTTCGGCGGAACGGTTCTTCCAAGCTCCGCGCTCGCCGAGCCCCAGAACTCATGCGCGGCCTCGGCAAATTTACCCTCCTTCTCAAGGCGAAGGGCGTTCTCCTCGCTGTAGGGGGAAACACGGTCCTCCCCTGCAGGCTGCCGCCCCCTTCCGCCGAAGGGTGGCCTTGGCGCAAACCCCGCGCCTGCTTGCCTCAGCAACTCAGGCTTCCCCGCTCCCTTTCCATCCGGTTCTTGCTTGTGTGTCATTTCAAATCCCCCTATCCCTTCTTCGGCTGAGGGGGCAGTGAAGAAGAACGAGCCACCTCTTCGGCATCCAGCCCATAAGTCTTGATGAGTGCCAGAGCCTTCTCCTTCAGCCCGTTTGCAATCCAGCATTTTGCGACGCTACGGGCGGCATCCCTGATCTCATCCTCCTCGCATCCGAATGTGTTTTCTATCCTCCTGTTTGGCCCGTAGCGCATTATCGCGGCCTCTAGGACAACCTTCATGCTGCTTCCCCCTCCGCTGATTCTTCGCAGGCAGAGCTCACCGGACGGGCGGATAACCTCCGCACCAGAAGCCTTCCCCACAGGTGTTTCAGCAGGTTTAGTCACACTCGCCATAGAAATACCCCCGTTCCTATTTTGTGCCAAAATCCTTATTAATCAGATTATCTCCGCTTCTGCAACAAGTTAAAAGAAAAAATTCAGGGAGAGAGGCATTCCCATCAAGCTGACATGGCGAAGTTGCACAGCGAAATAACGTCTCTCGGCATTGCATCCAGGACGTTCACCAGGTTTTCGGTATCCCCGGTTTTCGCAAGCTGCTTTATTGCCCGGGCATAAGGCCTCATCATGTCCTCCCCGTCCCTTCTCATGTCCCTTCCCAATACCGTACGTGCGGTTTCGGTGTCGCCTTCCAGCAAGGCAAGTTCGGCAGCCCTGCGCAGGCATGCCCTGCCGGCGAGCACATTGAGCCCCTTCCCGGTATCCATGAATGCAGCCTGGAACGCCCTGGCAACCGGGTCCTTTATTGCCCTTACCTCGGCAGGCTTTTTTAAGCCCTTTTCCTTCAGCATTAATGTTCTTGCCTCATTCATGTTCATCCCCGCTCTCATTTGTGCAGAAAGTCTAATAAATCAGATTATTAGCGCTTATACAACGTATAAGAATAAGATAAAAGAAAAAATGCCGCTTCATTCCTCGTCCGCGGCAAGCTCCACGATCCTCATCATGATCCTCTTTTTCTCCTTCTTCGCCCTCATGACGAAATACTCGCCGCCTTTGAGGTTGAGGGAATCCCTTATCTCCCGGGGTATCGAAACATAATAGGAGGTCCCGTCAGGCCTCAGGTAGCCCTTCACAAGGACCATTTTCGAATACTTTTCCGGCTTTTTGGTCGTTTCATCGTCTTTCATTGTATGCACCTTATGCTTATTATGTTAGGTATGCTGGTTATATTTAATGGTATGCTTCGCAATAACATAATACGCCTGAGCAGCAGGGTGCAATTATCAGCAATTTGTGCCGGAAAAAATCAGATATCGTTCAAATCCACGCCGAACTCCTGCCCGAGAGTCCTGGTCCCGACGCCCATCCCAGAAAGCCCCTCGTTGTACCTCCTTATGGAATCCACGAGTTGTGAGTGCACGAACTCCCAGCGCCTGTTCAGGTAATCCATCCTCTCGGGAGAGGGGTTTTCGCTCTCACTCATGAAATCCGTGGCAAGCTCAAGGGAGGCGCGTGCAGTGCCCCTGCACCCGGAGAAATCAAACTCCCTGTAGCTGGACACCCTCCTCGCCGCGTCCATCAGCTTTTCGAGAAGCCCGCGCAAATTTACAACATCATTGCGCATGTTCACGAGGGAATCCTGGCTAAGCGCATTGCTTCCCAAAAACAAAGGAATCTCCTTCCCATTATTGGCGGAAATTATGGTTGGGCCCCCGTTCCCCCTCACGCAGGAGGGGAGAGCGACAAGCACTGCGGAAGAAAAGGCGCCGAGAACGAATTCGCGCCTTCCGACTAACTTTTGGGCGTTCATCTTTGACCAGCCATCAGGTCGGTTTTTTCAGCCGGCTTTGCCGGGGCCCTGGAGATCACTTCCTTGATTTCCTCGGGCGAAAGCCCGTAGTCAAGGGCCTGCCTCTCCGCGAATACGGCGCTTCCCTCCTTCTTGGAGGCAACCAGCATGAGTTCAGCCGCGGCTTTCGCCACCTTGCTGTAGCCCATATCCTTCGCCAGCTGTGCGACCGCAAGGAAAAGCCCCTGCGCATCGGACGGGTGGACGCTCCTCCCCTCCCCGAATTCAGAAGGAGATTTATCGAGAATCTCAAGCGCCTCTTCCCTCTCCAGCCCGAACTTCTCAATAGAAATCATGCACACGAAATCCACGCAGCCGGAAGCCTTGGAGGCGGCGACCATCACGCGGGCGCAGTCCTTCGCAAGCTCAGCCATCCCATGGCCAACCGCGCTGTTCGCCACGTTGAGCAGCACCCCTATCGCCTCGCGGGGATTCAGGGATTTTGCGGTCTCCATATCCTCAAGAAGGGCGTACCTGAGGCATCCGCCCCTGCACCTTCCGGAGTGCACAACCTCGTAGACGCGGGAGCGCGCCTCGTTCGCCTTTAGCAGCGTAGGGTTGGTCCCGTTTCCAATCTCATGTATGGCGCGAGTATTCATATTATTACCTTTATTATAACATACCACAGACGGTTTTTAAATCCCGCTTATTCCTTTTCAACAGCCCTTATCTCCGCGGAAACCATGTCCAGTAAGTCCATGGCGCTCACAAAGCTTATTTCTGCAAATTCCCGGGAGGCGCAGGCCCTCTGCGCGAGCTCCCTCATCCTTCCTGCATCTTCCCCGGCCTCCAAAATGCCTTCGCGCAGCATATCCAGGCTCTCCTTGAAGCCCATCAGCATTCCCTCTGCATTGGGCATCCCGGTGTCCAGCCAGTAGCGCAGGGGCTGCCGGCTGTATGCGAGCGAGAGCCCGAGCTCCTGTACCTCCCCCTCCACCTTCCTAAGCCGGTCCAGGAGAATGCCCTGCAGCTCGTTTATCCTCCCCACGGCGGTTTCCACACGTTCCCGCGCTCCCCAAAGGGATGCGGAAGGAGGGATGCAAATTTCAGAAATCGGGGCACGGGGCGAATGTGCGCAGCCCGCAACCGCCGGGGCCATAAGCGCAAAGGCTACGCGTGCCGCGGCCAAAGTGTTTCTTCCGCCACCCATCCTCTGCACGTAATCATTTATGTGGGTTTATGCTTTTAACCGCTTCGCCGCCGCCTTTAATACCCTTTCCAAAGAAGCACTAGCAGGTGATTTGAAATGGCAAGAAGCCCGTTAATGGCGTTGGTAATGGCGTGCATACCGTTCGTGAACCTCTACCTGCTCTACAATTGGTGGGTGGAGCTCAAGGCGGCGACAAAGGCGGACTACGACCCGATAATACGCTTGGTCCTCATGCTGGTCCCGTTCGCGAACATATACTTCCTGTGGAAGCTGTTCTCGGATGTGGAGAAGGCGGCCATTGCGAAGGGAAAGGCAGGCTTCATGTTTGGGGCGACTGTGATGTACGTGCTCTCGTTCCTCCTGCTTGGCATACCGTTCCTGTACATGTTCTACAAGAACCAGGACCTCCTGAACGCAATAGAGTGACTTTTCTTTTTTCCTTTCTTATTCCATTCCGTCATCTTTTTATATTCCTGAAGCCCAATCCAACCCATGGACGAGATAAAGGATTTCAAATTCGAGAAGGCGCCGAAGCTTTCCGAACTCATAAATGCTTACGGTGACGCGGGGTTCCAGGCAACGGAATTACAGAAGGCAGTGGAACTCATAAAGAGGATAAAAAAGGAGAAGTGCACTGTTTTTTTGGCGTTCACCGCAAACATGGCGGCTTCCGGGCTCCGCGGGATTTTTGCGCAGATGGTGAAAAAGGGATGGGTGAATGCAATCATCACAACAGGCGGCTCATTGGACCACGACATGATCAAGGCATACGAATCATATTTCCTGGGCTCCTTTTCCGCGGATGACGCGAAGCTCCACCAGGAGGGGGTGAATAGGATAGGGAATATACTTGTTCCGAATGACAGATACGAATTATTGGAAGAAAAACTGAAACCCATTTTCGCGGAGCTTGCGAAGCGCTCGCCCGTCTCCCCTTCTGAATTCGCCTTTGAGATGGGCAGGAACATAAAGGATGAGAACTCGTTTTTGCATTGGGCATATGAGAGGAAGGTGCCCGTGTTCTCCCCTGGAATAACCGATTCCGCAATCGGTTTGCAGGCATATTTTGCGAAGCAGAAGCACAGGGAGTTTGCCATAGATGTGACGAAAGATATGAAGGGGCTGGCGGACATTGTGCTGAACGCGGACAAGACCGCGGCGATAGTTTTGGGAGGGGGGATTTCCAAGCATCACACAATTGGGGTAAACCTGCTTCGCGGCGGCCTTGACTACGCCCTCTATGTTTCCACCTCCGAATCCTACGACGGCAGTTTAAGCGGCGCCCCAGCATCCGAAGCAATAAGCTGGGGAAAGATTTCGGAAGCAGGGAAGCACGTTACTGTAAGGGCGGATGCCACGCTCGCCTTCCCGCTTATTTGGTACGCGGCGCAGGAGTAGGAACGCATTTAACTTTTCCGAAAGATACTCTGCGCGGGGTAGAATATGTACGATGTTCTTGCGGCTGTGATTTCCGGAGGGTCGATAAAGGTCGTCGACTTCATAGAAGACGAGAGGGCGGGGAAAGGCCTTATCAAATGGCCCCTCGCGATAATCGCCGGGCTCGCATACGCATTTTTGCTCTCGTTCTCCCCCGCCGCATCACTGTTCCTTGCGATAATCGCGGCGCAGGTCTTCATGGCGAAGGTGGACAGGGTCGCGCACGGGCTCGCGGTGCTGGTTGCGGTCGTGATCGCCCTTTTCTACGGGATAGGCGCCATAGACATGTGGTTCCTGCTCGCGTTCTTCATCCTCTCATGCATAGACGAGATACCGCTCACGGGCGACCTCGCACCTCTGGGCGAATACAGGCTCTGGCTGAAGGGAGGGGCGCTAAGCATCGGATTGATCACGGGCGCGTGGACGTACTTCATACTCCTCGTCGCATTCGACATGGCGTACCTCACCGTGGCGCATTACCTCGGGGAGAAAATCCGGCCCATGCGCAGGAGATAAATTTATATTTCTTTTTTTTGCTTATAGGCGCTCAGACCGGTTCCCATGTGCGCAGATACAAATGGTAAAATGCCCAGGCGAATTCTTTTCAGGCAGGGCGCTCCACGCGCAAGGCTCAGGAGCGAGGACCCGGAAGACACCAGCGAGTTCCCTGTGCAGGCGCTGCTGGTTGCAAGGATAAGGCATAACCGCTCCTTTATCGTGCCTCCGGAGCCAATGGCGGCCTGCGGGAAACAGGAGGCCCGGGCAAGGTCGAGCGCGGATGAGATTACCCGTGATGTGCCTTTCAGACCAAAAAAAGATGAGATTCCCCGCGGAATGGAAATAATGGAGATATGGCTTGTGCAGGAGGGTCTGTCTAGGCGCATGCGCTACCTGTTTCCGGATTTGTCCGAGATTGAATTGCTGGGGCTGATGTGCAGGCTGGAGGTTGCGGCAAGGGATGCGAGGTTTGTGCCCGACGGAATGAGCCCGATGAGCGAATTCTTCTCAAAGCTTCCTGCAGATCTTCTTGATCCGGCAAGAATGATTACCGAGCCCAGATGATTCTCCGCGGATGCTGTAGTGCATAAATTTATATTCTTTTTCAGATTAATCTAGATGCAAGTGCGAAAATGGAAGGAATGGCAAGCGCGGCGACCGAAGTAAGAAAAGTGCGAAAGTTCAGTTACGGCAGAGAAGTTGCTGATTTTGGGAAGAGGGAACTGAAGAAAGACCCGGAAAGGGAAGCGGTATTGGCCAAGCTCGCGGCGCTGGTGGATAAGCTCACCGACCCGCGCCTTAAGAAGGCCGCGGAGGGCGCCATGATTGAGGCGGACATCACCATGCCGTACGATAATAGGAGGATGATGCAGGAGTTCTTTGTAATCGTTGGCTCTGCTGTGACTGAGGCGCTGGTGCCATACGTTGGCGAGCTGTTGCAGGAGCCGCGTTCTGCGGATAGGGCTGCCTGAGTCGGCATGAGGATTTTGGAACCTTGGTTCGGTGCATTTATTTTACTTAATTCACACCTCTTTGTATAATTGCAAGGCGAGAATATGGAATCGAGTGGCGTAGGGTTTGTTATCCAAGGGCGAGAGGCGAAAATCTCTCACATAACTCCTGTTTCTGAACGAAGGGGAAGGGTAGAAACCCCTGATTTTAAGGATAGACTGGCTGTGGAGCAGCCCCCAAAACCCCCCTCCACACAGAAGGAAGTGAGGGAGCTGCAGCTTGTCGCGGTAGAGATTGTGGCAGCCAGAATGAAGGCTGGGCTGGAAGCGTGGAAGGCAAAGGATGTGGACACGGCCCTGGAATCGGCGAAAACCGTCACAGGCGTCTGGCCCAAGGCGGAATTTTTCGCGATACTCAGCACCGAGCTTCTTTTCGTGGCGACAGCGGAATTCGACAGGTTCGAGGGCAGGGCCAGCCAGAAGGATGCCGCCTGAATTAGCGGAAACCCGGTCCCAAAACAGTTTTATTCCCTCCAGCGCAAAATAGGTGCGTATGGAGTTCTCGTTTTCATCCAAATACCCCTTCACCTCCGAAGCGAAACAGAAGGTGGAAGGCTCCTCCCTGGAACTGAATGATGAGATAATGGAAAGGGCGGTGCAGAGGGTGGTCGCCGCGCTGAAAGGGGAAAAGGAGCACGCCTACCGCCTGCACCCCTCGGACGAACTTATCGAATTAGGCTCGTATGCGGCGGCGAGGGTGATGCTCGCATATCTGAAAAACAGGTTTCTCACCGGGAGGTTCGCGGTCGCGGAGGCGAAGCGCGCCTCTTCATTTATGCGCTCGGACTCCGAGGAAAACATCAGAAAATTGGGTGACGAACTGGGCATAAAGCCCACTGAGTTCGAGGGAAGGATGGTGCTGCCCGTCTCCCAGTACGTTTCCTTTTCTCCCCGCTCCGTGGACTACCGCCTCATCTTCCGCAACGTCGCGAAAGGTTTCGTGGAGGTGAAAAGGCCGGAGGTAATCAGGCTGATGGAGGAGGCGGTGAGAATAAGGATGGAGGCGCTCAAGCCGGTGCAGAGCCCTCCGAAGATAATCCAGGAATATTCCAAAAAGCTCATGGTGCTCGTCCCGAAGGAGGCGGTGATGAAGATGAGCTTCAAGGAGGGCGACAACCCCCCCTGCATAGAAAAACTATTGGAACAGGCGAGGGCGCACCAGAACCTCAACCACCAGGCGAGGTGGGCGCTGGCAGTTTATCTATTATCGAAAAATGTATCAATGGAAAAGGTCCATTCAATCTTCTCAAACCTGCCGGATTACGATGAAAAGAAAACCAAATACCAGCTGGAGCACGTGGTCAAGAGGGGGTACACCATGCCCGCGTGCGCAACGCTCCTGAGCTACGGGATTTGCGTCGCGGACTGCAGGATAGGCAGCCCGCTGAATTGGAAGGGAAAGGTGGAAAATTGGAAGAAAAGGAAAAGCAGTTCGTCCTGAAGCGCTTCTCGGAATACTACCGGAAGGCTAGCATAGAGGTGCCCAGCGTGGAGCAGAGGGAGTTCGGGGTGGGCGGCTTCGAGAAGAAGATAGAGTCCAGGCACATGGGCTTCGAGAGCAACGCGGCCCTGCAGAATTACCTAATCAAGGACACCCCGCTCTACATCTCACATTCAATCGCATACTACAAGTTCCCGAAGGCGACCCCGATGGAGAACAAGGGGTGGGGCGGCGGGGACCTCATATTTGACCTGGACGTGCACGCGGGGCTTTTCCTATCTAAGGAGGAGCAGGAAAAAGTGAGAAGCGACGCAATGAGGCTGGTGGAGGACTTCCTGCTCTCGGATTTCGGCGTGCGGAGGGACAGCCTCAAGATAGTGTTCTCAGGGAACCGGGGATACCATGTGCACGTGCGGGACCCGGCGTACAGGATGCTGGAGGGGGACGCGAGAAGGGAGATAAGCGATTACATAGCAGGAAAAGGATTAGATTACAGGAGTTTCTTCTCCTCCCCGGAGGAGGACAAATGGAAAACATACGGGCCGAGGGAGGGGGATTGGGGCTATCGCGGAAGGTTCTACAGGATGGCCGTGAAGTTGTTGGAGGAGAATCCGGGCGCAATCCACCGCAGGCTCCTGAAGCCGGAGGAAGCCGCCCTTTTGAGGGAGGGGATGCGCACGGGGCTCTGGAGCAAGACCAGCATCAAGGACATCGTGGACAGGATGGGGGTGGTGGCGAAGATGCTGCCGGTGCAATGCATAGATGTGGATACGGGCGTGACAATAGACACCAAGAGGCTCATCCGCGTCCCGAACACACTGCACGGCTCCACTGGCCTGATTGCAAAGGAGCTCAAATCGCTAGATAACTTCGAGCCTTACAGGGATGCGGCAGCTTTTGGGGGGGAGCCAATCAAAATAGAGGCGCTCCAGCCAATACCTGCGCAGGAGTTCCTAAACTCAACGATGGAAAAATTGGAGAAAGGGGAAAAGAAAGAAGTTCCCCTTTCGTATGGAATGTACCTTCTCCTGAAAGGTGCGGTCACTCTTTCTTCGTGAGGCGCGGTGGCGCAATCGGAGGCGGAAGCCTAACGATTTTGGATGCAAGCACACCCTCTATGCTGGCCACATAGTTTATGGAATTGAGCAGGGAAAGCTTGTATTCAGGGGAAATCTCCTTCTTCTCCTTCCACATCTTCCTTGCCTCATCCGCGGCCTTCTTCTCCACGCGGTCGGTTATCTCCCCGGCCAAGAAGATTTTTCCCACATCCTCCAAGTATTCGGCCGTGAATTCGTATCCGACATCCACGTCCTCGCCCTTGCCGCCGACATCCTTGATGTCAATCTTTATCTTGAGGCCCTTTCCCGGCCCGTCCTTATCCCTTGTCGCTTCTATCTTATTCACTCTAGAGTTCACTATCATTTTTTCACCCCATAGTTTGGTTTAAGCAGTTAAGGTACTCCGGCGTCTGCCTCCAGGAGCACCGCCCGTCCACACATCCGCATGTAGTCTGCGCGAGGCATGCGAACTCGGGCACATATTCGCACGTTGTAATCGTGTCGCTCTGTGAGGCCGGCAGGCACAATTGAGAGGAGCATCCCGCGCGCACGCAGTCCGCATCCCTGCCGCATTCACCGGTCCCGGTCATGTTGAGCGCGAGGCACTGCTGCTTCATCGTAGCGTTGATGATGAGCCCGCAGAAGCTCGTATTCTTCATCTTGTTCGCGAATTCTATATAGCAGGTGTCCTTTATGCTTGCGCTCACCTTATCGCATGCTGAAGGGTCCTCAGCACCCAGGCCCGCGTTGAGGAAGCAGAAATCTTTCTCTGCCTGCGTCTCTTCGCAAAGCACCGGGTCCTTCCAGCCGATCGCAACCTCGGCTATGCACCTGTCGGAGCCGTTCTGGCCAAGGCAGGCATAGTATTCATCAGCCTCCTGCTTCACGTTTGCATAAAGCCCGTACAGGTCATCCTCGCTGGAGAGCTGGGTGGGCACCGTTACATCCATCCCCGTGCCCCAGGTGATGGTCGAGGTCTCAGACCTTATCATCCGGTACTGGCCCAGGTCCACGAAGTCTATCCTCTTCTCGTACATTTCGTAGCTCTCCGGGTCCACGCACATGGAATAGTTGTATTGCTTGGATCGGAGCACAAGCGGGCTGTTCACCGAGAGGCCCATGTCGTTGAGCTGTGCCACGGTGAGGCCGGAATAATCTATGCTATAATTCAATTCCACGCATTCATGGCCGTTCACTGTTTTTTCCGAGGCCTCCTCAAAAACAAGCGCGCCATGGGAATGGAGCTTCCTGTTCATCTCGGACATCTGGCGCAGCGCCTCCTGGTCGTAGAGCATCCTTCCGAGGTCTCCAGCATAGCTGATGAAGCGGGAGGTGCTGTTCAGGGAGACGCATATGTTATCGTTCAGGTGTTTTATGCACAATATTGTGGAATTCGGCTGGAGATACGCCTGTCTTCCGTATGCAGGGTCCCTCTTTTCCACGTATTGCAGGTCCCCCTTCCTGGAAACCGTCACGTCCATCCAGTAGCCGTTCTCGTAGGATTCCCTGTATGAATAGATATAATCGCCGGCCCCGATGGGCTTCTCTATCGCGCGGAAGTAGAGTTCGCTTGCATTTATGGCGGTTTCCCCACCCCCGTCGTGTGGCTTCGTTCCGCCCAGCGCCTCTGCGGCAATGTATATGCCCGCCGCGACCAGTATGACCACGATTACTGATATTATTGGATATAATATATTCTTGTCCAAAAAATCACCTTCCTGAGACTATCTTAATCACATCAGAGTCTTTTAATACATATTCTTTTCCTATGCGTTTTCCCGTTTTTGCGTCTATCGCGCCTATGAATTTCTTCGCGAGGTCGGTGTGCACCCTCTCCGCCAGATCGATTGCGGTGCTTCCCTCCTCCATCAGGTGCACGTTCGGGAGGAGATTGCCCTTCCTGTCCTCCCATTTGGACTCATCCTCCACAGGGTATGCCGCGATCCGGTGCAAGCCGCCAAACACAAGGGACTCGAGCGCCTGCTGCACCCCGCTGCTTCCGTGCGTGGAAAGATAATCCTTTACGCGCTTCAGCGCCTCCTCCTGCTCCTTGGTTGCCTTCAGAATCTTGAAGTCCGCGTCCCCTGGCCAGTATTCGATGCTCCCCGCTTTCGCAGCCTTCCTCAGGACCAGTTCGTAGAGCGCGGAGCAGGGGATTACCTTTTTACCGTGCAATTCCTTTTGCAGTGCCTTCAAATCCGCGCCGGAGTCCATCTTGTTAGCCGCAACCACCATCGGCTTCGTCTCGAGTATCTTTTTCGCAAAGGAGAGGCGCTCCGCCTCGTTCCACTCTATTCTCTCCAAAGGCAGGTTCAGCTCCTTTGCAATCCTCTCCGCCTGCGGGATAGTGACCTTCAATCCAGTGAGGATTTCCGCGAGCTCCGCAATCCCGCGCCCCTTTATCTTCTTCCAATTCTTCTCCAAAATGCCGAATATCCACTGTTCTAGCTCCAGCTCCAAAAAGCGCACTTCGTCCGCCGGGTCCGCCCCCTGCGTGGGGTTCCCCTCCAAATCGCTCTTGCCGCTCCCGTCCACCACCTGTATGAAGCCGTCCGCGGTCCGGAGGTCGTCCAAAAACTGCAATCCCAGCCCGCGCCCCTTGTGCGCCTCGGGCACAAGCCCGGCAACATCCAAAAGCTTCACCGGCACATACCGAATTCCATTTTCGCACGCGGAATCCTGGGGCGAGCATTTCTTCCCCCTTTCCAAATGCGGGCACTTCTTGCGCACGTGCCCGACCCCGGTGTTCGGCTCCAGAGTAGTGAACGGATAAGGCGCAATCTTCGCATCAACCATCGTGAGGGAAGAGAAGAAGGTGCTTTTGCCCGCGTTGGGCTTGCCCACTATGCCTACAAGAAGGGACATGAAAGGAATTTGCAGCAAAAGGATTTAACTCGTTTGCTAGTTTGCTGCGGTGCCCACCGCGGCCATGTAGCAGGCTTCCATAAGGGCAAGCTGCATCCGCGGGTCGTCCTTCAGGTCTTCCAGCGCCCGGAGGTTATCTTCCGAGGTGAAATTGTCCGCAAGCCGCTGCACACTCTCTAGTTTTTTGTCCTTCAGAAGCATGTGGAAATACCGAGCGAAGGGGATTGTTGCCGCCGGCCAGCTGCCGCCCAGCTTTCCAAGAGCTTCGGAGAAGCATGGGACCGCCTCCTGGATGCCGTCGCAGCCTTCATCCGCCCTATTCGCCGCCGACTTCGCGATATTAAAGCATTCATCCGCAAGTTCCGCTATGCGCGCATAGTTCTTGCCCATGGAAGAGAATGCCTGCAGAACTCCCGGGGTTGAGAATATTCCAATGTAGAGCAAACCTTCCTCGATGCTCTCCCAGGAGGAATTGCAGAAATAATATATGAAGGAATAGAGCGCTTCTGGGCATTTCCCTGAGACGGTAAGGCACGCTTCCAGGAAGAATCGGAGGATCCCCTCGATTTCGTGTTCCTCCTTTATGTTGCAGGCCACTTGGTGCACTGCAAGGAAGAATTCCTCCATTACGGAGCCGGTGTTCTCCTTCGGGGACTGTTTGATCGAGAGAGCCGTTTCGATCACCTCATCCCTTCCGCAATGCCTGGAAACCTTCTTGAGATGCTCGGAGCCGAATGCCGCGCTTCCGCAGAATTCAAGGAAGGCGAGCGCAAGCCCGCTGTCCTTCTCACGCATCTTGCCCGCGGCATCGATGCATGCGAAAAGGGCGGATTCCATCTCCATATCCGGCTTTTCTTCCTTCGTGTTCACGACAATTATGCGTATGAGCGATTTTGCGGCGATGTTCAGCCCCTTTCCGTACCCGGCGATGTGGCGGTCCACCAGATCCGCGTCCTCATCCGCGTTTTCCAGCACCCTGGAAAAGAATTCTTTCGCCCCCCGCCTTATGCCGCAGGATGAGAGGAGGTCAACCACAGCCTGCGCGTCAGGCTTGCCACCGGAAAGCGCCTCGGGCATCCTCACGCCCTTGAGCGGCCCCTCCGGGTCCTTCAGGATGTCCCCTATTGCCCAGCGGACATGGTCATGGCTCATAGGAGGGATCTTGTAGGATGGTTTGGTGGTCATATTAGATTATTAGTGTATGGATATGTTTTAAAAACCCTTCCCGACTATCAATATTTTGTCAGCGGCCATAGGAAGGGGGAAACACCCGATCCCATCTCGAACTCGGAAGTTAAGCCCCTTTACGGTTTTGCCTGTACTGTCCTACGGACGGGAACGCGGACTGCTGCTGACACTTCATATTTA
>JACCLI010000066.1 GCA_013425455.1 Microcaldota archaeon | reverse complement strand
ACGCGAGCGGGGCGAACAAGGAAACCAGAAGAAGGGAGACCATCAGGTTTTTCATGGAACCCTATTTCGCACAAGTTTTTTATCGGTTTTCAAATGCACTGGCAGATGAATTTTAGTCAGACCGCCTATCATTCATCATCGGCCGAAGCCTCAGAGATCACCTTTGTCATCACGTGAATGGATTACTGCGCGGAGATTAATAAAAGAGTGGGTCGCGGGACTATTTTTTGAGGAATTTGCCCGCTAGCTTGTAGAATGCGAATGCTCCCCAGACCACTTCGAGCACGAGGAAGGGGATGGAGCCGGTCATAAGCGCATAATAGGAAGTAAATACGCAGCCGAATGCGTTCGCCGAGATGTAGGAAAAGGAGTTGTAGGAAATCTTGCCAAGAATGTTTAGCACAAAGGCGAAGAGCTGGATAAAGGCGCCAAAGAGGCCGACTGCCAAAATGAGGTCAATGCCGGACATAGGTCTGAAATCATATTCGGAATTAATAAACGTTTTGAAGGTCTGGCATTTTGCGTAAGGAGTACGAGCGAGGGGTTGCAAAGTGAAGTAGGGGGGAGGTATGATTACCCTAAAGAGAGGAGGGGGCGCGCCCCCTCTTCCTCTTGGAAGAGTTTAAAATCTTCTCATTGATTATCTGCACCATGAGAGGAATTGTATTCGCCTTGGTTTTGGGTTTGCTTATTTCAGGGTGCACCTTGCTGGGTGGGCCGGAACAGTGCGGGAGCGAGCGAGCGTATATGTGCGGGAGCGACGGGAACACTTATACGAATGCGTGCTATGCGAGGCAGGCTAACGTGAGCGTCGCATACGAAGGAATGTGCGCACAGCAGAACACGACGAACACGCAGTGCGTGGATTCGGATAATGGAAAAAATGCGCTCGAGGCCGGATATATAACGAAAGGGGAAACAAGGCAGAATGATTCCTGCGCGAGCACCACTGCTGTTTTCGAGTATTATTGTACAGATAATGAAATCCAAAGCGAGCGGGTCTCCTGCCCGGAGGGCACGGAATGCTCGGGAGGGATGTGCGCCTCCCCTGTGTGCATGGACAGCGACGGGGGGCAGGCCGCGGATGTTTTGGGCACCACGGCAAGGGGAACGGAGAGATATACGGATGATTGCTCGGATGCGAACACCGTGAAGGAGTATTATTGTTCTGAGAGCGGAATCGCGAACATCCTGCTTGCGTGCGGAAGCGGGAGAGCCTGCGTGGACGGGGCATGCGCGGCGGTGGCATGCACTGATTCCGACGGCGGGATGAACATCCTGGAAAGGGGGACATTGAGGGAGGGCGGAGGGGTGTATGTAGATTATTGCTCGGGAACTTCCAGCGTGAAGGAATACTATTGCTCCGGGGGCACCATGGTGCAGACCGTTGCGAACTGCGGGGAGGAATTTTACTGCAGCGACGGGAGGTGCCTTGAGTACACCTGCAGGGACACGGATAGCGGCAGGGATGAGGACGAATACGGTACCGTGAGCAAGGGGAGCGACGAGTGGGAGGACGACTGCTACGACTCGGACACGGTGAAGGAGTACTATTGCGACGGGAACACTATCAGCGACACTAGGATAAACTGCGGGAGCAGCGAAATGTGCTCTGGCGGGGAATGTATCAGGGAGACGTGCACGGACACGGACGGAGGCAACGTGAGGGGCATTTTCGGCACAACGACCGCAGGGGCAAGCAGCAGCCCGGACGCATGCGCTGACCTCTATACCCTCAAAGAATATTTCTGCAGCGGCTCAAGCGTTGCGGAGGCTACGGTGAACTGCTTCAGCGCATACCATGAGTATTGCTACAGCAACGTGTGCTCGCCCGTGCACTGCGAGGACAGCGACGGCGGAGAGGATGAGCACACTTATGGGACCGTGAGGGTCTACACAGACAACGGATACAGCCGCTTGGAAACCGACAGCTGCTCTGGAAGCTACGCGGTCAAGGAAAGGTTCTGCAACAGGGAAGGAGAGGGGAGTTTCACAACGATTGAGTGTGCCTCGGGGGAGGTGTGCAGCAGCGGGAGATGCATAGAGGACACCTGCGCGGACAGTGACGGCGGGAGGAATTACATTGTCCCGGGCACAACCACGAAAGGCACGACCACGCGCACGGACAGCTGCGACCCGATGGACTCATATGACCTTTACGAATACTACTGCTCGGGAAACGAGATACAGTACGAGATACGCTACTGCCCGGACGAGTGCGTGGAGAATGCGAGCGGAGTGGGCTACTGCAATCCGCTCTAGAGCTTCAGGTTGCAGTAGATTTGGGCTGTCCGCTCAAGGGCTTATCTCCACCCTCATTCCCCTGTAATAGACTGAATACTCCAGGCCGGAATCATACGGCCCAGGTAGCCTGAACCAGACCATTCCCGTGTTCACATCCCCATCCATGGTGTAGGTCCATGCGAACTTGTCGTCCTCGGCGCAGAGGCCGTCGTGGGACGGGTATTCGACACTAACCCAGGTGCCGGTCTGTGAGCTGTGTTCGCGCATGAAAAGCTTGAACTCGGTCTCGGAGAGCGGATAGGCAGTCGTACTGTCGGAATTGTCAAGTTGGAGCCTTATCCTTATGAAATCCCCTGTGGCGCATTCCACCCATTCCGCCTGGTCTATGCGCATGTACGCTTCGTCGAAGACCTTGAACTTGTCGCCCTCATCGTAAGAAAGGGCGTCGGGATTGAGGCACTGTGATTTGTCCTCGCTGAGAATCTCGCCGGAGAGGCAGCCGCAAACGCGCGGGTTGCGCACCAGTGTGAGGGTCTCGTCGCAGTAGGTGGGGAGCATGTGCGTGGAGCACCCGCCCACAGGGGTATCATCTATGCATTTGGCGGCTTTGCACTGCCCGCTCTGAAGCACCTGGCCTGCCGGGCAGCCGCATTCGGACGGATTTGAAATCAATGAGCGCGATTCTGAGCAGTAGGAAGGCTTGGTTGCGGAGCATTCGCCCGGAAGGGTTCCGTCCTGGCAGGCAGGGGCGCATATCTCGCCTGAACGCACGGAAAGCTCGGGGCAGCCGCACATGGACGCCTTGTCCACGAGCTGGCCATACTGGTTGCAGAACTTGGGTTTTGTGCGTGAGCACCTGTCAAGGGAAGTGCCATCCGTGCACTGGGAGATGCAGGAGTCGCCCTGCATGATAAAGCCTACGGGGCAGCCGCAGAGCGAGGCGCGCTGCTCAAGTGTTTGGGAAGCTGTGCAATACATCGGTTTAGTGGATGAGCAGGAATTAATGGATGTGCCATCGGAACATGTGGATTGTGTGGATGGCGGGGCGGATGTGCCGCCGGAGGTTCCGTTCACCTGCTGGGGCGGACCCGCGGGCTCAAAGCGGAAATAATCAAGGCAGCCATAAAGCAGGAGCATAATCCCCAGGAACAATACAATGTATCTCATGGGTTGAATAAGAAAAGAAAAGTTAAAAGGATGAGGGTTGAACCTCCACGGGCTAAAGCCCGTGGCTTCCAAGGATACTGGCTTTAGGCGAAAGCCACTAGAATGTGGGTGCGCTCACATCGCCTGGTAATTGGCTTTCGCGCACCCGTGGAGGTTCATGGGTGCAGCTTCACCGCATAGGCCTGGTTTTGGGCCGAGTAATAGATATAATAGGAAGCGTCACTCTCCCAGTTCAGAAGCCTGTACCAGACGATGCCCGCGCTTCTCTTGCCGGGCTCTATGGAGGTGCCCCATGGGAATTTGGCGACCTCGCTGCACTGCGAATCATTCACGGGGTATTCAACCGCCAGCCATTTGTATCCGCTGCCCGAGAAAAGCTGGAGCGCCGGGAATTCCTCATCGGAGAAAGAGATTGAGGCGTTGCCCTCGTTGGTTATGCTGAGATCCAATAGTATGTAATCCGCGTTTTCGCACTCGATGTGCTCGGAATTCCTCACGTACATCTTCACTCCGGTGGCCGGGTAGAAATCGTTGTCCTCGCGGTAGGCGTAGGAGCGGGGGGAGACGCAATTGCGCCCGTCCGGGGTCGCTATCCTTCCGTAGTTGCATCCGCATTCCCCTGGGTTTGAGACAATCTGCAGGTTCTCGTTGCAAAAGTTCGGCGCGGTCGCCGCGCATTCCCCTGCGGGAGTGCCGTCAACGCATTTTGCGGCGGCACAATGGCCTTCGATTATGACCGTGCCAGGGGGGCAGCCGCACCTGTATGCGTCCTCCACAAGAGAAAGAGTTGCGGAGCAGTACATCGGCTTGTTCTCGGAGCATTGGCTTGCAGAGGTGCCGTCTGTGCACTTGAGAAGGCATGTGTCCCCGGAGCGGGTTGCGCCCGTGGGGCAGCCGCAGACCGAGGCCTTTTCTATGAGGGTGGAGTTGTGCGTGCAATAGTCCGGCTTTGCCGAAGAGCAGGAATCCGGTTCCGTGCCGTCGGAGCAGAATGGGGCGCACTCATCGCCGCGGAGCACGGTGCCTGACGGGCAGCCGCAGTATTCCGGGTCGGAAATCAGGGCGCCGGAAGCGGTGCAGTACATGGGCTTGGTGGATGAGCACGAGTTGGCGGGGGTGGTGTCTATGCAGAAGACCTCGCGCTGCGGAGGGGTGGTGTTTATCTCCTGCGGCGGCCCCGCGGGCTCGAATCGGAAATAATCCAGGCACCCGAAAAGCAGGAGCGATATCCCCAGGAATAATGCGATGTATTTCATGGGAAAGAGAATATACGATAAATATTATAAGGGGTTCGGGGGGGCAGCGCGCAGCGTCCAGTTCTTAATATTTATTTGACAAGTATCTGCGGATGATAACTTCCGTAGAACTGAAAAATTGGAGGTCGCATGCGCACACCAGGCTCCAGTTCGGGAAAGGGACGAACCTGATCGTGGGGATAATGGGGAGCGGGAAGAGCGCGGTTCTGGATGCGATATGCTATGCGCTTTACGGGACGTTCCCCGCGCTTCGGAGAAAGAGCGTGGGCAGCGAGGACATATTCAGGCACGGCGAGAAGGAGGCGGGCGTTGCGCTGGAATTTTCGCACGGAGGGAAGGGCTACCGTGTGGTGAGGGCGCTAAGGAAATCCGCGCGGGGGGTGGAGGCGGCGGCGAAGATTTATGAGGACGGAAAGGTGCTGGATTCGGGGCAGGCGCGCGTGAGCGAAATAGTCGGGGAGAAGCTGGGCGTGGATTTCGACCTTTTCAACCGTGCGGTTTATTCGGAGCAGAACAATATCGGATATTTCCTGGAACTGGAGGCCGGAAGGCGGAAGAGGGAGATGGACGGCCTGATGGGGCTGGACAGGTTTGAGGATGCGCGGGCGAACGCGGTGCGCGTGATAAACCGGCTGGAGGGGGAGCGGAAGGTATTGGAGCAGAGGTATGATGCGGCGAGGCACGGGGAAATTGGGAAAAAACTGAAAGAGAAGAAGGGTCTGCTCGGGGAGGAGGAAAAGAAGGCGGGGGATGCGGAGCGCGAGCTGCAGGCGAAGAGAAAGGAGGCGGACGTGGCGGAGAAGGGGCTCGCGGAAATGCGCAAAATGAAGGAGAGGAAGGAACGGGCGGGGGAGGCGCTTGGGAAGGAGAGGGCGCGAGCTGAAGCGCTGGAGGCGGACCTCAAGGGAAAGGAAGTGGGCGGGGAGAAGGCTGCGGTGAAGAGGGCGGAACTGAGGGGGGCGGAAGCAGAGGCGGAGAGGATTGGGAAGGAAATTTCTGTTTTGGAGAAGGAGGAGTCATCCTTATCCAGGAATATGGGGGCGCTGGAGAACAGGGCAAAGAATGCGGAGAGGGCGGCGCGGGAGAAAGAGGAGGCGAAAAAGAAACTGGAAATGATTTTGGGCGGGAAGAGCGTTAAGGAATTGGAGGAATCGGAAAAGAGATTGGAACTTGGGATGGTGGAGCTGGGCTCGCAGGCGAAATCCTTCATCGCTGAAGCCGAGGAGATGGAAAAATACCTCGGGGGCCTGGACGGAAAGGAGAGCTGCCCTGTGTGCGGGGCCGAGCTCGGGAAGGACAAGGCGGTGCACCTGCATAAGGAGAGGGCCGAGATTGCGAAAAGAAAGAAGGGGGATGCGGCGGAGCTGCGGAAGAGATTGGCGGAGATGGAGAAGGAACTTCTGCACACTAAAAAAGTGCTGCGGGAGGCGGCCGGTGCCGAGGGGAAGGCGAGAATGGAGATTGAGGATGTGAAGGGGATTGCGGGAGAGCTGGAAAGGGCGAAAAGGAAGGCGGAGGCGCACGCAAAGGGGATGGCGGAGCTGAGGGGGAAGAAGAAGATTGCGGAGGGGAAGGCGCGGGAGATATTGTTCACGCTGCGGGAGATGGAAGGGCTCCTGGAAAAGAAGAAAAGCCTGGAGGGGGCGAGGGGGAGGGCGAGGGAATTGGAGAGGGAGTGGGGCGGGATAAGATTCAGCGCGGAGGAATATGATGGATTATATTCAGATGTAAGCAAGCTGAGGGTGGAGTGCGAAAGGGCGGACGGGAAAACAAGGGAGGCGAGGCGGGCGATTGAATCGCTGAAAGAGATGGTTGCGGGGCTGGGGAAGGAGATGGGGGCGCTGGAAGCCCTCAAAGAGGATGTTAGAAAAAGAAACGGGATGCTGGAGCAGCTCGTGATAATGAGGAACGCAATCGGCGAGACGCAGGCGGAGCTCAGGATGGAGCTGGTGGAGGCGATAAATTCGGCGATGAACGATATATGGCCGATACTTTATCCTTATGCGGATTACAGGCAGCTGAGGATTGCGGCGAGCGAGGAGGATTATGCGTTCGAGGTTTATGACGGGGAGTGGAGGAGGCTGGAAAAAGTCGCGAGCGGGGGGGAAAGGGCGTGCCTTTCCCTCACATTGAGGATTGCGATGGCTACCGTGCTCGCGCCGGAGGCGGGGTGGCTGATATTGGACGAGCCCACGCACAACCTGGACAAGGAGGCCGTGCAGGCGCTTGCCGAGGCGCTGGAGAACAAGGTGCCCCAGCTGGTGGAGCAGGCGTTCGTGATTACGCACGAGGAGAACCTTATGAATTCGGAGTTTGCCAGGAGCTATAGGTTTTCCAGGGAGAAAGAGGCGGGCGGAGCGACCGCAGTAGAGGAACTATAGAGTTTATGCCGCAACGCGGCTTTCCAGCTCCTGAGCGACCTGGAAAAGGTCTGCGGGCGCGGACCTCTTGTTTTTCCTGTACCAGCCGCGGCACTCGCCCTCCATTGAATTCACATACACGGAAAGGCAGTAGTAAAGGGTGCCGTCGCAAGAGAAGCCCCTGCGGAGAAGCCCGCGGAGCATAAGGATGAAATTCTCCACCCCTTCGTTCGTGCGCCTCATAGGCTTGAGGTCGCGCGGGTCTGCCACGAAAGCTTTCTTGGTGTCAAGCATGACTTCGGAGGGCACGGGATTTGTGAAAACGTGGCCGCTCTTGTGCAGCTTCACCATCATTTCAGTGGCGAGCTCTGCGAACCTGCTCTTGTGCGCGGAGTCGAAATCATCCCAGGACGCGCCCTGCAGGTGCGGTGCGGAAAGGTTCCTGTCCAGGCTCCATGCGGCCTTGTCTACGCGCGAGAGGACGTATATGCTGCCCGCTAGCGTCCGGAAGTAGGCGACTATGCTGGAGACGCATTCGCCTATTTTTTCCGCTGCCGCGAGCAGGCGTTTTGCCGCCTTTAAAGTTGTCTTGCGGGCTATGTACGTAAAACCGGAGTGTGTGAATGCGATGGAGTCGGAGCCGTCCTTCGCCTCTATCTGGTGGAGGTAGCGGAGGTTCCGGTCCGAGAATTCCATGGACTCGATGTGGATTGCGGAGGGGTTCTGTTTCTTCCAGGAATATTTTATTGAGTAGCCGGATTTCCTGCGGACGAAATTGACTGGCTCCGGGGCGCCGGCGGGTTCGGATTCCTCCGGGCTTATCGGCTCGCCGCGGTTGAAGCCTTCCATCATCTGCTCCACCGCCTCATGAGTCTGGGTCCAGCTGAGCATCCTTTTTCTTGCCATTTTCACTACCCCCCACTAAACGCTTCGAATTGTACCTAAATCGTTCAATTATTTTATAAATATTTGCCCCGGGGTGCAAAAAATCAGAAGAAGTCGCCCATGCCCTTCTGCCTCCCTCCGTGGGTGAGCTCGTATTCGTCTGCGCCCAGCTCCTTAAGGATTTTCATCACTGCGGGGAGCACCTGGTGGTTTATGTAATAGTCCGGGTCGTAATCCGGGGCGAATTCGAGAATCTCCGCTTTTTCCGAGATGGACTTGCCCTTCTTCGTGATTACGTAGCCGACTATGCTCCCGCGCTCCATTGTTTTTCCCTTTTTGCGGGCCTTCAGGGCCGCGGAGAGCTCCGGGCTTACGATGTCGTATTTGTCCGGCTCCTTTTTCAGCTGGGTATATATGGCCAGATTATCCAGCGGGACCTTTCCGGAGCGGAGCTGCTCGACCACTTCGCGGACGATGGCGACGGCCTTGTCCTTGCTGCCGTCGCGGAGTATGGCCTCGAGGACGCGGCGCTGGGTGTCCTTCGCGACGCCGGACCAGTCCCTGCGCACGAGCTCGAAGCCTCGGATTTTCACGCGGCCGTCGTCGCCGAGAAGCGCGTATTTCTTTTTTGCGCCCTTTTCCTCCGCCTTTTTGCTGACGAAAACCCCGCGGGAGTAGAATCCTTCGAGCTCGAGCTCCATCTTTTCCGGAAGCTCCTTGTTGATATTGGCAAGGAAATGGAGTGCATCCTCCCGCGTTTTTCCATCGAGAAGGAGGAAAAGGGAATCCGTATCCATGTAAAGAACCTTGAAGCCGGCGGCATTCGCCTTTTCTTCCGCCTCCATTATGTGCATCCTTCCCCAGGCGGTGACGCTCTCGGCGCATTTGCGGTTGTACCAGCGGGAGCGGGCGTAGCCCAGGTAGCCGTAGAAGGAATTCGCGAGAATCTTAAGAGCGTGCGAGCGGGCGGAGAGTTTCTTGTATTCCTCGGTGTCCTTCTTTGCGGCCTTTAGCTCGCGCTTTATGAGAACGCGGCGGTCGATGAGATTATCCAGCACTATCGGGATGAGGCCCTTGGGGGATTTCAGGAAATTTGCGCCTGTGGGGGATTTGTTGAAGTCTCCCTCGCGGTCTATTGTGAACGGGTCTATGTTGTATGAGCAGATTATGGACGGGTACAGGCCGCGGAAGTCGAACACCACTATGTTTTCGTAGATTCCCGGGGCGGGAAGCTTTACGTATGCGCCCTGGATGGGGTTCTCGAGGCGGGCGCTGACGGCGGAGCCGCTCGGCTTGGGCGGAATCACCATGCCGCGGGCGGTGGCCTCGCTCATGAGCAGGCTCTCGACCAGCTGGCCGGAGGTCGCATATGCGACGTCGAAAAGCGGCATGCGCGTTATTGTGGAGAGCTCGGTGAGGAGCGGGAACGCCATCTCGCCCAGTTCCATCGTGGCGAGCGCATCGGAGAGCGCGTAATCGGTGAGGGTGGAGATGTCGTTGCTGTCCCACTGCCTCCAGATGTCCAGCCTGTCTATTTTTGTGGCGGTCTTTCCTGTGACTGTGGAGTATACGTTCTTTAGAGTATAATCGTCGGTGCGGATGAGGCCCGTGAAGCCGAAGAACTTCATCACGGGGTAGAGATCGATGTGGATGCGCCCCCTTATTTCCAGGGGGTTTATGAGCCCCTTCCTCACCAGGCGGTAGGGGGAGCCGTCCCTCCCTAGCGCGAGGGGGATTCCGAGTTTTTTCGCCCGCTCGTACATGTAGGGAAGGTCGAAATTGGTGGTGTTGTAGCCAAAGAGGACGTCCGCGTCGCGTTCGTCCATTATGGAGAAGAAGCGCTCGAGCATCTGTTTCTCGTTCTCGACAACCTCTACGAAGGGCTTGTGGTCCTTCTTGAATGTGACCACCCCTCTAGCCCCCTCGGAATCGGAGTAACTGAACATTATTATGGGGTCCTTGGAGGGGCGGGGCGCGCCCAGGGGGTTGTAGACTTCGGTGTCGAAGGAGAAGCGGCGGAGCATGAACGGGTTTCCGTCCCTGCTCCCGAGGAATTTCTTTATTGTGCGGCCCTCGCGCTCGTAGGATATTACGGAGAAGGGGACGAGGCCCATGTCCATCATGAAGCGCCTTCCGAAGGGGATTTCGGACTCGTAGCAGGGGAAGGGGATGGCCTCGCGCAGGATTGGAACGTGGCGGGGCTCGTGGCAGTAGATGCGGAGCAGGCGCTTCCTGTCCCCGAAAAGGATTTTCTCGACGAATTCGGTGCGCTTGGGGCGCACCGCCTGCCCTTCCCTGGTTTTTATGGAAAGGTTTTCAATGGCACCACGCTCGCCCTCGTTGACGTCGGCGTAGAAATACGGGTCGTATAGGTAATGGAGGCGGGTGGATTTCTTTCCCTTGACGAAGAGGCGAGCATACGTCTGGCCGCCCCTTATTGCGTAGTCCGCGTCCAGAAATAAGGCTCTCCTTCTCTGCATGAGAAGAGTAGAAACAAAAGGATTATTTAGGCTTGCTGAGGGCGATCTCCTTGTCCGCGAGCTCGTCTATGACATCGCGGGGGATGAAGCGCCTCCCGCCAATCTTAACGTGCGGGATGCGGTTCCTGTCGAGCCTGCGCTCGAAGGCGTTCCTCTTTATCTCCACGCCCTTCACGTGGAGCTCCTTTATCGCCTCGCTAACCGAGTAGTATTTGCGGGCGATGTGGGAGAGGCTGTCTATCGCATCTCTGGGTATGAGCCTCTTCGTGCCTATTTTCAGCGAGGGGATGGAGCTCTTCTCCACCCTTCCGATGAATGCGCGGTAGTTGATCATGCGGTTGTATTTCTTGTAGAGTTCGTATGCCTCGCGGATGGAATAGAATTCCTTTCCGACCGCGAGTATGTCCTCGAGGGACTGCATCGGGATATACCTCTTCTTCCCGACCTTTACGGAGGGAATGCTCCTCCGCTCTATCCTTCCGCCAAACGCCCTGAAGGAGATGTCCATGCCCTTTGTGCGGAGATATTCGTATGAGTCTTGTATGGAAAGGAGGCCGGTTCTCTTCAATTCGCTGTCGCCGGTCCTTGAGCGCTCGTAGGTGCGCTGTGCGGCTTCCATGACCGATGAGATCGAGGAAGAAAGGCCGCGTTCTACTGCGCCCCTCCTCTTCCTTATGTCATTTAGGTCTAGGGATGTAAGACGATCGATTTTTTCGTCGTTTATTTTCCTGTTTATTACAATTCTCCTTCCTCTGGGCATTTTGTCACCTTTTCACACAACTTATATACGTAGAAATGCTTTATAAACCTATCGCAGGGGGTGCATTTTCACTCCCCGGAACCCAATCCCCTTATGTAATTATAAACCACCCAGAGCAGCGCAATGCCGACGATGGCGGCGGCCAGAAGGAACAGCGGGTTTTCGAGCGGGATGATGGACGGCGGATTTACTGGTGGTTGAGTTTGGTTAGTTGGGGGCGTGGTTTGGTTGCCCTGCGGGGTGGACTGCACAAGGTATTCTCCTTCAACCGTCTTCATGTTCCCTTCCTTGTCCTTCGTGAGGATTGTGAAGCGCACAAGCGAATTGGCGGGCGGGCGGGTTATCTCGGCCACGTATTTTCCGCCCTCGACATAAACCGCGGTGGTGCGGGTGGTTCCGCTTATCGTATAAGTGACCACAGTGTCGTCGAGCGAGGGGCCGCTTGCGAGCTGGTTCGGGTCAGTCACGTCAAACGTTATGCGCATGTCCTTCGAAGGGGTCATGTTCACCTGGACGTTATTTATGTCCGGAGGGGTGAGGTCGAATACGACCGTGTAGGACTCGCGCTGGGAAAGGTCTATCTGCGGATTTTTGGTGAGCGTCCCGTACGTTACGGAAACGGAAGGCCTTGCGACCGGCGTGTCGGAGATGGAGACCGAGGAGGATGAGAAGTGGTCGTTGTCGACTGTTATCTCCGCCTCGAGAGGATTGGAGCTGTCGTCCACCACCCCGAGTTCAAAATTGTAAAGGAGCGCCTGGAGGGTGTAATACGTGTCGTTCTGGACGGAGATGGACTTCGTGATGACGCTTCCCCTGTACACGACCGCGACCTCCACGTCGTTTCTTTTGTTCACTATGAAATATGCGAGGCCCCGGGAATCCGTTGTGCCTTCCTGCTGGTTGGCGCGGACGGAGTTATTCGCGAGCGCGGCCCCGTATTTGTCGATTGCATGGAGCGTGAGCGAATAGGCGTCGAACTGGAACTGCTCCTCAGAAAGATGGTGCTGCGCGGTTAACGTTTTGGTTTTTGTCACGCCGTCAAAAGTGGCGTTTATCTTTATGTCGCAGCGCACACGGGACGCGAGCTGCTCGGTGTTGTGAAGGACGGTGGAAACCCTGCCCTCTGAGTTTGTCTGGAGGGGCGCGGTGGTGAC
>JACCLI010000004.1 GCA_013425455.1 Microcaldota archaeon | reverse complement strand
AAAATATTCATGGAGCTCTGGAAGCACGTGGACGACGAGATGGAGATGTACCGCACCTTCAACATGGGGATGGGGATGGTGGTTGTGGCGCCGGAGAAGGAGGAGGGGAAGATCCTCGGGATTGCGAAGAGGAACGGCGTGAAGGCGCAGGCGATTGGAAGGGTGACGGATACGCCGGGCGTTTATTTGGGAAAGATCAGGTTGGATTATTCTGGGGTAGGATAGGATGCTGGAAGCTGGGTGCTGATATGAACCGTGTGGACAAACTTTTGAAGGACATAACGGATTTGAAGGTGCAGGGGGCGAGGAACGTCGCGAAGGCGGGAATACGCGCGGTCATATGGACCGTGGAGGATTCCAAGGCAAAGACCAAGGAGCAGCTCGTGAAGGAGCTGCGGGATGCCAGGGGGAGGATAATGCACGTGAGGCCCACCGAGCCCATGCTGCGGAACATGATGAGGGAGTCCGTGGATTTTTCCATTTCTGAGATTGCGGGGAGGCCTACCGCCTCGATGGAGCAGCTAAAGAAGATGATTGTGCGGGACGAGGAGAAATACATAAAAAAGATGGAGGACTCCATGGCGAACATCGCGGAGTTCGGGTCGATGCTTTTGCCGGAGAAGGGATTGGTGGTTACGCACTGCCACTCCAGCACTGTTACGGGAATATTGAAGAGGGCGCATAGAGATGGGAAGAAAATAAGCGTGGTGTGCTGCGAGACCAGGCCCCGCTTCCAGGGAAGGCTTACCGCGGAGGAATTGGCGAAGGCCGGAATGGATGTGACGCTCACAGTGGACATGGGAGTGAACAGGTTCATGAAGAAGGCGGATATGGTGATTGTGGGAGCGGATGCGGTCACTGCGATGGGGGACCTGATAAACAAGGTCGGGACCTCCGCGCTGGCGAGGCTTGCGAGGATGAACGATGTTTCTTTCTATTCCGCTGCGGAATTGTACAAATATGACCCGCTTACGATTTATGGGGCGCGGGAGGCGATAGAGGAAAGGGACCGGAAGGAGGTTTGGGAAAGGCCTCCGAAGGGAGTGAAGATTTCCAATCCTGCGTTCGATGCGACGGCCGCGAGATATATTAATGGGTATATTACGGAGATGGGGGTGGTGCCGCCGCAGGCTCTTTGGACCGTGGCGATGAAGAAGCTAGCGAGGGAGATGAGATGATAGACAAGATATTGAAGAAGGTGATAAAGGCGGACCCGAAGGACAAGGATGCTCCGGAGAAGCCGAAGGCTCCGAACCACAACAACAGCCAGATAATGAGCGATGAGGAGAAGCAGAAGAGGAAGAAGAAGGAGGAGCTGTGGGAACAGAAAAAATACATAGTCCAGGCGCACGTCATAGACATACAGACCGGGAAGAGCATAGTGGTGCTGAATGAGACGGAGGCGATAGAGAACGATATACGGCAGGGCTACCGCGTGGACCTCAAAACTACCGGCGGGAACAAGGTCTGCATAGTTGACCTGAGCAAGGAGATGGTGAAGAGGGGCGAGATAGGCGTGTTCGGGGACGTGGCGCACCAGTTGCTCATAGAGGAGGGCGACATACTCCAGGTCGTGAAGATGGAGAGGCCTGCGAGTGTGGACTTCATAAAAAAGAAGCTTGATGGAGAAGGGCTCGAGGCTTCCCAGATACAGACGATAATACATGATTTGATGGACAACAGGCTCAGTGAAGCCGAGCTTTCCGCATGGATAACCTCCACCTACATAAGGGGGATGGGCGAGGACGAGATAGTTGCCCTTACGAATGCCATAGTGAGTTCAGGAAACCAGCTGGACCTGAATGTGAAGCCGATTGCGGACAAGCACTGCATAGGCGGGGTGGCAGGGAACAGGACCACTATGGTGCTGGTGCCGATAATCGCGGCTGCGGGGATTTACATACCGAAAACATCTTCAAGGTCGATTACTTCTGCGGCCGGGACCGCGGACACCATGGAGGTGCTTGCGCCAGTGGATTTCAGCGTGGAGGAGATGAAGAGGATTGTGCTGAAGAGCAAGGGCGCTATCGCGTGGGGAGGGGGAATGAACCTCGCCTCCGCGGACGACAAGCTGATAAAGATAAGGAACCCGCTCTCGCTGGATCCGAGGGGGATGCTGCTCGCGAGCATACTCGCGAAAAAGAAGAGCGTGGGCGCGCAGTATGTGGTGGTGGACATACCGCTGGGGAGAGGAGTAAAAGTAATGAACATGGATGATGCGGAAGCCCTCGGCGCCGATTTCATCAAAATAGGGAAGAGGCTGGGCATTACGATAGAGGGACTTATTACAGACGGCTCCGAGCCTGTGGGGAATGGGATAGGCCCGGGATTGGAAGTGAAGGACGTGATGAGTGTGCTGCAGGGCGGAGGGCCGGCGGACCTTCGGACAAAGAGCTGCCTCCTTGCAGGGAAACTGTTCGAGCTCGTGGGCAAGGTGAACGAGGGGCAGGGCTACGATACTGCGATGACACTGCTGCAGAACGGGAAGGCCTGGGCGAAGATGAAGGAAATAATAGGCGAGCAGGGGGGGAATCCCAACGTGAAGGAGTCAGACATCCCCCTAGGGCAGTACAAGCACGTTGTGAAGGCGGACAAGGAAGGGAAGATAAGCCACATAGACAACAAGGCGATATCGAGGATTGCGCGCGCGGCCGGCGCGCCCAAGAACAAGGGGGCTGGCATCTACCTCTATAGGCTGAAGGGAGACAGGGTGAAGCCAGGGGATTTGCTTTTCGACATTTATGCAGAGAGTGAATCCGCGCTGGAATATGCGATAAAGGCCATGGATGTCTGGAAGCCAATAGAGCTGGAGAAGATGCTCCTGGGAACCATGCGGTAGATTGCTTGGACATCAAAACGGTAATCTTCGACATGGATGGCGTAATCTACAGGGGGGAGAAAGCCATACCCGGGGCGAAGGAGGCGGTGCTAAGCCTTGAGAAGGAAGGGGCGGAGGTATTTTTCCTTACGAATAATGGTTCCCGCACGCGGAGGCATTTCGCAAAAAAACTCTCCTCTTTTGGGATAAAGGCGCCACTGAAAAAGGTGTACTGCACGAGCTATGGGGCTGCGAAATATATGTCGGAGAACATGCCTGATGCGACCGCATATGTCCTTGAGGAGGATACTGAGAAGGAATTCACGGACGCGGGGATTAGGTGCGTGAAAACCGAAGATGCAAAAGCGGTTGTGGTCGGGCTGGACAGGAACCTCACCTATGCGAAGCTTTCCATAGCCTTTAGGGCGCTTGTGAAGGGGGCGCATTTCATAGCAACGAATGATGACCCCTCTTATCCGGTTGAGGATGGTTTTTTGCCGGGGGCAGGGGCGATTGTCGCCTCCCTCGCTTATTCCACGGGGAAGAGGCCTTTGATAATTGGGAAACCTGAGCCTTATATGCTGGATTTGATTGTGAAGGAGCATGGTGTAAATAAGGAAGAGGCGCTGATGGTGGGCGACCAGCTTTCCACGGATATCTTGATGGCTAAGAAGGAGGGCATGAGGAGCGCGCTCGTGCTCACCGGGGTGAATACGCGCCAGGAGGCGATGCGCGGCAGGATAAGGCCCGATTTTGTTGTGGACAGCATCCGAGATATACCAAAAATTGTGAGAGATTCTACTCGACGGTGACCGATTTCGCGAGGTTGCGGGGGCGATCCGGGTTTATTCCCCTAGCCACACTTACATAGTATGCCAAGAGTTGGAGCGGAACCACCATCGCGAACGGATGGAGGAGCGGGTCCACGCTTGAGAGGCTTATGGAAATGTTGGATTCCTTTTCTATCTCCTGGCTGTTGTTTAGGGAGATTATGAAACCTCCCCTCGCCCTTACTTCCTTTATGTTTCCGAGCATTTTGTAGACGGTTTCATCGCTCGGGGCGAGCGCGACCACCGGTACTCCTTCAGTTATAAGGGATAACGGGCCGTGCTTGAGCTCGCCTCCGGGATACGCCTCCGCGTGGATGTAGGAGATTTCCTTGAGTTTTAAGGCCCCTTCCATCGCTATTGGGACGGATAATCCCCTCCCTATGAAGAAAACGTCGGTTTTTCCCTTTAGGCTTTCCGCTATTTTCTTGATTTCTTCCTCGTGTTTCAGGGATTCCGTTATTATCTTTGGGATTTCCGAGAAATCGTTGTCCGGGAAAAGGAGCTTGTATATCACCGCTAATTGGGAAGTGAAGGTCTTTGTTGCGGCAACGGAAACCTCGGGGCCTGAGTTGAGGTAGACCACCTCGTCCGCCACCCTTGTGATGGACGAGCCGACCACGTTTGTTAATGCGAGGATTTTTGCGCCCTTTTCCTTTGCATATTCCAATGCTTTCATCGTGTCAGCTGTTTCTCCGGACTGGGAGATTGCTATCACTAATGTTTCCTTGTCCGGGCTGGTTATGAACGGGTATTCGGATGCGATTATCGCGTCACAGGTTTTTCCAAGGTATTTTTGGGACAAATATTTGAACATTAAAGCGGCATGGTAGGAGGTGCCGCAGGCGGTTATGTGGATTGTTTTATGTTTGGAGATTAATGCATTTGCTGCAGATACGTCTGTTGCTAATGATTCGTACACAAAATGCTTCTGGTCATATATTTCTTTTAACATGAAATGCGCGTAGCCTCCCTTTTCCGCCATGTCCGGGGACCAGTCCACGTGCATGGGCGTTTTTTGTATTTCTTTTCCCTCAAGAGAGTAGAATTTTACTCCAGTGGTGTCAAGGACTGCCGCCTCCATCTCTCCCAATGGGACGAAATCCTTTGTGTACTCGAGCATCGCGGTCATGTCGGATGCGGCGAAGCTCTCTCCCTTTCCCAGCCCGATTACGAGCGGGCTGTTCTTCCTTGCCACATAAAGCTTCCTTTCGCCTTCGATCAGAAGGGCGACCGCGAAAGAGCCTTTCAGCTTTCTAAGCGAGGCGAGCAGCGCCTGGAATGTTTCCTTTCCTGCTTTTTTTTCATCTTCTATAAGATGCGCGAGTATCTCGGAATCTGTTTCCGAAGAGAATTTGTGGCCCTTCTGTAGAAGGGCTTCCTTGAGCTCCTGGTAGTTCTCTATCACTCCGTTGTGGACTATGGCTATTTTTCCTGTGCAATCGGTGTGCGGGTGGGCGTTCTCCTTGCAGGGTACCCCATGGGTTGCCCATCGCGAATTGTGGCTTATGAAGCCATTTGCAATGAAATTTTCGGTTCCGGTAACGCTGATGTCATATACCTTCTCCGTGTTGCTCTGGAACCTCCTTATCTCACTTATGGTCTGGAAAATCACCTCCCCATCAAAGAAGCGGGATATGGCACGATAAGCCTCGGAATCCTCATCAAGTTCGGTGAGGAATTGCCGGGCGCCCATATCCGTGAAAAAAGAATCTGCCGCCTGAAGAGAACGATTCCTGAGCCCGTAGGATGATGAGATCTCCCCTTTAGTGAAAGGAATCTGGTGGGATGAGAATGCTACGCCGGATCTTAGCTCTGACAGTATCTTTTCTGTTTTTTCCCTCTTTTCTGCACTGGTGAAGCCAATGCTCCCGGCAAATGAGGATATGCCATCAAAATTGCTTATGCCTAACCCGTAGGAGGGACCCCATTTGGTGGGGCTGACCCATAATGAAGCGATTATTCCAAATCTTAGCAGGAAGATCTGGGCGGTTCGGATTATCTGCTCGTTCCTCATCCGGATTGAGATCTGGCGGGCACCGGTCGCGCAGCATGCTTCTGCGTCAAAAAGGCCCTTCAGAAGACCCGCGACCTCATTTTTGCCGGTCTTGCCAAGGAATACAGGGATTGATTTTTTCTCCCCGGGCATGCAGATTTCCGGGAAATTCTCCCTTATCCAGTCGCAAACGAACTTGCTGTTTATCTCAAGCATATGCGCATTCGCTTCCGGCAGCTTGACTATTCTGCTCTCGAGATTGAAAAGTTTCTTGGCAAGAACAGCATAAGCCTCAAGAACTTCCTTTCTCGCATCCTTGAAGCGGATGCATCTCTTCTTGACATTTCCATCCCCTGCCAGATAGCCAAGGAACCGCAGCAGATCCTCGCTGGTTTGCTCCGGTAATCGAATGTTCTTTCCGTGGATTGAATCAACAGGCTTGAACCTGCTGCGGCTTAATCCGGTTGATGCGCAGATTTTCTCAAGAACAGACTCTTCGATGTTCCTGTCGATGTTGATGAAATGGCCCATTGTGGATTTGTCTAACCCGATGGAAGCAGAAAAATCTTTGCGAGTGAGCCCTTTATCCTTTAGAAACGCCCTGAAATCATCCACAACGTCCTTAGAATACGAATAATAGCGTTTTACTGTGACGCCATTGAGCGGCTGTGGCGAACCTTCAATATCTATTCTCTTTGCGTAGACCATCCGGTCGCCGGTCTTGAGGTCTTTGGCCTTCTTTTCCGTTATTCTCCCGTCCTCAAAAATGAACATCCTGTGCTCTCCGGTGCAAACAACTGAATTCACCGGAGTTTTAATCTCATAAAGTTCCGCGGGGCTCCTGTGCTCCAAAAAGCCGCATTTCCGGCTCTGGAAATGGAGGGAGCCAAAATCCAGAGTGCAAACCGTGTCATTTTCTGCGATATCCCTGATCTTGCATACCCTGCCATCCGAGAGTTGGACGTATGTGTCCGGGTGGAGGCAGTGGCCTATCCCGGTTGTCCCGTCGACAGAAGTAAACTGGAGGGCCGCGGCAACCTCTTCCACTGCGCCTTTATCCTTCCTAAGATCTATGCCTTTTGGTGTGTCAACGACTATGCCTACGGAATCGTAGCCCCTGTACTCAAGGGTTTTCAGTCCCTTATAGATTATTTCAGAGGCTTTCCTCTCGCCAACATAGCCGATTATTCCGCACATTCGAGCACCATATATAATGAGATATTATTGAAAGGGTTAAAAGGGATTGGCTATGCGTGGCTCGTGAAGAAGGCCGCGACGTTTTCCGCGAGTTCAGGATTGCTCCTTAGTATCCTATCCACTTCCGCCGCATCATAAACCATTACCCCGGTGAGCATTTCCGCAAGAGTCTTGGAATCATCTGAGATTCCGACCGCGGAGAAGAAGCCCTCCGGAATAGCCTCTGAGATGCTGGAATATTTCTCCCCGTCATCCCTATCCCTGGCATCCTTTATCGCCTTGTCAATGTCATCCTCAAGCCTCTTGGAAAACTCAAGGTCCTCTGAGATCATCCTGATTTGTTCCAGCATGAAGCCGATTATCTGCTGGGTTATGTTTGCGACCTCAAATCCCGCGCCGGTGTTCGCAACTATATCATTTGCCCTGCTGAGGATTGACGCCATTTGGTTATCGTTCAGGAAGCGGCTCGCGTACTTCTCGAACTCCTCCTGGGTTGTGCTGCGCATCGCGGCGAGTATGTCTTCCAGATTGGCATTTGGATTCTGCATGCCCATGTTAAAAGCATCAACCCTCTCAACCGCTGCGGCAATTTCGTTGGAAATCCCGAGGTTTTCGTGTGTGCTTTCCCATCTCGTGAGGGCCGGTGAAATCTGGAGCAGGGGGAGGTTTTGGATCATGTATAGGATTTCGCCAAGCTCACTCCTTGGGATTTGGGGCATATGGATTACCGCGACAATTCCGGCATTATCGGTAACCTGGCTGGCTCTGGTTGCGGCGTCGTAGGCCACATCAAAATTCCCTTCCCTCAA
>JACCLI010000070.1 GCA_013425455.1 Microcaldota archaeon | reverse complement strand
TGAAAATGTTCAGGCTGGCTTATTTGGGTGGGTAGCTGCCAGGGGGTTTTCTCATGAAGGTTGCTGTTGTCGGCATAGGCAGGGTCGGGCTTCCGCTCGCGCTTTTCTTCGCATCAAAGGGCGTATACACATACGGATTGGATGTGGATGCGAAGAAGGTGGATATGCTCAGGGAAGGGATGATGCCCTTCAAGGAGAAGGGGACCGAGGAGGCGCTTGCGAAGGTTAATGGAAAAACTTTCAAGGCTACTATGGATTTCTCAAAGATGGCGGAAACTGATTACGTGGTGCTTACCATCGGGACCCCGGTGGACGAGCACATGAACCCGGATTATACTCAATTGGAGGCGGCATTGGGCTCGATGAAGCAGCATCTCAGGAAGGGGCAGACGCTCATCCTGAGGAGCACGGTTTCGCCCGGAAGCACGGAATACCTGAAGAATTTCATAGAGGAGAAGACGGGATTCAACGTGGGGAAGGACTTCTACCTTGTGTTCTGCCCGGAGAGGATTGCGGAAGGGAAGGCGATGGAGGAGCTGGAGACTCTTCCGGAGATAGTGGGCTCGCTGGACGAGGCGAGCGGAAAGAAGGCGGAGGAATTGTTCAGGGGCATGGGGAAGGAGGTTTACAGGACCAGCGCAATCAATGCGGAGTTGCTGAAGCTGTTCACGAATATGTACAGGTACATAAATTTCGCAATAGGGAATGAGTTCCTTGTGATTGCCGAGGAGTGGAATGCGAACATCCATGAGATAGTGGAATTATCGAACAAAAATTATCCGAGAGGGGGGCCGAAAATACCCGGTTTTACGGCGGGGCCGTGCCTGTTCAAGGACGGATTTTTCCTCACGAGCACGATTCCTTTTTCGGACCTTATCTCCACTGCGTGGAAGACGAATGAGAACCTTCCAGGGTATCTGATAAACAAGGCGAAGAGGATAAAGCCATTGAAAGGGGCGAAGAGCGTGGTGCTGGGGATGGCGTTCAAGGCGAATTCGGACGATGATAGGCTTTCCTTATCCCATAAGATAAAGAAAATACTCAAAAGGGAATCCGCGAACGTGGTTACGCACGACGTGTTCAGGGACGGGGAAAACTTTGAGGAGGCGATAAAGGATGCGGAATTCCTTGTGATGGCCACTCCGCACAATCAGTACAGGAAGCCATTAGAATACTATAAGAAATTTGTGAAGCCGGGGTGCGTAATCATAGATGTGTGGAATGTGTTCGGGAAGGATAGCGTAATTTTCAGGTGTTAGGATGGCGAAGGTTCTTGTTACGGGAGGGGCGGGGTTCATAGGGAGCAGGGTTGTCGCGAAGCTTGTGAGGGACGGACACGAGGTAACGGTGGCGGACAACCTGAGCAAGGGGCAGGTGAAGAATCTGGACTTGGGCAAGGTGGAACTGGTTAAGGTGGATTTGTGCGATGCGGAGGCCACCAAAGATGTGCTGGACGGATTTGAGTATTGCTTCCATTTTGCGGCGAAGATAGGGGGGATTGGGTATTTCCACAAGTATCCGGCGGAAATAATACGGGATAATACGCTGATGTTCTCTAATCTACTGGATTCGGCAAGGAAATCAAAGAATTTCAAAAAGATGATTTATCTCTCTTCATCCATGGTTTTTGAGAGGACGAACAGCTTCCCCTCAAAAGAGGAGGATATCTTCACCTCTCCGCCGCCGATTACGCACTATGGGTTCTCCAAATTGATTGGGGAGTACTATTGCACCGCATTCAAGGAGCAGTATGGGATGAAATACACCATATTCAGGCCGTTTAATGCGTACTGGCCGGGGGAGGTGCCGGAGCATGAGGTGGGGATTGCGCACGTTATTCCGGACCTCATAAAGAAAGTGTATTTTGACAAGCAGTATCCGCTGGAATTGCTTGGGGACGGGAGCCAGGTGAGGGCATACACATATGTGGAGGATTTGGCTGATGCGATTGGGAGCCTGGCATTCGATAAAAGGACGGATAATAATGATTTCAACGTGGCAAACCCGCATGCGTATACGGTTATGGAGCTGGCGCAGAAGATTTGGAAGATGTGTGGGGATGGGAGGCCGCTGAAAACAAAGCACCTGCCGGTGTTCAAGGATGACGTGAAGAAGAGGGTTCCGAGCACGAAAAAGATAGAGGCGCTTGGGTGGAATGCGAAGGTGGAGATGGAGGAGGGGCTGGTGAAGACCTTTGACTGGATAAAGAAGAACAGGGTATAATGATGAGGATAAGCGCGATGGGGCGGGAAGTTGAGCTAATTGATGTAATATTTGCTGTTTTTCTTGTCGCGAGCCTCATCTGGCAGAACGGGTACCTGAGCCAGCTGAAGCAGATACCCAGCCCAATGTATGGGGGAGATTACTATAACGGATTGGGGGGAGTGAACCACATACTGAGCGGGGGGAACCTGCTGGAAAGCGCGCAGATGGTCGGGGAGCCGCCGTGGGTTCCATGGATGTACCATCTTTCGGTTGCGGCCTTCTCGATTATTAGCGGGATGGACCCGATGCACGCGCTCATCTATTTCTCTTTTGTGATACAGATATTTACCCTCATAACGGTTTATCTGCTGGCCGCAAGGGTGGCTGGAAGAAAGGATGTGGCGCTTTTGAGCTCGGTTCTAATGCTGCTGTCCTTCCCCGTGTTCAAATACTCTGATTTTGCAACGGTTTTGGTGGTTCCGCTGTTTACGCTTGCACTCGCGGTGTTCATGGAAAGGCCGGATAGGAAGAATGCGCTGGTTGCGGGGCTGGCGATGGCGTTCATGGGCCTGAGCAACACGCAGGCGTTCTTTGTAGGGATAATGATGTTTGGAATCGCGGGGATTTTCCTGCTTTACCCAAAGCTA
>JACCLI010000065.1 GCA_013425455.1 Microcaldota archaeon | reverse complement strand
GAAGATGGACGAGCAGAAGAGCCACAACCTCCGCACCTCAGCCTATGAGTTCGAGGCATACTACAACGTGTGATAAATGCGCCCAAAGCAGGTATTCGCAGTCGGGCTTTTCCTGCTCTTCGCCACGGTCCTTTATTTTCTGAAATATGATTCTTACTCCATAGCCCTCGCCGGACTGGGCATCCTCGTTGGCTCCGCCCTCCCGGACCTCGATTCCTTCCTCAAGGATTATTGGCCGCACCTCAAGATAATTCTCCTTCTCTTCGCCGGCTTCCTCGTCTATTTCTCCTATTCCTCCAGCTACGTTATGTGCGTCTACCTCCTCACCCCGTTTTGCGAGAACTTCATCCTCTACGCCGTGCTGCTTCTCACCGGGCTCTTCTTCGCCTTTGATTTAATGAACCCGCTCAAGCCGCCTTTCCACGGCCTAATCCCGCTCGCGCTCTTTACGCTCGCCTACTCGATGCTCATGATTTACCTGCGCATCCCGCCCGCGGCCTCCTTCCTTTCCCTGTGCGGCTTCTTCCTCGGCTACTTCTCGCACATAATGGGCGAGGCGCTCAAGCTCACCCCCGAAGAATAGATATTTATACTTCCTCTTCGTAAATTACCTATGAAGAAGCGGCCGGAGGAAGAGCACAAAAAAACCAGGCATATCCCTCCAGCGAAAGCGCTCACTCTTCCCAAACGATTCGGGAGGGCCGTTGGCATTGTCGCCACCGCAGCAACGCTAAGTTTTGCCCCTAGCGCGGAGGCCCGCCCGTCCATGAGGGACACACAGGGCCCCAAGCCGCCGCACGCGGCTGACACTGGAAAACCCCGTTCCGCAGGCCCGCGGGAAGGGCAGGGCGCAGATCTCAGCCCCGCAATCGGCAACGTGCAGACCTCGGTCAGGATCATCCGCGAAGATGCTGGCGAAGGCACCATCTCCATAGATTATGTTGACTCGTCCGGAAGGGAATCCGGAATATCCATCCCATTCTCCGAAGAAAGGGGCGAGCTCGTCCAGGCCATCCCAGGCAGGGAAAGGTCCGTCCTCGTATTTGAAAACTCCATAGTTATCGCGGTCGGTTACGACGCATCCTTCAGGGGGGAACTGCTCCTCCGCATGGATGGCAGTTTCAGGAACAGCTCCGCAGTGGAGTTCCCGCTTCCCGCGGACTGCAAGAACGGAAACCTTCTCTCCGCAACCGTCGCGACCGGAGAGGACGGCTCCGAATCCATATTATATTTCATAAACAAGGCCGGCCATGTGCGCGCAGCCAGCATCGAAGCCTGGAATGCGCCATACGCGACCGCGCAGCTCCTCCCCTCCGAAAACGCAAAGCTCTCGCCCGTGGGGCGCGGGATTGCGATGCTTTTCAAGCCCGGCAGCGGCACACTCACCTTCCTCAAGGCTGATTTCTCTTCCGAATCAATCACACCGAACGAGCTTCCAATTCCCGCTTCCACATCCCCGCCCTCCGTCTCCACAATCGGAATGGAGACCGTCCTTTCAATCGGCGGGAGCCGTTTCCTCGTCGCTGAAACCGTTCCCGGCGACTTCTCCAGCCTGCAGCTCGTCGCCTTGGAATAGATATATTTATATTCAGAAAGTTCGTAATAATATTGGTGTTGTTTATGGCACAAAGAGGAGGTATTGCACAGAAGGAAGCTACGGATATGATTGAAATACATTTCACCGACCAGCAGATAAGCCGTGCGGTCTTAGGTTCTTTTGATTATGCATCTGAACATGCATTCGAAATGTTCGAAAGATGGCTGTCAAATCCGAACCTTACGAGAGAAGGCAGAGCCGATCTGATAGACTATATTTATGGCATTGCCCAATACTCGCTTACTGATGCGGACGTAACTCTTTTCCCGCCCACTCGCCCAAACCCGCTCGAGAAACAGCGTTTGATGGGGGAAAATGATGAACATTACCAAGAACGGATGCGTTCATACGACGAGAGGCTCGAAGCGGCACTTGCGAGCGCCGAAGCATTTGACATCACTTTGGTCAGCCAGGAATCGCGGGAGGCGTTTAAAACCTGGATGCGAGGAATGGAAACCGGCCGCACTATTACAGCAGAAGACGGGGCGCGGGTGCGCGAGCCGGGCTTGGAAAACCAGTTAACTTCCCTTCTAGAGCAGGCAATAAGCACGGTGGTACAGGGAGGTTCCGGCTCAGTTCCATTTAGCATCGGCCAGTACAGCAATGAGCAGATAGTGTTTGCAGATATCGTTTTCGATGCTTTCAACGAAAGCCGGGCCATGCAACCGCCAGCCGATTATATTCCCAATGAAAATCGTCCGCTATCTAGCAAAAGATATTACAGCCAAGAAGACCGGGATAGTGATCACCCATTTCCAATAAGGATTGAATTTGGCTATACAGACGTTACCATATACTGGTCGCCATGGATAAGGGGACAGACATACTCAGAGCGGGGGGATGCCTCCACGAGCGACAATCCGCAAGAACGGCAATAACCCATTTCTTTAAATTTCTTTCTTCACATTCATTTATTCAGCAAATTCTATTAGTGTTAGAATTCTGAAAACCAAAAGGTGAAACTATGGCTAGAAACGTAGGGGAAGCAGGGGGATATGTTATGCAGGAAGGCAGCACGCGCGTGCTCGGCCGCGACGCGATGCGCGTGAACATCGCCATCGGCTACGCCGTTGCGAACATAATCAAGACCACGCTCGGCCCGAAGGGGATGGACAAGATGCTCGTTAGCGAGCTCGGTGACATCGTAATCACAAACGACGGCGCAACCATTCTCGAGGAGATGAACGTGGACCACCCAGCGGCAAAATTGATGGTAGAGATAGCAAAAACCCAGGACAAGGAAGTGGGCGACGGCACGACAACCTCCGTCGTAATCGCAGGCAACCTGCTGAAGAAGGCAGGCGACCTCTTGGACCAGAACGTCCACCCGACCACCGTGATAAAGGGCTACGAGCTCGCCTCCCACAAGGCCGAGGAGACGCTCAGGAAGCTCGGCAGGAAGGTAACCCCGCAGGACGTCGAAATCCTCAACAAAATCGCCATGGTCGCCATGGGCTCAAAAGGAATCGGCACCGAGGCGGAAAAGAGGAAAATATCCGAGCTAATCGTCACCGCAATAAACCAGGTCGCGGACCAGAAGAACGGCGTCTACGTCGTTGACGGCGACCTCATAAAGATAGAGAAGAAGGCGGGCGGCGAGGTCATGGACAGCGAATTAATCCAGGGCGTCGTCGTGGACAAGGAAATAGTCCACGCGGGAATGCATAAGTCCGTGAAGGGCGCGAAAATCGCGCTTTTGGATACGGCGCTCGAGATTGAAAAAACGGAAACTGACGCAAAAATAGAAATCACATCCCCGGACCAGATGGAGCTTTTCCTCAAGCAGGAGGAAAAAATGCTCAGGGAGATGGTCTCCAAGGTAAAGGCGACCGGCGCCAACGTCGTTTTCTGCCAGAAGGGCATAGACGACCTCGCC
>JACCLI010000040.1 GCA_013425455.1 Microcaldota archaeon | reverse complement strand
AAACAAATTCAATTTTTTGAACATGTGTTCATTATTTTGAACAAAGTTTAAGAACATTTCGGAGGCGGACGGGGAGGGAGATTCAAAAACGAACATGAGGAGAGAAGGCAAAATGGAGTATAAAAAGAAGGGGAGACCTCCGTGCCAGTGATGCCGGTAATGGTTTTACGGGAGAAGTCTATTTGAAAAACCACGGAAGCAGGTTGGACAGGAACGCCGCCAAAATAAGATACATTACAAAGTCCGTGAAGCGTTTGTTGTTTACGGATAATTCCAGGAGGCGCATCCCGTCAAAGAAGGGAAGCGGAAGCAGGTTTACGACGCCGATGATGAAATTTAGGGCGAACACTAACACTAAAGTTTTGAAGATGAAGGAAAGGATTGGATTTTCGTATTGGGTGAAGGGCGCGTAATCCATCGGAATGTATGATATTCCAAACCCTCCGGTCTCGTTCATTGTTCGCTCCACCATCCCGTGGTTGGTGGTGAGGTTGATTGACATGTTCGGGGCGGTGTAGTTCTCCGGAAGGTTCTCCACCGGAATTCCGTTTATCGCGTAAATTATGGTCCCGTTGTCCATTCCCTCCATAACGTACCATCCGTGCTCCTTGAAGGGAGTTGAAAGGGAAAGGAAGGCGATAAGGAGGAGGAAAAAGAATATGGAAGTGACGAGGTTGGCTGCGGAGCCGGCGACAACCACCCTTTTCTGCACCTCTTTGGATTTGGTTGCGAGGCGCTTCTCATCAGGCTCTACGAATGCACCAATAGGGATTATGCCGAAGAATGCTACTCCTGAGGAGAGGATGGGTATTTTCCCGATTACGGAAAGGACGGCGTGCGAGCCTTCGTGCACCAAAAGGATGATTATGAGGGCGAGCAATCCCTCGAAAAGCGGGATGTTTATGCCGGGAAGGATAAGGGTGAGGCCGGGGGCGGTGTCTGCGATTGCGGTTGTCCCCATCACAACGGTGGAAAAGACCGCGGTGACCACTATGAATGCATACATCAGGAGGCTCATGGTGATGAAGGCTGCGAATCCCCCAAGATAGACCATCCCGAGGATTGCGAAGGAGAACAATGAGTCGGCGGCTTCAGGGTGGGCTGCCCTGCCTCCCCCTATGGGCATTCCCAATGTGTATGAAAGGAACGGAAGGATGGTGGGCGAGACGAAGAGCAGGAGGAATGTTATTGTGATCAATGCGGAGAATATTATTCCGATTCTTTGCTTTACGCTTCTCTTGATTATGAAAAAGGACAGGATTCCGTAGGCGAGCGCAAGGCCGAAATCCGCAAACAGGTTCCAGAACTGCTCCCTCTTCGCAAGTTCCTTTGCGATGTCTATCCCCTTCTGCGTCCTTAGAAGGATGAGGCCCCAGTCGCTGTGCAGGTTGGCGATGCGGGAGATTATTTCTCCGGCAAACGCGAGTATCGCAATGGAGGCTATGAATTTGATTGTGGGCGCGAGCTCGGTCTGCACAATCGCCCATATAGCGATGGCTGTGAGAAGTATCACTGCGAAAAGTTTGATGCGGTCCATTGGGGTGGATTTGGAGCAGGGGAATTAAAACCCTTTATGTTTTGGTTTGGGTTTTGCCTCAGCTCCGGAATACGATTGCAAGCAGCGGGACGATCATCAGTATGAAAGCCGTGCCGCAGCAGGAGCCGCCCTCCAAACTGTTCCACCACCTGGATTCGCCCGCAACGTTGAATTCCTGCGGGTAGGAGGGCGCCGGGCCCGAGGTTTCAAGCACGGAGTATTCGCCCGCGTTTACGAGGACCCTCGCGTCCGAGCCTGCCTTCCAGAAGTCCACGCTCCCGTCCAATACCTTCAATTTCGTGTATGCGTCTGTGAACTCCATCACGAATTCCGTGCCCTTTATTCCGGTGTAGGCGCCGTTCGGGCGGACCTCGAACTGCTCGATGCGGTCCTTCTCGATCATGTAATGGTAGAATCCCCTCACCATGGTCATCGTAAAGTAGCCCGTCGTCTCGATTACGGACGGCGCGCTTAAATAATTGAGGCCGTCGAACCTGAATTGGCTTCCCGGGGCCATGTCCATGTTCCCGCCGTCAAAAAGGGTTATCCTGACCTTTGAATCACCGGGGGTCACCACGAAATCTCCGGGCTGGAGTGAGTAGTCAGTATAGCCGAGGCACCATTCCCCATTGCTCTTCTGTATCGCAACCGTCCCGGAATAACTCCCTACCACCCCGCATTGGCTGCACGGAGCTGAGGTTGCCTGGCAGGCAGGGGCGTTCGCCCAGGGCTGGCCCTCGCCCACATCCCTCTCCACATCGGTCCCGGTTCCGGTTTGGGGTTCTTCTGCCCCTATCGGGCAGTAGCAGACGCATCCTTCCGGCGGGCATTCACAGGAGACGTAATCGCCCATGTTTTCGCTCCATTGCCCCTGGCAGTCGGTCGTGCAGGGGATTCCGCCCACGCCTCCGCAGAGGAACTCTCCTGCAAATGAGAGGGAAAACAGCAAAACCAGGGATGCGAAAATGGATGTGTTCTTCATATAACCCACGGATTTGCTTCTCCTATACGGATTATAAGAATTGCTGAGAAACTAGCGCATGGTGGACTGCGATATTTGCGGAAAGAAGGGGGTTTCTTTCATCATACAAGTGGAGGGCGCGAAGATGGCCGTGTGCC
>JACCLI010000055.1 GCA_013425455.1 Microcaldota archaeon | reverse complement strand
TTCAAGCACCCCACAAAGACCTTCCCGACAATGAGGGAATACCTGGATGGAAAACTCCTCCTGGACCCGAAGGCCCTCTTCCTGCTCTTCCTCTCCGACATCGCGAATACGCAGAGGAGCATAGCCAATTCCAGCGGCATCACAATAGTGGACAGGTACGTTTTCTCCACAATAGCGTATGAGATAGAGGGAATCTCATACTACGGCGCGAAATCCATAGTTGAAACCGTGGGCTATTTTGCGCCGGACAAGGTGGTACTCTTCGACATACCTGCCTCTCTCGCTACGGAAAGGAAAAAGGCGCAGAAGAGCCCGGACAGGTACGAGAGCAATCCAGGATATCTGGAGAGGGTAAGGGAGCGCTTCCTCCAACTCGCGGAAGAGAAATTCATGACGCCGAACTGGACGGTAATAGACGCCTCAAAAAGCATAGAGGAGGTGCACAGGGACTTCGTTCACGCGCTCAAATCTCGATGAACTCGTCCTCCCCCTTGTGGTAAAGCCCCTTCGCCTCCCTTCTCTTGATTACGTTCACCGCCTCGCCCACAAAGAGCACGTGGTCGCCCAGCTCGATTTCCTTCACCAATCTGCATTCAATGCTCGCCGGAGAATCCTTCAGCAGGGGAATCCCCAGTTTTCCGTATTCCTTGTTTATGCAAAATTCCACAAATTTGTCCTTCCCCTTTCCACTGCTCCTTCCCGCGAGCAGCGCCTCCTTTTCCATATCCTTCCCCACGAGGTTTATCCCGAACGCCTTCCCCTTGGAAATCAATTCATGCGAAAATCTCTTCCTGCTCACCGAAACTCCAAAAAGAGGCGGGTCCATTGAAATTGGGAAGCACCACGCTGCCGCCATAACATTCTCCCTCTTCCCGTATTTGCTCGTAATCAGAACAACCCTCATCGGATAAAGGATTCTGTACAGTTTTTCCATGCGAAAAAATCGGAAGTTAGTTATAAAAATACATAGCGGGCATTAATTATCAGAAACCTTTAGGCGCTCCCATCGTCTAGACCGGTCAAGGATTCTGGCCTTTCAAGCCAGCGGCCCGGGTTCAAATCCCGGTGGGAGCAAGCATTTTTACCTCTCGTCCTCTTCCTGCTGCTGCTCCTCTGGAAGAACCTTCACCATCTCATGGCCGCAACAGGCGGGAATCTCAATCTCGTCCTTGCAGACGATGCACGTGAGCTTGTTCCCCTCGCGCTCCATCGCCTCGTCGCAGCACTCATCGTCCACTTCAAACTTCTTCCCGCACTTCGGGCATTCATAAACCGACATGGGTAAGGCTCGGCAGGAAGCAATAAATAGGTAGCTATTCTTTTCCCACAACTCCCATTTGAGCGAGGAGCGCCTCCACCTGTATTCTTTCATTAGCCCCTTCAACAAGCCGGAAGTTGTATTCCCCTATCCTATCAACCAATTTCACTTTCATCTTTTCCGGGATTTCCAAATTCACAATCTCCCGGTAAAGCTGGAGCATCACATCCTCCCCGGAAAGCCCCTGCTCTATCATCAGCACGTTCAACTTCTCCCGCGCCCGCGTGAACTCGCCCTTCAAAGCGTGTTCCATCATCTCCTTTATTTCCTTTGGGCGGGCCCTCCCCGCAATCCTGTACACAATTTCCGAAGTGATCTTTTTCGAATGGATGGACGCCCCCTGCAGCGTATTGATTGCCTTCCTCATGTCCCCTTCCGAGACGTAGAAAATGGCTTCAAAAGCCTCCTTCTCCACGTCCAGCCCCTCGTGCTTCGCGACCTTCTCCAGCATCTTGTGCACATCCGCATCCTTCAGCGGAACGAAGCGGAAGATTGCGCAACGGCTCTGTATCGGCTCTATTATTTTAGAGGAATAATTGCAGCTCAAAATAAAGCGCGTCTGACCGGAATAGATCTCCATGGTCCTGCGCAAAGCGTGCTGCGCCTCGGGCGTGAGCGCGTCCGCCTCATCCAAAAAGACTATTTTGAAGGGAATGTCCCTCAGCGAAACGCTCCGGGCAAAATCCTTTATCTTCCCCCTTACAACATCGATGCCCCTTTCGTCGCTCGCGTTCAGCTCCAAAATCTTCCCATCCAGCTCATTTCCATACAATTCGTGCGCCAGCGCAAGCGTCGCGGTGGTCTTCCCCACCCCGGGCGGCCCCGCAAAGAGGAGGTTCGGCATGTCCTTCTTCTGGACGAATGCCTCCAGCGTCCGCAGGTTGTTCTCCTGCCCGGCAACATCTTTCAGTTTTTTCGGGCGGTATTTCTCGGTCCAGGGAAGAATGTCATCAGCCATGTGAAAACCCCGTATGGAATTGGAGACGCAGTAATTTAAACATTTCCAGCCGAATATGCCACTAAAGTGATAATTATGGACAGGGTTAAAACCGGAATCTCAGGTTTGGACGAAATACTCAATGGCGGAATACCAATCAGGAGGCACGTTGCGGTGTACGGGGGCCCGGGTGCGGGAAAGTCCTCGTTCTGCTTTGAATACCTCTACCGGGGCGCGAAAGCCGGAGAGAACGGAATCTACATCTCCCTCGAGGAGACGCCGGACGACTTCCTCGACAACATGTCCAATGCATTCACAGGCTTTACGGACATTGACAAACTCGTGAAGAAAGGAAACCTCGAAGTCGTAAAGCCGGACAAGCTGGAGCTGGAGTCCATCGCCGAGGTCCTCGAGGAGGCGATAAGCAAGAACGACGTGAAGCGCGCGGTCATCGACTCCGCAACGATGATAAGGATGTCGTTCAAGGACATAAGCGACTACAGGCAGACCATCTTCGAGTTCTTCTCACTGCTCAGGAACCTGGACTGCACAGCCATGATGGCGGTGGAGGCGCCGGGCCAGGACCTCGCGGCGACCGGCTTCGAAATCGAGCACTTCGTGATGGACGGAATAATAAACCTCTACAACCTGGGCAAGGGCGAGACAAGGATAAAGGCCCTCGAGGTCTACAAGATGAGGGGGACCGACCACGTTAGGGACAAGGTCCCGTACAAGATAACCTCCGACGGCATAAAGATATATGTCGGGGAAAAGGTATTCTGAGTGGACAATATGGATGACAAGCAGAGAGAGGCAGTCTTCTCGCTATTCCTTTCGTTGCTGTTCTCAGCCGCGGCAGTATTCCTGAACCTCTTCAACCTCGGGGCGCAGCCGCTCTACTCGTTGCTTGCGCTGCTCTCCTCCGCGGTGATGGGATACCTCATATCGCTCAAAGGCGGGGAGGCCGGGCTCAAGCCCCTCCATGCCGTCATATTCCTTATTGCGGCGCTCTTCGTCGCCTCGGTGAAGACGGAGCTTGGGGTGTTGATAATCCCGACGCTCGCCTTCCCGGTCGCCGCGGTGCTCCTGCTCTCGTTCATGGGCCCCCTGCGGGCTTCTCTTTTCAAAAAAGGCAAGAAAGGTGCTGATTCACCTTCAAACCTCGTGGCCCGTGAGCGAAGTGGGCAGACTGGAGGGCCACAAGGTTTGACGGGCCGCCAGGAGGGTGAACAGAAGCCTGCGAAGCCATAGGGTGCGGCCAGAAGGTGAATGGATGTACGATCACAAGAAAGTTGAATCCGAGATTCTCAAGCTATGGGAGAAGGAGGGCATATACTCCAGGGTGAAGGAGGCTCGCGCCTCCGGGGAGCACTACTTCTTCTGCGACGGCCCCCCCTATGCCACGGGCCAGATCCACCCAGGAACCGGATGGAACAAGTGCGCAAAGGACGCGCTCTGCAGGTACCAGCGGGGGAAGGGAAAAAATGTGCGCGTCCAGCCCGGCTACGACACACATGGCCTTCCGATAGAGGTTAAGGTAGAGAAGGAGATGGGCATCAAGAACAAGCAGCAGATAGAGGAGAAGGGGATAGAGAAATTCATAGAGCACTGCAAGGAGTTCGCCACCAAATACATCGGGGTTATGGGCGGGCAGTTCCAGTCGCTCGGAGTGTGGATGGATTGGGACAATCCATATATCACCTACAAGGACGCGTACATAGAATCCTCCTGGGGAACGATCGCGAAGGCGCAGGAGAAGGGGCTCCTGAAGGAGGGAGTTTACGTGCTCCCCTACTGCTTCAGGTGCGAGACCACGATGGCGAACTACGAATTGGAGTACAGCGACGAGACCGACCCCAGCATCTTCGTAAAGTTTCGCGTGAAGGAAAAGGACAATGAGTTCCTTGTGATATGGACAACCACCCCCTGGACCCTTGTGTCCAACATGGCGGTGATGGTCCACCCGAACCTCCCCTATGTCCGCGTAAAGGTCGGGGACGAGGTCTGGGTTGTCGCGAAGGACAGGATGGATTATGTCCTCAATCTTCTCGGCCTGAGCGGGACCGTCCTCGAGGAATTCATCGGAAAAAAACTGAACGGAACGCATTACGAGCACCCGTTCCAGGAGATTATCGCGAAGGAATACGACCGGAAGGTCGTGCTCAGCGACGAGTTCGTAACATTGGAAGAGGGCTCAGGGCTGGTGCACTGCGCGCCCGGCCACGGCCCCGAGGACTTCATAATAGGGAAGCGCTTCGGCATCGAGGCATTCTCGCCCGTGGACGGGATGGGAAACTATTCCAAGGAGGCAGGCCAGCTAACCGGCAAAAATGTGCGCGCCGTAAACCCGGAGATAATAGAGATACTGAAGGAAAGGGGCGCCCTTCTCCACGAATCCCGCGTTAAGCACCGCTACCCACACTGCTGGAGGTGCAAGACCCCGCTCATATTCCTTACCACAAAACAGTGGTTCATTGAAGTCTCGAAGATGAAGGATAGGATGATGGAGGAGATAGACAAGTCCCGCTGGCATCCGGACTTCGCGCAGACAAGGTTCAAGGAATTTGTCACGAACGCCCCGGACTGGTGCATCTCCAGGCAGAGGTATTG
>JACCLI010000046.1 GCA_013425455.1 Microcaldota archaeon | reverse complement strand
CCAGCATTCATCAAGGAGACCGTGGGCACGGTGCTCAACCTGCTCAACCTCTTCCTTCTCGCAATCGCAGCTGTCTCTGCATTCGTTGGAGGCATAGGCATCTCGAACACAATGTTCATGAGCGTCCTTGAGAGAAGGCGCGAAATTGGGGTGCTAAAGGCCATAGGCGCCACCCGCAACACAATCCTTCTCATCTTCGTAATAGAAAGCGCGCTCATAGGCGCGGGAGGGGGCCTCCTTGGCCTTGCGCTTGGCTACCTGGCCCTCCTCGTGGCAGGGTCTTTCGGCGTGCCATATGTTCTCGGCATTTACCAAATCTCCTTTGCCTTCTCCTTCTCCGTTGGCGTCGGAGTAATCTCCGGCCTCATCCCCGCCCTGAACGCGTCCAAGGTCCCGGCGGTGGAAGCGCTCCGTTACGAATAGTGTGCAATATTGTTGCAGAAGTTGTCCTACTCAGGATAGCGTAGGTATATTTATATAATTTCTCATCTTAATGTTCTCACTGATGCCCCTGTTGGGGCATTTCGGTTGTCCTGGAAAGGATGTGTCCGTTGTGGCCTCCAACAGGCGGTCGCCCAATAATGTGGTGTCTGGACTAAAACTCACCACAGGTAACCCCTGCTTGTTGTGCTCCCAATGGCGCGAAAGAGATAACCTTTAAAGCGAGCGAATGGGCAAGGAACGTAGTCCGCATTCGCTTGAGGAACTCTTTCACCGAGTCCAGAATGCAGTGGCATCAGTTAATTTGGCAAGGTGAAGTTGATGGCGAAGAAAAAAGCCAGGAGTGCAAAGAAGGTCTCAAAAGCCAAGAGCGTGAAGAAGGTTTCAAAGAAATCAATGAAGAAATCTGTTCCTAGGAAGAAGAAAGGCGGAAGAAGCCCGAGCAAAAAGGGCAAGCAATCCAAGGTCCGCAAGATACTCAAGTGGCTTAAGCTAAGTAAATAGTCACTTCAGCACTTTTCCCGTTTTCAAATACCATAAATAGAGGTCCATCTCGCCCTGGCTCATTCCCGCTTCCTTCGCAATCCCATCAAGAATGGATTCTATTTCCAGGTATTTCTTCTTGCCGAGCGTTTTCGGCGCCTCCTTTATGTATCCATGCCTCTGCAGAATGGAAATAATATGTCTGTCTATTATCGCCACATCAAAATAGCCCAGGTTCCGCAAAAAGTGGCTCGCCTCCTTCCATCCCAATCCCTTCACGTTCTCCACGAGCCATTCCCTCATTTCTTTTTGCCCTTTTCCGTATAGTTCCTTTTTCACATTTTTCCCGCGCGCCTCCACTATGAACTTCCCGCGCATGTTGTAGAAGCGGTGCCCGAGCTGCTTCAGCCGCGCCACGAGCTCGGGGTGCGGAAGATTGCAGAACCCCTCCGCCCCCAATTCATTTTGTATTCTTATCCCGCCGTGCGCCGTATAATTAGCCGTGAGTATGCAAAAGCATAATTCCGAGAACCATCTTTCCTCCCCTCCTTTTCCCGCCTCCCGGAATTCCCCCATTCTTTTCTCTATCGTTTCGCGTATTGGGTCCCCCATGAGCCTTTCCAGTTCCGCAAGCAGTTCCTTTTTTCCCACGTTCGTTTTTCGTACCGTACCATTTATGAACATTGTCCGCTTAATCGGAGCGGTGATTTTTGTGACAAAAGCCAAATTGATAGAATTGCTTAACCAGGCGTTGGAGCTGGAGCACCAGGCAGAGGCGCAGTACCTCAGCCACGCAACCCTGCTCGTGGGCGAGACCGCGGACACGATTGCCGCAAGGCTCACGGAAATCGCGGGCGACGAGCACAAGCACGCCGGCTTTTTCAGGGACTGCCTTGAGATACTGGATGCGGCTCCCTCGATAAAGATGCACGAGGGCCACCCCGCGACCGGCACAAAGAACATCCTCAAGGTGAACCTGAAGGATGAGCGGGATGCTGTGGACTTCTACCGCACCATCATGGCGGAAATCCAGAGTTGCAAGGCAGAACTCAAATACGAATACGAGTTCATTGAGCACAAGGTCAGGCACATCTTAATGGACGAGGAGGAGCACGCACTTGAGATAAGGACGCTGCTCGGCGAGTAGCCCTGAACACCCTCTCGGTGTTCTCTGCCGGGTTGAAACCCAACTTTTCTTTTTGCCTTTTCAAATCATCTATCCGGGTCACTGCGAAATCGCTCCCATAAATTAGCTTCTCGTGCAGCTGGTTGCTTCCAAGGCCCAAAAGTCTCAGGATGCTACCCGGAATGCTGTATTTCTCCTCCTCAAGAATGCTTCTCACCCTTGAGAACCCGAACTGTGCCCTGTCCCCGAAATCGTAATCCCCCATTGCGATTTCCCCATAAACCCCTGCAGGCCTGTCCCCGGTCCAGAGAAGACCTCCCATATCGCCGTATACGTTCGGGAATCTCATCACCATATCCAGCGCATTCTGGAAATGCCTTACCTCAACGCCCTGTGCCGCCCACCAGTTGGTTACCACGATATCCGGGGTCCCCATGTGGGATAGGACAATATTTAGCCTATGATACCTCTCCGCAACTTCCCTGAACCTCATCGGGTCGGCCAGTTCAATATCCCTCTCCACAATGATTCTCTGGAACACTCCGGTATGCGTAACAATGACTGCCCCGGTCTCATCCATGATTCTGTAAAGCCTTTCCATCGCCTTCAAATCGCCGGGGTCGAAATTCTGCGCAAGTGGGTGGAATTTCACGCCCGGCCTCCAACCATTCCCCAGCTTTCCATTTAGCTCTATAAGCTCCTTGAGCCTGCGTTCCAGAATAACCGCCGCATCCTTCCCGTTCGGGTTCACGCTTACGGTTCCCGTTATGATATCCGGAAACGCCTCCACAAGCCTCAGCATCTCCTCATGAGTCGGCTGCGTAGAACCCGGGTAATCCATCGCAAGCACCACCAGCTTCTGCGGGCACTCGGGGTCCATGATTGCCCTGTAGATTTTCTCAACCACATGAGGAAGAGCCGGGAATTTTATCCCCCTCAGCTTCTGCACAATCATGTCTATTATCGAATTCCCTTGGTATTCGCTGCGTTCAGCGATGAACTCTGCCAGGGTTTTTCCCCTGTAATCAGAATTGTTCCATGGCGAGTCGTCCCTCTCTGCCGCCACATTCTCGTCATGCTCAGGCTTTGCAAAATGCACATGGCAATCCATCTGAACCATGAAGTAATACTACTAACAACTCTTTTTATTGCTTTCTAAATATATAGACCGGAACAGGTATGGGCTTGCTTCTGTCCAAGTAGTCCTCGCTGCCGTGCATCACGCCCTCTTTCCTGAAAAACCTGCCCGCCATTTCCTCAAACCTGCTCTCTTCAGGTATGTGCAAGCAGAATTCCGAGTCCTTATACCCTAATTTTTCTATTGCTCCAAGGACAGCGGCAACTGCTTCATCCCTCTCCGCGGCCCTTGCAAATGCATTCCACATATCCTTATAGAAGACCGCGTCCTTCTCAAAATCATAGTATGCAATCAGAAACGCCCTGCTGGCATGCATGATGACATTCTCAGGCTCGTTCCTGATGCGCCGGAATATCCTCAAAACCTCCTCCTCGCTTCCCCTCTCCCCCTCCTTTCTTGTGTAAAGCCGCGGCAAAAACAGCCCGCCCTTCCTCAACGAATCCCTTACCCTTCCCAGAAGTTTCTCGTGGTCCTTCCCCATCACCACATTGAGCACATTATCGCCCAATACGATATCAAACTCCTCTTGGAATTGCATCTCCCTCCAGTCGGAAAGCACAAACCTCTCATCCCGCTTCCCTATTTTCTCAGATAATATGTCATAATTTCTTGCGTTGAAATCCACCAGTGTGGGCGCAATCCCCAGCTCCCTGCAAAGCAGGCGGTACTCTTCAGTGACCCCCAGAACGAGTACGTCGCAGCTTCCTTCCGCCTTTTTCTTTTCAATCTGCTTCCCGATTAGCTCCAATTCGGATGGGGACGGCCTCGCTGGGGGCGTATAATACTGCCAGCGCCTTGCAAGCCCCCCTTCTTTCCAGCTGGTTTCCTCCATGTAATTTCCACAATTAGTAACGCATAACTTCTATAAAAACCTATTCCCCCAGCACCTTCTCTATCGCCTTAAGCACCGGAGCCATCTCCTTCTCTGTGTATGCGTAGCTCGCATGCACCAATTTCCTGTCGATGTGCAGCAGCCCTTCCAAGTTCATGGGAGTCCCGCTAACCACGTAATCCACCTTTAGCTTTTTGATGGTCTCCGCCAACTCGTGCATCTGCTTGTCCGAATACCCCATCGCAGGCAGGACATTCCTGCAGTGAGGGTATTTCTTGTAAGTCTCCTTTATGGAGCCAACCGCAAACTTGTAGGGGGAAACAATCTTCGCGCCCGCCCTCTTCGCCGCAACCCATCCAGCTCCATAAGGCATCCCCCCATGCGTAACTGTGGGCCCGTCCTCTATGACCACAACCTTCTTCCCGCGTATCTTGCCGTCTATTTTGGGAACGATGTCCGCCTTCACGACGAGTGCCTTCGGATTAACCTTCTTCGCGTTCTCCTCCACCAATTTAGCCCCTTTCTTATTTTGGGAATATTTGCTTATCACAATTATGTCCGCCATGCGGAAATTTACTTCCCCAGGATAATACAACAATTCATTCCCAGGGCGCAATGCGTCCGCCACCACCACGAGCAAATCCGGCTTGTAGAAAGGGAAATCATTGTTCCCCCCATCCCAGAGGATGTACTGGTGTTCGGCTTCCGCCCGCCTCAATATTTTTTCGTAATCCACCCCGGCCCACACAATCGCCCCGTTCGCGATGTGCCCCTCATACTCTTCCCGCTCTTCGATAGTGCACTTCGCCCTGTCCAAATCCTCCATTCTCTCAAATCTCTGCACCTCCTGCTTCACCAATTCCCCGTAGGGCATCGGGTGCCTTATAATCGCCAATTTTCTTTTGTATTTTTTGGAAAGCATTTTCGAAAAAGGGCTCTTCCCCGCGCCGGTCCGCGTGGCGCACACCGCCACCAATTTCTTCGTGCTCTTCACCATCGTCTCATTCGGCCCAAGCAATATGTAGCTCGCGCCCACAGCCATGCTCCTGCACGCTAGGTGCATCACCTGCTCATGCGAAACATCGGAGTATGCAAAGGCGCACTCGTCCACCCCCTTGCTTTTTACAAGCTCCTCCAATCTATCCTCGGAATAGATGGGAATTCCGTTCGGGTAAAGCACCCCGGCGATCTCCTTTGGATAAATCCTTTCCTGTATCCCGGGAATCTGCGCCGCCGTGAAGCCCACCACCTCATAGTTCGGATTGCTCCTGTAAAACACGTTGAAATTGTGGAAATCCCTGCCCGCCGCCCCGATAATAAGAACCTTCCTTCTCATGGGTGCAATAACCAGAAGAAGGTATAAAAATGCTGGCTAGGCGCCGCCCTTTCCCCCGGCCCTTTCCTTCTCCCGCTTCGCCCTCTCCGCTTCCTTCCTTGCCCTCTCTTCTCCAGGAAGAAGGTCCACTCCCCTCCGCGCCTTTATCTTTTCTATGAGCTGCCTCGCGACCTGGGCTCCCCGCCCCTCCTCATCAAGGGAAAGCGGAGTAACATCCTCTACATCAGTTATCCCATTGAAAGCTCTTTTTGCTTTCCCCGGAGGCGCGGAAATCCTCGCCACCTCCTTAGGCCCCTCCTCGCCCAAAAACCGTCTTAGTATGCCTTCCGTGGTGCGTTCCGAGTGCATGGGACTGAGATATCTCCCTATGGCCTGCTCTACCCTCTCCCCCTTTTCGCTCTCGCCTTTTTTCAGCATCGGGAGAAGCTTCATGAGAATCTCGTTGACCATCATCGCCTCCATCCTTACCTCGGGGTCGGGATGCTTCGTGTCCGCCCTCAGCTTTTCCAGGTCCTCGGGGCGGAAATGCCATTTTGTCTCCGCCTCCCTCCCTGCCCTCAGCTTCTCGTACCAGTCGCCAAGCAGCAGCTTCACGGCCTTCAGCCCGTACATCTTCCTTTCCCTCTGCTGCGCGTATCCCTGGCCCTCTTCCTGGAGTATCTCCACCGCCGCGTTCATCACCTTCCCCTGGCACTTGTCCCTGGGTATGGGCAAATCCTGCATGATCACCTGGTGGAACATCCAGAGCGCGTTCTCCCTCTGCGCGGACTGGAGAGCCCTCTTCCCCGGCCCCGCGGTGAGCGTCCCGACAATCTTTATTATGTGGTCTTCCATCA
>JACCLI010000045.1 GCA_013425455.1 Microcaldota archaeon | reverse complement strand
TTCAAGGACAACGAGGCGGCGGACATCATACCAACCCCTGCGGGGCGCCCGAAGGCGGTGCCGCAAAAGGGCGGGGAAGGGGTCCTGGACAGGTATTCATTCCTGAGCGAGAACATCCCGGTGGAGGTCACCATCGAGATGAAGAAGGATTTCGTGCCCTTCTACAACATCTCCATCCCGGGAATCGCCGGCGGGACCAAGCTGCTGCTTGAGACAAAACTTAGGGGCGAGCTGATTTCGGAAGTGAAGCTGGATATCACGGAGATACTCGACCCGAAGAAAGTGCCGGCGGTGAAGGCGAAGTTCGAGGAGGCGGCCGCGAAAGTTTTGAAGAAGAACTTCCCGATGCTTCCGGAGGACAAGCAGAGAATCCTTGCCTCGTACCTCGTGCAGAACACTCTGGGGATGGGCGAGCTGGAGACGCCGCTGCACGACGACCTGCTGGAAGAGATCGCGGTGAACAATTCCAACGACCCGGTCTGGATCTACCACAAGAAATACGGGTGGTGCAAGACGAACATAAGGCTCAAGGACGAGGAGCAGATTTACGATTACTCCTCACTGGTGGCGAGGAAGGTGGGGAGGCAGATAAATACCCTCACCCCGCTGCTGGATGCGCACCTGCCCACCGGGGACCGTGTGAATTCTACCCTATTCCCGGTTTCCAATTTTGGGAATACGCTCACGATAAGGAAGTTCTCCAAGAACCCGTGGACCATCACGAACCTCATAAGGGGGCAGACCATCACGCCGGAGGTGGCGGGGATGATCTGGATGTGCATGCAGAACGAGCTTTCCCTCATCGTATCCGGTGGAACGGGAAGCGGAAAGACTTCCTTCCTTAACGCGATGGCGGGATTGATTCCGGCGAACCAGAGGATAGTGAGCATAGAAGATACTAGAGAACTCACGCTGCCGGCGTTCCTGCACTGGGTGCCCATGGTCACGAGGGAGGCGAACCCGGAGGGAAAGGGGGAAATCACCATGCTGGACCTGATGGTGAACGCCCTGAGGCAGAGGCCGGACCGCATAATAGTGGGAGAGGTGCGGAGGCAGAAGGAGGCTGAGGTGATGTTCGAGGCGATGCACACCGGGCACAGCGTTTACGCGACATTGCACGCGGACAACACTGAGCAGACGATTTCGAGATTGACGAACCCGCCGATAAATGTGCCCCCCGAGATGCTGGACGCGCTCGCGGGAATAGTTGTGCAGTTCAGGCACAGGAGGTTCAACCTGAGAAGGACCCTGGAGTTCTCGGAAGTGCACAAAAACGGGAGCTACAACGTGGTCTACAGGTGGGACGCGAGGAACGACAAGACGCCGCGCGTCGGGAAGCTGACCAGGATTGCGGAACTCCTCAATCTGTACGCGGGGCTAACGGAAAGGGAAATCGAGTCCAGCGTATGGGAGAAGGTGGACGTGCTCAACTGGATGGTGAAGAACGGATACGAGTCCGTGAACGAGGTCGGCTCGATAGTATCAAGGTATTATGTGAACCCTGACGAGATAATGGAGAGCGTGAAGAGGAACGAGAAGTGGGTGTTCTGAAGGATGGAATTTGCGGAAGCAGTGGAGTTCGTGCGCAAATTGGAAGAGAGGGCGCTAGAATACGAACTCCCTGAGGCGCATGTGGAGGCGAAACGGAGGATAGAGTTTTCGCCCCAGGAATATTCCGACATGAGCTACGCAGAGGCGCTGAACCTTTACGGAAGGGTGGAAAAGGTAATAGCAGGGTCGGCAATGCTCCAGAAGGAAATCTACGGCGTGCAGCCAGAGGCCGCGAGGCCGGAGCCGGAGGTGCCGGTGGTCGTGCCGGCCGCGGTTGTCCCAAGGAGGGAGGCCGCGCCACCCAGGGCCGAGGTTGCAAGGCCTGCCGCGCCCGCGCATGTTCCCGCGGCGCCGGTTCAGGAGATTGCGCGCGAGGAGAAAAAAGAACTGGAATTTGAGGAGAAACGGCCGGAGGAGGAAGCGCTTGAATTCGAGAAGCCGCATGCGGCGCCAAAGGAAAGGCCAATGGAGATAGAGATTGCGCCCATGGAGGCGCCCAGGCCGCCGGAGGAGGAGAAAAAGCCTGCGAAGAGGCCCGGGGCCGCCCCCGAGGTTTCGCTAAGGATTCCGCCGGTGCTCATGACATCGCCAACGGAGAGCGCGATGGACACGGTTGAAAAACTGGAGAAGCAGTTCGGCAGCGAAGTTAAGGCCGGGGGCAAGGTGAACAAGGAGGACGCTAAGAAGAGGATGCTCGAGCTGACCCGCGAACTTTTCAGGGAAAAATCCGTTGACAGGAGAGAGGAGATAAAGAAGGAAATAGTAGGGCTAAAATCTATACTCTCTGAAGCGGAGGGGAAGGCAAGGCCGAAGGCGGACATAATCTCGGTTGTGAAGAACGACCAGGAATACGAGGTTTCTTCCGCGAAGAAGGCGATAGGGGAGGCGTACGAGGGTGCGCTCGCGCCCCTGATGAGGTTTTATGATGACGAGGCCGCGCTCGGAAGGGGCGCTGAGGCGATGCCTGCGCTGGAGGATAGGGCGGCAAAGTTGAGGGAGCAGGTGGCGAACCTGGTGGGGAGCTACGAGGCTTTCCTTGCAAGCAAGCACTCCGCGGAGCTGGAGGAGCTGGCGGGCAGGGGCAAAGGCACAAAAGATATGGACGCCCTGAGGGGCGGGCTGGCCTCCACCTATGCGGCGCAATTCGCCGCGCTCAAGAATTCCATTTGGAGCGAGATAGACTCCGCGATTTCGAAAAGGAAGGGAGGGACGGAGGAGATGGGCGACGAGGAGCTGCTCGCATACCTCCAGTATGAGGAGCCCGTGGACTACCAGAGGTATTCCCGCGGGGAGATGACGAGGGTTCAGGCGCTCTCCGAGGCGAGGAAAAAAATCGCCGGCAAAAGGGAGCGTAAATAAAGATTATGTAGCATAAGAAAATGGTGAGCGGATGGATAAAAAACCAAAAGTGACCCCGGTGGCTCTCCCGGTCAGGGAGACCAGGAAGGGCGCGAAGCCGTTGAGGGTTGTTTCGGAGTGGCTCATGCCCTACTACCCGAACATGAAGAAGAAGCTGCTCATGGCGGGCATGGACAAGTCTCCTGAGGACTTTTTGGACGGCGTGGTCATAAGCACGTTCCTGTTCACTATAGCACTCACGGTCGCAACCGCGGTTTTCATCAATTCCATACAGGTTGAGATGTTCTGGCTGGTTCCGCTGTTTTTCGTTTTCATGCTGTTCGCTTTCCAGTATTTCATGCTTTATCCCGACGTGAAGATTACGAAGAGGAAAAAGGACATTGACTACGAGCTGGTGTTCGCGGGAAGGCACCTGCTCATTGCGCTGAAGTCCGGGATGCCCCTCTTCGACTCGCTGGTCGGGGTTTCCAGGGGATACGGGGCGGTGAGCGAGGAGTTCAACCGGATAGTGGAGAAGATCACGCTCGGCGTCTCCATGACGCAGGCGATAAGGGAGGTGATACAGAACTGCCCGTCGAACGATTACAACAGGATAATGCTCCAGATCGCGAACTCCATAAGCTCGGGCTCGGATGTGGCGGATTCGCTGGAGGTGGTCCTGAACCAGGTGTTCAGGGAGCAGGTCATCGCCCTGAAGGCGTATGGGCAGAAGCTGAACCCCCTCGTGATGTTTTACATGATTTTCGGGATTATTTTCCCTTCTTTGGGATTGGCTTTCGCCGTGATATTGTTCTCGCTCCTGGGGGCGGGAAGGTTCGGGATAACCGCATCGCTGCTGTTGCTGGTGTTCGTGTCGATTGCGATAATACAGTTCCTGTTCCTTGCGATGGTGGAGAGTTCCAGGCCGAAATATGTGATATGAGGGATTGACATGCTGTTGGGTTTTTATGAAACGGTCGGAAGGCTTTTCTCCAGGGAGAGAATAAGGGAGACGGAAAGGATGATAAGGAGCGCAGGCTACAGCCAGCCCGCGGAGGCGTTCGTGGGCTTCCTTTTGCTGGTGGTTTCGCTCCTTTCGTTGCTGGCGTTCTTCCTTATGATGAATTATTCGGTGCTCTATTCGTTCATTATCGCGGTGCTGGGCCCGACGTTCTTCATGCCGGAATTCGCCATGTGGATACTCACGTTCATAGTGGCGGTTGCGGCAGTTGCGTTCTCGGTTTGGGTACTGGCATGGGTTTTCCTCCTTCTGCAGATAGAGGCGAGGAAGAGCGCGGTGGAGACCGCGCTTCCGGACTTCCTTTCATTGATTGCGGCGAACGTGCGCTCCGGGATGACCGTGGACCAGGCGATGTGGTATGCGGCGAAGCCGGATTTCGGCATCCTCTCCATAGAGGTGAAGGCCGTCATAAAAAGCTCCTTCAGCGGAGAGCCGTTCGAGAAGGCGCTGGACAGGCTCGCGCTGAGGTTCAACTCCAAGGTCCTGGAAAGGACGATACTGCTGGTGAAGCAGGCGATGGCGACCGGCGGAGAAGTGGCGGAAATCATGGAGATAACCGCGGAGGACGCGAGGGAGGTGGCGATACAGAGGAAGGACATCGCATCCACGCTCATCGTGTATGTCATATTCCTGGTGTTCGCATCCACCTTCGGGACACCGTTCCTGTTCGCGGTGTCGAACAAGCTCATAGTGGTGCTGGGGATGGCGTTTTCCTACCTGCCTTCGGGCGGGCTTGGGGCCGAGGTCCCGCAGATGACCTTCATACAGCCGTCTGCGCCGGTGATAACCGCCGGGGAGTTCCAGTGGTTCAGCGTCGCGACCATTTTCATAACGTGCATGATCGCATCCCTGATACTTGGGGTCATACAGTCAGGCTCAAAGACGCAGGGGCTGAAGTTCTTCCCGTTCATGCTCATCATGGCGTACGCGATTTACTTCGTGGTGTCTTCGTTCCTTGAATCAATGTTCGCGTCAATGTTCGTATGAGGTGATACACCTCTTGGCTGCCTTCAGGGCGGAAATAGCCCAGGTGGCCAAGGGGTGCAACCAAGAGGTGTATATGATGAAAAATATGAAAGGCCAAGCGGCAATGGAATACCTGATGACATATGGGTGGGCGATCCTTGCGATAGTGCTCGTGATTGCGGCGCTCATATTCCTGAATCCGTTCAGGGCTCCGGAGGTGTGCCTTTTCGAGCAGGCGGGCTTCACCTGCAACGAGCCGCCGCCACAGCTTTACGTGGATTCGAACGGGGACCTTTTGATGAATGTGAAGGTCTGGAACCAGATAGGGCAGCCGATAACGATAAAGAAGGTCATGTGCACCAGCGCACCGGGCAGCGAGGTACCGGACCAGGGCGCGATATCCGTTAGCGGAATGAGTGTGCAGACCGGAGCTTCGGCAACATTCACCGGCGGAACCCAGAACTCAATAAGGTGCGTGAACTCAAATGGGGAGCAGATAAAAAGCAGCTCTGGCCAGGAGTTCAGGGGAAAGCTAGTCATCTGGTACAACTATGACAATGATTTGGACCCCAACGTCCAGCACCAGATAAAGGCCAACGTGATTTCAAAGGTCACACAGCAGGGCTGAATTTCTTTTATTTTTTCTTTTCTTTTTATCCTAAGTCCCTACCATCTGTGCTTTCCCAATTAGATTGAGCATGTTTTGGAACAATTCCGTGCCGTGAAGGTGGCCGAGGCCCCCCTTTGCGCAGGCGAACTCGTCGAATTTCAGCGAGTCGTCCTTGCGCACATCAGGCCCACAGATGAGGAGCGGGGCCGGGTCTCCGGAGTGCGCCCTCCTTTTTATCGGGGTGGAATGGTCCCCGGTGATTATGATGTGGCAGTTTCCCCTCAGGAGAACGGGTATCAGCTCCTTGTCCACCTTTGCTATCATGTTCTTCTTCCCCTCGAAATTGCCGTCGTGGGAAAATGAGTCCGTTGCTTTTACGTGGACGAAGACGAAATCGTGGGACCAGAGCGCCTGGATGGCGGCCTTTCCCTTCGCCTTAAGGTCCGTCTCGAAGGTGCCGGTCGCGCCCTTCACGTCCACCACATCCATGCCCACGTATGTGGAGACTCCCTTGTAAAGCGCGCCTCCGGCGATGCACGCGCCCCTCACCCCGAAGCGGTCGTAGGTGGAGGGTATTTTTGAGTAGGTGCCCGCGCCCCGTGCGATGATTGCGTTTACCGGCCTCTTCTTTGGCTTGTTTTCCTTGGCCTTGTCCAATTTCTGCATCGCCATCTTTGTGAACTTGTTGAGCGCTTCGGCGGTGCGCTTCGCGTTCTTGTCCTTCGGGTCCAACGGGACGGATTTCGGAAGTACGCCGATTGAATGCGGGTCGGTGGGGGTTATGTTCGGGCTAAGGTTCTTGCCCCGCAGGACGAGCACACCGCGGTGCTCGACGGTGCTCTGGAACAGCGCCTCTATGTTGGGGGCAACCTTGAGCTTTTGGACATATTTTGCATAAACCCTCGCCTCCTCGGTGGATAGCCTGCCCGCCCGGCGGTCGGCTATTTTTCCGTAATCGAAGTTGGCGAAGTTTGCGCGGAAGGCGATATCGCCCTCCTTCAAAGGAAAACCAGCGCCCAGGGCCTCGAGAGGGCCCCTTCCTGGGTAGTATTTGGCGTGGTCGTATCCGAATATGTTGAGGTGGGAGGTGTCGCTCCCGGGGACCATGCCCTCGCCGATGGCGGAAAACAGGCCGGTGGCGCCTTCCTCGGCGAGCTTGTCCATATGGGGCTTAAGGGCCGCCGAGAGAGGAGTATAACCCTTTGCGTCGGGGAGGTCCCCGAGGCCGTCCATGACGAGAATGATGGCTTTTGACATGGTTTAAGGATAAAAAGCGGAGGATTAAATAGTTTTTGGTATCCTTCCTTCCCCATGGAGGGGACCGGTTACGGGAAAGCCATACTCATAGGCGAACATTTCGTGGTGCATGGGGCGAGGGGGATAGGGATAGGGATACCCAGGAAAACCACGGTTTCGGTGGAAAAGGCGCCCTCGCTGAGGTTTTTGTTCGAATGCGGGGATTTGCTCAAGGAAGCAAGCAGGAGGATTCTCCAGAAGGTTGCCGGCAACACCTATTATGAGATAAGTATGGAAAGCGAGCTTCCTGCGAGCGCGGGGATGGGGTGGAGCGCATCCTATTCGGTGGCGCTGGCGAGGGCCGCGGGGAAGGTAGCCGGGACGGAGCTGACCCGGAGGCAGGCCGCGGACATTGCATTCGAGGGGGAGAAGGTCTTCCACGGGAACCCTTCCGGAATAGACAATACGCTTGCTGCATTCGGGGGGGTGATGCTCTTCGAAAAGGGGAAGGAGGCGGAGCCCCTGAAAGTGGAGGGGAATTTCCATTTTGTGATTGCGAATTCGGGGAAGAAGGGGCCCACGAAGGAACTGGTGGGCATGGTTTCGAGGATAAAGGACGGGCAGCCCACGCTTTTTGGAAGGATGATGCGGGAGGAGGACAGGATAGTGGACGAGGCGGTCACCGCCCTGGGCGAGGGGGATGCGGAAAAATTGGGGGAATTGATGGACGAGAACCATGCGCTTCTTGTGGAGCTGGGGCTTTCCACTCCGATAATAGATGGGATAAGGAAGGTTGCGCTGGAGAACGGGGCGCTCGGGGCGAAGATTACGGGCGCGGGAGGGGGCGGGTGCGTGCTCATTCTTGCTCCGGATGAGAGGAAGGCGAAGGAGATAGCGAAGAAATTGGAAAAGTATTCAGCTTTTGATTTCACCGTGGGCTCTTAACCCCGATTTTCGGGCAGCCCTTCGTTAAGGGGCACTCGGAGCATTTTGGGCGCAAAGGGGTGCACACCGTCTGCCCGAATGCGACCATTGACATGTTGAATTTCTTTTTGTATTTATTTGGGATGATGCGGTCTAGCGCGTCGTTCGTCTTTTCAGGGGTTTTTGCCCTCACTAATCCCAGGCGGTTGCTTATTCTGTGCACGTGGGTATCCACGCCTATTGTGTGCTTCCCGAAGGCGGAGGCGAGCACTATGTTCGCGGTTTTCCTTCCGACTCCGGGGAGTGAGGTGAGGGATTCGAAGGTGGAGGGGACTTTTCCATTGAATTCTGAGATAAGCTTATGCGCTAGCGCGTGCAGGTGCTTCGCCTTCGTCTTGTAGAAGCCGGCCGGGTAGATGAGGCGTGAGATTTGTGCGGTGCTAAGCCGGGCGAGTTTTTGCGGAGTGGGTGCGCGGGAGAGGAGCTTCCTTCCAGCCTTTATTGTGGTCTCGTCCCTGGTGCGGGCTGAGAGTGTGGTAAAAACAAGGATGGCAAAAGAACCCCTCCCAATCGCTGATTCGACGGAAAGGACGGGAGCCCCCCTCCTGGAGGACTCCCTCTGCATGAGAAGGAGCATCCTTCCGATTTCCATAAGGAAAAATCTAGGAGGCCACTTCGTGGATGACTTTCAGGGACACTACAACGGCGCCAGGTATCGTGAATATTATCATGTAGTTGACTGCCTGGAATATCTGTTGGCCGATGTATTGTATGTTCGAGGTCAGCAGGTTTATGTACATGCCAGCCGCGAGCAGCGTTATGACGCCGATCAGGAACTTCGTCTTTTCGATGTCCCGGATGTTGAGCAACCCCACGATGAAACCAAGCGCCGCCAGCACGGTTATGACGCTCTGGTTGGCCGGCATTGCGAAACCCGCAAGTACCGCGATTGCTATCCCTGCGATGTATGACCACGGCCCGATTACCTGGAGCCACTTCTTCATTTTTTTCTCAACCACTTTTACACCTCGGGAAGCCTACACCCGTGAGGAATTAAAACCTTGCGCTGGAGGGAAAAGCGGTTCTGATGAAAAGGATGTACGAAGTTTGGGGAAGGTGGATGGTTACTCCTTCCGGAGTTAAGGAGAACTGGAGCCTTGCGGTGGAGGGGGACAGGATAGTGGATATTGGAAAAAGAAGAGAAATTAGAAAGAAATACAAATTCTCGGATTCACTCGGGGGAGAAGACAGGCTGGTGTGCCCCGGGTTCGTGGACACGCATATGCATTCCTACCAGGTGGCGACGAAGGGATTAACTCCGGACATGACGCTTTTGGAGTGGCTGAAGAAATACATATGGAAATGGGAAGGCGCACTCACAAAGGAGAGGGCGCGGGCATGCGCCGAAGTCACGTACCTGCAGATGATAAGGAGCGGGACCACCAGCTTTTCGGATTTCACCGCGGTGCACCATACGGAGGAGGCTTTCCGGGTTGCGGAGAGGTTCGGGCTGAGGGGGATGATTGGGAAGACGTTGATGGACAGGAATTCCCCTCCGGAGCAGGTGGAGGATACGGATTTTGCGCTCCGGGAGAGTGAAAAACTGCTGAGGAAGTGGAACGGGAAGGCGGGGGGGAGATTGAGATATGCGCTCACTCCGCGGTTTGCGCTCACCTGCACGGATGAGTTGCTTGTTGGGGCGGGAGAGATGGCAGATAAATACGGGGTGTTCTTCCGCACGCATACAGATGAGAATACTCTGGAGAGAAAGGGCGATATGAAATTGTATGGGGAGGGCTCTGTAAGGCATTTTGAGAAATTGGGCATTTTAAACGAGAGGACCTTGCTTGCACATTGCATATGGTGCACGGAAAAAGAACTGAGGCTTTTGAAAAAAAGGAAGGTGAAGGTTGCGCACTGCCCGGGCTCCAATATGTTTTTGGCGAGCGGGGTGGCGGATGTGCCGAAGATGCTTAGGATGGGGATTACTATAGGGCTTGGGACGGACGTGGCGGCATATTACAATTTCAGCATGATGGAGCAGATGAGGCTCGCCTGCCTCCTGCAGAAGGTGCACTGGAGGGACCCGCACGCGATGGAGCACACGCAGGCTTTTGCGATGGGCACCTGGATGGGCGCGCAGGCGCTCGGGATGGATTACACGGGAAAACTGGCGAGGGGGATGAAGGCGGATATTCTTCTTCTTTCTACTAATCACCTTGCATTTTCCCCGATGAACGACCCCATAAGCCAGATAGTATATTCTGCATTCCCTTCCGCGGTGGACACAACCATTTGCGACGGGAAGGTATTGATGGGGGAAAGGAAAGTATTGGTTGCAAATTCGCACCTGATCGTAAAGAAGGCCAGGGAAGTGCTGGAAATGAAGGGCTAGGCAGGCGCCGGAAGCAGGCCGTTCTGGGACTCGGCGATATAGAGAACGACCAGGAAGGAAATGTAAACCACAAACAGTATTATGCCTGAAAGCCTGCCAAGCTTCTTGACCCTGATTGCGATATAGAGGAGGATGAGGTTCGCCAAAACGGCGAAAATAAGCGTGACTAGGAATGTGGAGGGCGCGAGTATGACTATCGGGTTTATGACCGCGGCCACGCCGAGTACCGCGGTGAGGTTTACTATTGTGCTCCCCACCGCATTGCCGAGGGCGAGGGAGTATTCCTTCTTGCGTGCGGCGGAGAGGGAGACGGAAAGCTCCGGGAGGGTGGTGCCCATGGAAACTAAGGTTGCCCCCAGGAAGCTCCTGGAGATGTCGACGAGCTCGGATAGTTTTGTTACGGAATCGACAGCAAGGCCTGCGCTCAGCACCACGACCCCGATGCTGATGAAGAAAAGGATGAATGCGCTAAGCGCCTCCTTTTTTGCAACCTTTCGGCCGTCCAGGTTCGGAAACTTCTTGCTTGCCATCACATAGTATACATAAAACAGGAAAGCAAATAGGAGGAGGGCGCCCTCAAGCCGCTCTATGACGGGGGAGTGAAGGATTAAGGCGGAATAGATGAAATAGAGCATTATTGCGGATGTGACGAGAAGCACGGCCAATATCTCCGTGGCGTCCTCCTTTTTGAGGACAAGTCCGTAGCCTATTGCGCACGCGCCCAGGATGAGAAGTATGTCCGCGATGTTTGCGCCGAAAACATTTCCTGCAGAGATTGCGCCATTCCCCATCACCGAAGAGACGACCGCGACCGAGAATTCCGGGAGAGATGTGGAGCCCGCGAGAAGGAGAAACCCTATCGCCATCCTTGAGATGCCGAAATAATCGGAGAGGATTATGGCCTTGTCCGTGACCACGTCTGAGGATTTGGCAAGTGCTATGAGGGAGGCGATTAGGATGGCCGCTTCCAGAATCATATGGATTGCTCAGCGAAAAAGAATAAAAAATGAATTGCAGCTCTTCGCTATGAAGGCGCATCATTCTTCCGCGAGAAGATAGTAGCCAAACAATGAGTCCCGCATCCATGTTCCAGTGACTGTTATTTGCTTCCCTTCAGCTGGAAGGGACTGGCTGGACACTTTTATGGAATATGTTCCATCGGTAAGGGTGTAACCTGAGATCGAGCCTATTCTTACCGTATCTTCTACAGTTCCGCTCACGGTTATTTTCTTGCCCATGAAATCCGCGGGCTTCTGCTCCAGGTCCTTAAGCGGCGTGGTGCCGATGCAGCCAAAGAGCACGAGCAGCAACAGGGAGCTTAACAGGATTTTTCTCATGCAAACAACCTCATAAAAATAAGAATAGGGAAGAAAATTATTTTCTTCCCTTTTTCGCGACCTTTTTCTTTGATTTCTTTTTGGTTGCCATTTTTACCACTGAGATTGTAAAACAGAGAAGCATTATAAACGTATGTGCGATTTTTTGCAAAAAGTTTGAAAAAATTAGAAAAAGGGAAAAAATTATCTGCAGCAGACGCAGCTCTTGGCGTGCTTCTTCATGACTTTCTTTCCCTTCTTCTTTGCTTTTTTCTTGGTTGCCATTTTTACCACGGATAGATAAATTCGGGAAAAGTTATAAACGAATGCCCAGCAGAGATATTGGGGAAATAATGAAAGTGCCAAGGTGTATGAGCACCCAGCATCCAGATAATGCTTCCATTCCTTTCTTCAGCGATTCGAGCATAATGGACGGGGAGACTGAGGTGAAGGAGGCGTTCTACGCTTATTATGATTTGGGATGCGAGGAGCAGATGTGGGACTGCGAAGGGAAGGAGGTGGATTCCTTCGTTGTGAGGAAGCTCCTGAGCAGGTATGAATATTTCTTCAGGGAGAAAACGTTGGGGGAAGATGTGTTCCTCACACTGAGGGTGCCGAACCCGGAGGTGGAGAAGAACGAGGGGAAGGTATTGCTGGAGGCGCTGGAATCCATCCCGCGGAATTTTGACGCGTGCAGGGCTTTCTACGGGAAGGATGTGGCGCCGATTTTTGAGGTCATTTTGCCGATGACGACTAGTGCGGCATCGCTGAACCGCGTATATAATTACTATAAGGACTTTGTTGCGGGGAAAGGGGGAAAGAAGATTGCGGGCGGGAACCTCACGGTTGCGGAGTGGGTCGGGGAGCTGAAGCCCGCGCGCATAAGCATGATTCCCCTGCTTGAAGACAAGGAGGCGATGGGGAAGGCTGCGGGGATTGTGGAGGAGTATATCGCGGACAAGGATTTGGAATACCAGAGGGTATTTTTGGCGAGGAGCGACCCTGCGTTGAATTACGGGTCGCTGAGCACGGTGCTGATGATAAAGAATGCGGTGGCGGATTTGCATGCGCTTGAGGAAAGGAGCGGGGTGAGCATCTACCCAATTATCGGGGCTGGGAGCGCGCCGTTCAGGGGGAATCTGAAGCCAACGAACGTGGAATCGTTCATGAAGAGCTATCCGAACGTGCAGACGCTTACTCTGCAATCCGCATTCAAATACGATTATCGGCCCGAGCAGGTGATAGAGGCGGTGAGGAAGATACGGGAGGCGAAAAGGGGGGCGCCCCGGGACGTGGATAAGGAGAGGTCGCTGCGGATAATCGGGAAGGTTTCCGCGGAGTATAGGGCGCAGATTGCGATTCTTGCTCCCATGATCAACAGGGTGGCGAGGTATGTGCCGGGAAGGAGGAAGAGAAAGCTGCATGTGGGGCTGTTCGGATACTCGAGGGGAATAGGAGAGGTGAAGCTTCCGCGGGCGATTACTTTCTGTGCGGCGCTTTACTCCATTGGGATTCCTCCGGAGATGCTTGGGCTGAACGCGCTGGTGGAGAAGGATTACGAGTATATAGGTTCTGTTTATTCGGGTTTTGAGGAGGACTTGAAGGATGCGCTGGTTTATCTGAACAAGGAGAATCTGGAGCTGTTTCCTGAGATTGAGAGGAAGATGCTGCCGGTGCTGGAAAGGTTTGAGTTCGAGACGGACGAGCCGCATCGTGCGCTTTCCAAATATATACTCAAGAAGGTGGAGGACGGAGGGCACGAGGCGCTGCAGGAGGAGATAGTCAAGGCAGCAACTATGCGAAAATTTCTAGGATAAATGCGTAAGGAGTGCGTGCAAAGGGTTTCTGAGTGAAGTGGAGGGGGGTCAGAAACGTAGAGAGAAATGGGGGGGACGCCTCCCCCGCGTTTCTTCTTGCAGGAGGAGATTGTGAAAGCTGCGACCATGAGGAAGTTCCTGGGCTGAGGCGAATATTTTAATTCTAAACGGGTATACAATATTACGGGCAAGCGCTCGTATTCTAGGCGCAACTGGGGTTGCGCAAGGGTGAAACTATGGCGCTAGAGATAATACCAGCCGTCCTGGTAAAAACCAAGGAGGAATTGCTGGAGCATATCTCACGCGTCAGGAATTATGTAAAGACTATCCATATCGATATAATGGATAACAAATTTGTCCCTAATTTTACTATTGGAGTTAAGGAATTGCAGGAACTTCCTTCCGGATTGAAATACGAAATCCACTGGATGGTGCAGAGGCCCGAGGAGTGGGTCGGGAAGGTGAAGGGGCCTTACCTGCACATGGTGCACGTGGAGGCGGTTGAGAGCTGGGATAATCTTGCAAAGGCTGTGAAGGAGAGCGGCGGGAGGCTGGGGGTTGCGCTGAATCCCGAGACTTCTTTGGAGAAAATAAATCCTTACCTCAAAAATGTGGAGAAAATACTGGTTATGAGCGTGCATCCGGGCTTCTACGGGCAGAAATACATTCCGGAAGTGGAGGCGAAGATAAGGGAATTAAGAAGGATGCTTCCGAAAGCAGAGATAGAGGCGGATGGGGGAATAAACCCGGAGACTGCATTGAGGGCTTCGGAAGCCGGGGCGAACGGCCTTGCGGCTGCGAGCGCGATATTCGCGAAGCCGGACGTGGGGAAGGCGGTTGAGGAACTGAAGAATTCCTTGAAAAGGGGCTGGGGGGAACGGCATGGGTAGCAGGATGAGAATCACGAATACGAAGCAGCTGAAGCTGATTGCGAACACGATACGCGAAGACGTCATTAAAATGCTCTATGAAGCGAAATCAGGGCATTCGGCGGGCTCGATAGGGCTCGCGGACATATTTACCGCCCTTTATTTCAACGTTCTTTATCACGACCCGAAAAATCCATCCTGGCCGGACCGCGATAGACTGGTCTTATCCAACGGGCATGTGTGCCCTGTGTTGTATGCGGCGATGGCGAACGCGGGGTATTTCCCTAAGGAGGAACTGCTCACGCTGAGAAAATTGGGCAGCAGATTGCAGGGGCACCCGCACCGCAGCGCGCTTCCGGGGATTGAGAACTCCTCCGGACCGCTCGGGCAGGGATTGTCGCAGGCGGTCGGAATGGCAATAGTCTCCAAGAGCGAGAGGAAAAGATGGAGGGTTTACGCAATCATTTCTGACGGCGAGCACGGGGAGGGGCAGATTTGGGAAGCGGTCCTTCTTGCGTCCAAGTATAAGCTGGGGAATTTGACGGCGATAATGGATAGGAATAACATCCAGATTGATGGGTTTACGGAAGAGGTGCTTCCGCTGGAGCCGCTTGCTGAGAAATACCAGGCATTCGGATGGCACGTGATCGAGGTGGACGGGCATAATATCCATGAGATTATTGATGCGTGCGAGAAGAGCAAGGCGATTTATGAGAAGCCGACGCTCATCATTGCGCACACCATTCCTGGGAAGGGGATACCATTCATGGAATTCCTGACTGAATGGCATGGGAAGCCGCCTACGCAAAAGGAAGCGGAAGAGGCGCTGAATCTGCTCGGGGTGGAGAGGACCGTGATTGAGGAGGAAGGGTGATGCTGATGATGCGCGACCACATAACATTCCCGGCGAAGGGTTCTGCGGCGAGCAGGGACGGCTTCGGAAAGGCGCTCGTTGAGCTGGGAGAGAGGGACCCGGATGTCTGGGTTCTCACTGCGGATGTTTCCGAATCCACGCGCACGCACTGGTTCGCGGAAAAGTTCCCGAAGAGATTTATCCAGGTCGGGGTTGCCGAGCAGAACCTTGCGGGGGTGGCCGCCGGGATTGCCGCGTGCGGAAAGAAGGCGTTCATTTCTGCGTACGGGGTGTTTTCTCCTGGAAGGAATTGGGACCAGTTGAGGGTATCCGTATGCTATAATGATGTGCCGGTTGTTTTCCACGGTTCGCACACCGGGGTTACGGTGGGGCCTGACGGGGCATCGCACCAGGCGCTGGAGGACATGGCGATTACGAGGGTTATTCCGAATCTAGTGGTGATGGCGCCGGCGGACGTGGAGGAGGTGAGGAAGGCGACCATCGCGGCGCATGAGATGGGAAAGCCGGCTTACATACGAACGTGCAGGGAGAAGATGCCGGCGTTTACTACTCCGGAGACGCCGTTTAAGATTGGGGAGGCAAATGTGTACAGGGAAGGGGCGGATGTCACTATTATTGCGTGCGGGCCGATGGTTTACGAATCACTTGCGGCTGCGGAGAAACTGCATACGGAAGGGATTTCCTGCGCGGTTGTGGATTTGCATACGATAAAGCCGATGGACAAGAAAACGATTGTGGAATGGGCGAGGAAGACCGGGCTCGTGGTGACCGTGGAGGAGCACCAGGTGAACGGGGGGATGGGAAGCGCGGTTGCGGAGGTGCTTTCTTCCGAATATCCGGTGCCGGTCCGGAGGCACGGGATTTATGACCGCTTCTGCGAATCCGGGGGCGCGTTTGAGCTGCTCAAAAAGTATAAATTGGATGCGGATGGAATTGCTTCAGTAGTTAGAGAATCGATGCATATGAAAAAGAGATGAGAATATGAAATTCTTTCTGGATACGGCGGATGTTGGGAAGATAAAGGCTGCGGTCGAGATGGGGATGTGCGACGGAGTGACCACTAATCCCACTATCATAATGAAATCGGGAAGGGGGCAGAAGGAAGTGGTGCAGGAGATCGCCGCGCTTGTGCCCGGCCCGGTGAGCGTGGAGGGGATAAGCGAGGATGCGGACGGGATGGTTAAGGAAGGGACGGAGTTCGCGAAGTGGGCGAAGAACATAGTGGTCAAGCTTCCCATGACCAAGGAAGGGCTGAAGGCCGCGCGAATTCTGGAAAAGAAGGGCATAAAGACGAATGTGACGCTTGTTTTCTCCGCAAACCAGGCATTGCTTGCTGCGAAGGCCGGGGCTTCCTATGTTTCTCCTTTTGTGGGAAGATTGGACGATGTTTCGGAAGATGGGATGCAGCTGATTGCGGACATAATGGATATCTTATCAAATTATGAGTTCAAAACTGAAGTGATTGTCGCCTCTGTGCGCGACCCGGTGCATGTAATGGATGCGGCGAGGATGGGGGCGCACATCGCAACAATACCTCCAGATGTGTTCGAGAAATTGTTCAAGCACCCATTGACGGACAGGGGGATTGCGCAGTTCAAGGAGGATTACGCGAAGAGCAAGAAGTAGGGTAATTTTCTGGAGAAGAAACTGGCCAAGGCTCCGGAGTATGCCGCGCTCGCCTGTGCAGTGATTGAGGACGGGGGAAGAGTCCTGTTTTTGAAAAAGATGGAGAAGGAGCGCGAGCTCCTTGAGCTGCCTTGCGTGCTCGTGGAAAAGGGAAGGAACCCTGTTGCGGAGCTTAAGGAATGGGTGATTAGGAAGACCGCTATAGATGCGCAGGTGCATGAGCCCATCCTCGAAGGCAAATTCAATGCGGGCTCGAGGAAAAAGAAGAAATGGGTTCCCGCGCTCGGGTTCAGGGTTTCCGCTAAGAACATGAGTGCGCGGGTTTCTCCGGAATTCTCCGGAGTGAAGTGGATTTCTTTGGAAGAGGCGAAAAAGGAAAAGCTGGGAAGGAAGGCGGAGTGGCTTCTTAGAAGATGATTTCTTTCCCAGGGACCTTTGCGAAGGGTGATACTTCTTCTATGTGGGCTACGCCGCACACATACCTGAGCATCCTCTCTATGCCAAAGCCTGCACCTGCGGAAGGGACGAGCTTTCCCATGCGGGCCGCTTCTATGTATGCGCTGTATGGGGATGCATCCATCCCCTTCTTTTCCATCCTGTAAAGGATGCGGCTGTGCTCCCACTCGCGTTCTCCTCCAGAAAGTCCTTCACCGAAGCCCTCAGGGTAGATTATGTCATAGTTGCGGAACGTGCCTGGCTTATCCGGGTCTTCTGCATCGTAGAACTCCCGCTCGTGGTTTGTCACCCAGACGGGGTCCTTGGAAGAGGAGGAGATTATCCGTTCCCAATCAGGACCGTATTCCCTCTCTAAATCCCGCGAATCGTAGGTGCGGAATGGCGTGGAAGGGATTCGCAGCTCCCTGCCGAAAAGCTCCAGCTCTTTTTCATGCCTTTTTTTCACATCGGAGAATGCCTGGGCAAGGAGGCGCTCGCTGAATCGCATAACATCCTCCATTTTCCTCCCCCGCATCTCGAAATCAAGCTGGGAGAACTCAAGAAGGTGCCTGCCAGTGGAACCGCGCTCAGGATGCTCCAGGCGGACGTTAGGCGAGATTATGAAAACTCCTTCAAGGCCTGAGGCGAGCGCGAGCTGCTTGTGCAGTATCATGCTTTTCGTGAGCTGGAGCTCGATTGAACCGTATTTTATGCTGCCCTCCAGCACGGAATGGCTCAGAGGGTCTGTGATTGGGGAAACCATCACCGGGAGGAGCTGCATCATGCCCTCCTCGCGCATCAGATTTGTTAGGGATGAAAGCAACGTGGTCTGTATGCTGACCGCAGCGCGCAGCCTCGGGCTGGCAAGCTTCTCAACCGCTTTTTGTATGTGTTCCATTGAAATCCCCAGAATATTTGTGCGCGAGCCCCTATAAATTAATTTTCGGAGAAAAGCCGGAATTATGACAAAAAATGCATAGTTTTAATAATATTTTCCGACATTTTGTATAAATGGTGTTCATATGGACGAAAAAGATGAAATGATACTAGACGAGCTGAGGAAGGATGGAAGGCAGAGCACAAGCAGGATTTCAAAGAAGCTGAAGATTCCTCGGGTTACTGTGCACGACAGGATGCAGAAGATGGTGAGGGAGGGGGTCATAAGCAGGATTGTGGCGGTGCCGGATTACAAAAAAATCGGGAAGCCGCTTACTGCGTTCATACTCATAAGGTATGAGCCGGGGGTAGTGAAGCAGGCAGAAGTGGCCCGGAAGGTGGCTGCGCTTCCCGGAGTTAGTGAAGTCTATATACTGGCCGGGGAATGGGACCTTGTGGCGAAAGTGCGCGGGGAGAGCCTCGAAGGAATAGGGAAAATGGTTGTGGACAGGCTGAGGGAAGTGGGCGGGATAGCGAGGAGCGTCACGATGCCGGCATTTGTCACGGTGAAAGAAGAGCCTTGAGGAGTTTGGAGAGAGAACCCCCTCCTTTGGAATTCCATTCCTTTGCGAACTTTTGGAATTCTGCGAGTTCCTTCTCATAAAGGAAAATGTCGTGCCCATACTGTTCCCTTTCGCTGCCTTCGGGGGCCCACTCAGAAGGGCAGGCGCGGGAACACATACTCTTCATCCCCTCCCCGAATGGATAAGTCCTGCAGAGGAGGGGGCGATAATGGTAGATTTTGCACCCTTCATCGGAATAGAAGAAGCAGACGTTTTCCTTGCTGCGCTTCAGGACCAGGATTTGCTTCTCCTTATCTATGAACAGGGCGGGCTCCTCCCTCTCCCTGTTTGGATAATCCTGGACCGTATCAACGAATTGGGAAGGGCGCATGCTCGTAGCGAGGGAGATGCGGACTATGTCGGAAGGCGTGATGCACACTCCGAAACTGGTGCAACAGGCACCGCAGCGCGCGCAGTTCATATGGGCATTATTGTGCCAGACAAAGGATTTAAGCTCACTTCTTCGCTCCGCGGAACATGAACCAGTAGGCTGCGCCCCCGATTATTGCAGCAGCGGCAATTCCTCCAACCAGAAGGAGGGGGTCGGAGCCAGGCGGGGCTTCCTGCGCAGGCGGGGCGGATTCATTCCTTCCGCCCGTTTCGTTTGCGGGTGGCGCCTCTTCCTCCCCCTGGAGCCATGTGCACTCTGGTCCGGTTTCGCCTTCGCAGAAGGTGCGGAGCTCGGAGGTTATGTCAACGGAGATGAGCGTCTCGTTTGTAGCATCGTCCACCACTTCCACGGTGCTGACTGCGGAATGGACCGCGAAAGTTGTGATGATGGTGGATTCGTTGCCCTCTATCATCCCCTGCTCCAGCGTGCTCACGTTGGAGAGGCGGAAAGCGAGCGGGTCGTCCATGTAAAACTCTTCCTGCGTGGTGCCGTTGGATGTGAGCGTGCGGACCCTGAACTTGCCCACTTCCAGGAAGCGGTTCGGGGGCTTGCTCTTCACAACCCTGGTGCGGGTGTGGGTGACGGAATCCTTGGTGAATGCGAGCTCTACCACCACTATGGTCTCATCAAACTCCGGGGACCCTCTTGTTGCCGAGCAGTCGGGAAGGGAATCAAATTTGTTAGTTACGCGGCCTGCGCAATCAGGCTCGAACTGCTCCCCGTTGAGCATGGCGCAGGAGTCGGAGTCTGACTTCCATAAGCCGTCGCCCCCTTCCTTGCAGCACTCGCCTATGCCTGCGCCTCTCCAGTTGCACCAGTTAGGGGAAGCGACGCTGAGCGCGACCGGCTGGACGCCCTTGCTGACCCACCAATCCCTATAGACCTGGGGGCATGAGGCAGGGGAGATTGAGGTGCACTTGGTTTTGTCCAGCCCGTTTTTCTGCGCCCATTTTTCGCAGTCGCACTCGTCCAGGAGGCTGTATTGGCCCTTGGATTTGTAATAGCTCTCGCAGGCGGCCTTCCCGTCGGGGGTGCCTGGCCAGCATTTCTTCTCAGGGCAGTAATTGTTGCAGGAGGAGGGATGGGTGGAGCCGGCCTGGCAGGAGGCGAGCGAGGTGTAAACGTTCGGGAATGGTGGGTCTGGCTGCCAATAGCCTCCGTCGCAGCAGTACTCATCCGCCATGCCGAATATCTTGTGGCCCGTCTCGTGGACCACGGTCTTGAAGTCTGTACGGTGGGTGGAGAAAACATCGTAAGAGCAGGCCCTGTCGACGCCAGTGAATATTATGGCTGCGGAATCCGCGAAGGCGCAATCGGCCGCATAGCCGGGGGGAAGGTCCCATTTTACGCAGGGGCCCTGGTAGTCGCCCGCATGCGGGTAATAGTAGAAGTTGAATTTGCACTGGTTTTCGGTGCACTGCGAATTGCCGAAATAGCCAAGGTAAATGAGATTGTAAACATCTGAAATGAACTTGTCCATATTTCCGTTGTAGTCAACATCCGGCACGAACACTATGTCTATTTTGCTGGAAGGGTTGCCGTTGTAGATGACCGGGATGCAGTCGGGGCAAGGATTCGGGCAGACTCCCCCGCAGTCCACCCCCAGCTCACCGTCTCCCTTTATTTTGTCGGTGCAATTGGTTGCGTTCTCGCCGAATGCGCAGTTCTCCATCGAGGTGCAGGGGTCGCATGCATCGCCCAGGAAATCAAAGTCGCTGTCGTTCTGGTCTGGATTGGAAACGTACGGGCAGTTGTCGCACATGTCCCCGTAGCCGTCTGAAGCCTTCTGGCAGGAGCTGATGCTAACTGCGTGTGGGGGGCATTTCAGCGCCATGTCGCTGTCGTTCTGGTCAGGGTTCTCATCCCATTCGCAGTTGTCACATTCATTGCCCACCCCGTCATCATCAAAGTCATCCTGCTCGGGGTTCGGAAAGAAGGGGCAGTTGTCGCACGCGTCCCCGTACTCATCATCATCCGAATTGTTCTGGTCGTGGTTCGGGGCAAGAATGCAGTTGTCGCACGCATCCCCAAACCCATCCCCGTCGGAATCCTCCTGGTCCGGGTTGAACACAGACGGGCAGTTGTCGCATACGTCCCCGTAGCCGTCGTATGTGTAGATGCACATCTGCTCCTCGCCCTGCGCGTGGGGGCAGAATGCATGTGGGTCTGTATCCTCCTGCCCGTGGTTGGGAGTGTTGGGGCAATTATCCAGTATGTCAAAAATGCCATCGTTGTCAGAATCCTCGGGCGGCTCAACAAACACCTCGTTGGTCTCCTCCATTGCGCCCCCCTCAGCGATATATCTTATATGGTAGGAGAACCCATCCTCATACGGGCCTCCGGTGAATTCGCACCAGTCCCGCTCGCAGGCTTCGACGCGCTCGTCATTCACGTATATGCCTATGAAATAGGAATCCAGCGATTCCGTGTATTCCACATGGATTGTCACTGTGTCCTCGGGGCCGGGCTCTTCGGGCGTGATGGTAACCGAGATGGGCGCTGCGGAATGTACGGCGCCAAGAAAAAGAAAAAATGCCAAAACCATGAACGCGGAATTGGTTTTCATGCGGGGATATCCGGCAAAAAGGAATAAAAGCTTGAGGAAATGGGAAAAGGAATAAAAAACGGGAAATTTACGACGCGGGGAAAAGGAAGGTGAGCGAGATTCCGGCGATTGTGAGCACTCCTATGTATTTGAAAATGAAAGAGATTATGGCGAATTTCCAAGCCTCTATGCGGCTTATCCCGAGGAGGATGACCCCCAATTCGTCCGGAAGCGGGGACATAAGAACAAATCCTCCGATTATGGAGAAGAGGAGGCGGCCGGGAAGGGTTTTGGATTCTGGAATTGTGAAGGAAAGGTCCTTAGTTATGCGAATCTCTTTTCCAGCCTCTCCGGAAAATGCGCGGAGGAGGAGAAGGTCGCTTGTTACTGCGCCCAATGCGCCGAGAAGTGCGAGAATGAATGGGTTGGTGTTCTGCGCCATTATCGCAAGCACGGCTATTGCGAAGGGGGTGGTCATCCCGTAGCTGTAGAAGAGGCCGGCTACGAACGCACCCGCATACTCAAACTGGTGCAGGGAGAGGATGAAGGATTCGAGAATCCCTGTTGCGTATAGGAAAATTATGAGAAGAATGACTATCACATACATTATCGGCTTCTTGTGGTTGCGGAAGAGGGGCCTGGGCCCGCTCCTCCATTGGATCGCCATGCGTGGATTGGGGCGGAAATGCATAAAAAGGCGAGAGGCGAAAATGGATTATGCTTGGCCCGTGCACGCTGTGCGGAGCGGAGTGCTGCAAAAACCACCTGATTACGGTGACCGCTTTCGACGTGCTGAGGATTGCGGAGGACGGGTACAGGGCTTCTGATTTTGCAACTATTGCGCCTTGCAGGATACTTAATTATGACAATGACATGGTGCTGGAGATGCACGATTCGGGGTGCGCGGAGGACTATCTGCTTGCGCTGAAATCCCACCCGTGCTACTTTTTGGAATGGGGAAGGTGCACCATACACAAGATTGCGCCATCGGTGTGCAAGGCGTACCCGAAAAATTCTTCCGGAAAGATGATGGGGAGATTATGCCCCGGGATTCCGCGGATTATGCATTCTGTGATTGGAACGCAGATACGCCCGGAATATCCGAAGGAGATTGGAGCCTACCGGCTAATCGTAAAGGAGTGGAATCATAAAAAAGGTAAGAAAAAAGACTGCCTGCCATTCCTTCTCGAAATGGCAAAGAAAGGTTTCTGATCAGAGCTTCTTTACGTTCTCTGCCTTGGGGCCCCTGTCGCCCTGCACGACGTCAAAGGAGACCCTGTCGCCCTCGTTCAGGTTGGTGCCCGGGGCAATTCCGCTCTGGTGCATGAAGTACTCCTGCCCATCGTCACCGGCTATGAAGCCGAACCTCTTGCTTACGTTATAAAATTTTACTTTTCCTTCTGCCATTCTAATTACCCTGCTCCTTATTTGTAAGGGAAATATATTAAATGCTATTATGCGACTGCATTTCATGGAAGCGAAGGAAGCGCTGGGGAAAATTGTCGCTGCGGGCGGGATTTTCATAGGGATTGCCGGCATAATCGCGACGATATGGTTCTATTTTACGCTGGGAGGTGTCATCGACGGGATGAGGGACAGTGCCCTCGCGCAGACGAGGAGCCTGGATAACATTCTGCTCAATGCGGGGCTCACTGTGGGGTATGCGGAGGATACGGTGAATTCGTTCTCGGCATTTGCGGGGAACACTTCTGCCACCCTGGATTCCTATTCTGAGGCTATATACGGGATGGGGCAGGCGGTGGAGAGCACGGCTTCCGGGCTTGCGGCGGTGCCGTTTATGCCCGCAGATGCTGTCTCGGGGCTGAGGCAGACCGGTACGGACATGAAGGATGCGGCAGGGGATATGGGGCAGACCTCGCAATCCGCGAAGGATGTGGGGGATTCGGCCAGCTCAGCCACCTTCAGCCTTTCGGAGATAAAGGGGGAAATAGATGACGCGCGGGCAAGCGTGGCCCAGACCGAGAGGCAGATAAACGAGATGCACTCCCAATCCAAACTGGCGCTCCTTGTGCTGAGCATACTCATGATTGCATTGTTTTCTTTGAACACACTGATGTTTGCCGGGCAGCTGAGGTTATGAATATGAAAATGGCTTTTGCAAACAGGGCGATGGAAGTTCTGGATTCGAGAATATTCCGGCTCGGGGAGAAATTCGAATTTGCGGAGTTCCTGTTTTTGGGATTCCTTGCGTTTTTGATTCCTTTTCTGGTCGGGCACCCGCAATTGCTCGTCGGCGTGCTGGTGAACGCGTTCCTTGTGGTTGCGTCCCTTAACCTGGATGCGAAGAAGGTGATGGGGCTTGCGCTTTTGCCTAGCCTCGGGGCGATTGCGCGCGGGGTTTTGTTTGGGCCCTTCACTTTTGCATTGGTGTTCATGGTTCCGTTCATCTGGGCGGGCAATGTTTTGCTTATATTAACGATGAAATATCTCTTTGGGGAGAAGAAGGTGAATTATTTCCTATCTTTGGGGATGGGTGCTTTGCTCAAGGCGGGGCTGCTGTTCTCATCTGCGTATTTGCTGCTGCAGTTCGGGCTGGTGCCTGCCTTATTCCTCACGGCTATGGGAATCATGCAATTAATCACGGCGGTTGGGGGCGGAATTATTGCATATGTCCTGTGGAAGGGAGGGGCGAGGCTTGGCATTTTTTGATGATGGCTAGCGGAATCCTCCTCCACCGGAACTGCCGCCGCTGAAGCCGCCTCCCCCGCCGCTGGACCAGCCTCCGCTGGAGCCAGAGGAGAACCCTCCGGTTGAGGGGCCGGACCTGCTGCCGTATGAGGCAAGGTTTTCTATTTCCAGCGCGGATGCGTAGAACGCATACATATGGGGCCTCATCCTCTGCACGGTCTGGACCTTCTGCACTATTAATGCATCCAGTTCGGAAAGGTGCTTTTCCACCTTGTCCGCAAGCCCTAGGGCGGTTGCGTAGGTGAGGATTTCGCCCCAAATCACTGCGGAGCCGGGCGGGTACTCCTTGAGCCTGCTTGCCTGCACCCCGCGGCGGAACGCGTCCCATTTTTCGAATTCGTCCGCATACATCTTGGGATATTCGGATTTCATCGTGGAATAGTAATAGGCAAGGAGAGGGGCTAGGATTATCACTCCTGGGGCGGAGATGAGGAGAAGAACCACCACCTCAATCCCCATGTTCGGGACGCTGCTGAACATATAGGGAATAATGCACAGGGAGAACGCCACCAGGAAGAATGTGAGCGAGCCGAGCTGGCTTTTTCTTACTGTCCTGCCCTGAGAGGAATGCCAGAGGCCCTTGTCCTTTATGATTTTCTTCATTTCGGAATGGTAGGTTTCCATATTCTTCTCCACGGACATCTTCTTTGCGTCATCCTTTGTGTGCACATTCTTGAAATCCTCGGCCATCTGGTCGAGGTCCACTTCTTTTTTATCTGAGAAAATTAGGTCGAGGACCGCGTTCTCGTAGGGCTTGAGGTCCGAGGGCCTCTTTTTCAGGAAGAGGATGGTGCGCTCGCGCTTCAATTCCATCGTCTCGCCAGGCTTCTTCTCCAATTCTATTATATCGATTATGTTGCGGTTTATGAGGTCAACAAGTGTGGAGGCGAATAAATCCTTTTCCGGAATCTCGTTGCGAAGGAGGGCGGCCACCACCGCGGGCTCCTCCCTGTCCGGGGGCATGAGATTGTCCGGGTATTTCTTTGGCTTTAGGAAAGTGTTGTATGCGGCGGCGAGGCCGAGCACCAGGCAGATTAGGAATACTGTGGAGCAGCAGCAAACGGGCGAGCCCTCTCCGTCAAAAAGGCCCACGGGCTTCTGTGGCTCCTGCTTTGAATAGGATTCGCGCTCGTTTTGGAGGATTGCAAGGGCGGAAGCGTTTACGACACGGGAGGTGTGGACCGAATCCCGCGCAAAAAGGTAGCAGCCGCCTATGTAGTTGCCGGGTGGGACGTCGTTCATATCCACTACTATAGTTAGGTCATCTATGCGGGAGCTCCCCTGCCTGGGGGAATAGATTTGGTAATGCATATCCTTTCCGCGGGAATCCTCTGGCAAAGTCATGCGGGACTGGAAGTTAGTCGCGAAAACGGGCCAGTTGGCGCCGTAGTGCTCGTAGCATATTCTTGCAAAATCATTGTAGAGCTCTACGCGGTTGGAGATGGTGTAGTCCAATACTACTGTGTTCTGCCCTTCGTGGACTTCGGTCCAGACGATTTCAGCGTTCTCTGGGTTGTCGGGGGAGATTTGGACGCGGTTTCCCGCGGCAGAGCCGTCCACCTTTACGCTGTTCACATGGATGCTGGAGAGTTGTTCATAATCCTGAAGGCGAATGGAACGGTAGCCCTCCCCGGCGCTCATTTGTGAAATGTCATCCGCTGTGAGGGTGAAGGTGATGGTTTCCTTTACGTGGATGCCGCCATTGGATTGGACAGTTGCCTCGGTAAGGTAATTGTCTATTGTATAAGAGAAAAGGGCGCCGCAGAGAACCAGAAAAGCCAATGCAAAAAATGCTTTTTTCATGCCGTGGATTGGGGAAACAGGGAATAAAAAGGAATTGGTGGAAGTATGGGCGGTGGGAAAATGGGATTGATGGACTTTACAAAAGGGAGCGTAAGCATCAGCACGGAGAAGGACAGGTATGTGCTCGGGGAGAAGGTCACGGTGGCAGTTAGGCTGAATGTGAACACTCAATTCGAGGCGAGGGGATTCAAGGCGAGGCTGAATGCGTTCAGGATGGTGACTAGAAGCCATGGGATGGGCCGAAGCAGGCGCAGCCACACGGAAAAGGAGATACTCTTTACGGATGAGGCGGAACTTGAAAAACCGGGGATGCTTAAGGAGAGCGCGGAGTACAATGTGAATTTTAATATCCCGAAAAATCCGGATTTAGTCTCGAAGCCTGGCTTCCTGGGGTTCATAGGCGGAATCAAGATAGAATGGGAAGTGGAGGCCAAGGTGGACATAGAGGGCGGATTGGATATCAACGCCTCAAAGAAACTGAATGTGACCGAGTGAACTCAGTTTTTCTGGTGTGCATAGGCGAACAGGGCTGCGCCAGCAAGGAGTATGAATGCCGGGCCGCAGCAGCAGCTGCTCGAGCTTCCGTACCCACTGGTGTCCCAGCTGTCATCCTGTGCAAACACGACCGGAGCCGCCAAAAGCAGCATCAGGCAAAGCAACAAAGCAAATCCTTTCATGCAAATCACTGGACAGGTATGGAATAAAAAATTTATAAATCCGAGCGTGGGAATGGAATGGGGGTCCTACATGGAAAGAATAAGGCCTAAACTCACAGGATACTTCCTTACTCATTACTTTTTTGTGATGCCGCTGGCCATTGTGCTGATTGCGCTCGCGCTGATGAACGTGGGGGAGCTGGGGCTCTTCTTCATCTTTTTGGCGGTTCTTGTGCTGCTTTTCTCAATAGTGCACTCGAAAGCGCACGAGATGGTGACATCCGTGGCGCTGGAGGACAACAAAATTGTGCACGAGAGCGGGATATTCCAACACAAGAAGAACAGCCTCCCGATAAGCACAATCACTGATTCTGCCATTACAAGGAGCGTTCTGGAAAGGATGGTCGGAACTTGCACAATGCACGTGAACACGAGCGGGCTTAGCGGGTATGAGGTTGTTTGCGACGCGCTGGATGTGAACGAGGCTGAGAAGATGAACAGCCTGCTGCACGAGATGATACACGGGCACGCAGGCAAGGAGAAGAAAGCTAAGAAGAAATAGCTATTCGTATTCTATAAGGTCTTTCTTCAGTTTCGCGAGTTCCTCGTGGATTGCCGGCTTCCTGCGCAACGGATCCATCCTTACCAACTGCTCGAGCTCCGCTATCCTGTTTTTTATGTTTGTCTTCATGCGGCCGAGGTCCTTCTTGCTCTTTCCCATCAAAAACACCTGGAAATGGTTTCTCCTTAATGCTTTAAAAGGCTGGTTTGAGAGCTTTTTTGCATGAAGGGAATCGGCTGGCTGAGGCTGGTGGCGAGCGTTTTTGTGTGCTTTTTGGCGGCGGGCATTGGAGGGTATTTTACGGCCCAGTCAATTCCAACGTGGTATGCGGCGCTGGAGAAGCCATCGTTCAGTCCTCCGAATTGGGTTTTCGGGCCGGTGTGGACTTTTCTTTATCTATTGATGGGCATTTCCGCATATTTGGTGTGGGAAAGGGGGCTGGGGGAGAAGGGAGTGAAGAAGGCTCTGGGGATTTTTGGGCTCCAGCTTGTGCTGAATGCATTATGGTCAATTGCTTTTTTCGGGATGAGGTCGCCCCTCGCGGGGTTCGTGGTGATTGTGGCGCTGTGGGCGGCGATACTTTTTACTATTCTGGAGTTCAGGAAGGTGCATAGGGCGGCTTGGTGGCTGCTGATTCCGTACATATTATGGGTGAGCTTCGCGGCATTCCTGAATTTCAGCATAATGATGATGAATGCTTAATGCTTTCTGCCATGGGCGCTGGCGAGAAAGAATGGCCGAAGAGCAGTATGGGCTAGAAAATTTATAAAAATGAGCTAGCTCAGGCAACTTCCTGTTCTGCATGCTCGTTGGAAAGGCTGGCGCGTCTTAGCCCCATCTCTCTTGCCCTGGATTCAGAAACCACATGTTCGGTGCCAGGGGTTGTGGGGCCGTACTCCTCAAAAAGACCTCGGGGGCGGGCGTACTCCCTCGCAGTAAATATCGCCCTGTCATGCCTCTTGCATGCCGTTTCCCTTGATACCCCGCATTCCCTGGATGCATCTGCAACTGAGCAATCGTTGTGGTAAACAAACCTTATGATCTCGCGGTCCTCTGGCTTTAATCTTGCCCGGGCCATCAGCCTCTTTGCAAGCCTCCTATCGTTAATGCGCTCGATCAAATCAGATTCAGAGCCCTGCCCGGCCAGTTCGCCAATAGTGTAGCCCGAAGAAGACGGGGATGGGGCGTCTAAGGTCAGGTCCACCTGGGTTTCCTCCCTCAGGCGCAGCAGGCTGGCCCTCTCGCCCTCCACCTTATGCCGGCCTTTTTCCGAGAGCATGGACTTGAGAATCCTGCCCGCAGTCTTGTGCCCTGCGCAGAAGGATTTTACGGAATCGCCGCTAGTATCGCCTTTCTCGATGAACTTCTTCGCAAGGTCGTATGACCTTAGCCAGAGGTCGCTGTTGAATTGAAGCCGGACGAATCGGCTGCGCTTCAGCTCGCGGACTACACGGTGCCGCACCCAGAACAATGCATATGTGGAAAAGCAGGAAGTAATGGCGGAATCAAATTTCTCTGCCGCCCTCATCACCCCCAGCATGGCTGTTTGGAAAATATCCTGGAGGTCAAAGCCCGCGTGAAAGGCCAGCCAGCGGACGCTCGGGAGCCCGGTCATATGGAAGGCAAGCGGAATCCCGCGCAGAACGAGCTCATCCCTGGCCTTGCTTGCTTCCCGGATCTCGGATTCAAGCATGCTTGCATTGTTTTGCAGGATTTTGCGCTCATCCCCTTCAGATTTGCCCAAAAGGTGCCCGGCCCGCTTAAGCTGGCATTCTGCAGACCTGCCGCGCGCCATGATTTCGCTTAGCTGCGCATCGGTGAGGTTGGGCAGCGGAGTTGTGGATGGAAGGTGGTAGCGCTCAAATCCAAATTTGGGTACTCTACCCTTAAACGGAGCGGTTTCGTGGTGTTTCAGTGCGGTTGCCATATCAGACCAGAACCGGGCGGCATCTGTAAACTATTGAAATATCCCCACAAATAGTATTATGTAATAACTAATATAAATGGAGGGGAGATAGGCCAGCCGGGGCCTTTATTCTCCAATTCCCTTTTCGCATCAGAGCTATTTTTAATCAGTTAGCAAAAAGGAAAAGTGATGCTGAAAGAGATAAACGCCGCACTTCCTATATTTGTCGCGCTGCTCGTGGTCTCCGGGATACTGGTCAGCCTTGCGATAATAATTTTGCCCATTCTTTTGGGAGAAGACCTCGGGCTGGAAGAGCTGGACGCGATGGGGAGGGCGCAGGAGTTCAGGGCAGAGGGGCTGCCGGCTTATGCGTCTCCGGATGATTCGCCTTATGTTGCGCCACTGAGGGTGGTTACGCCCCCGCTCACGGAAACGGATTCGCTTGTTTTGAGGATATTTGGGGAGGGGAAGGAGCTGGGGGAAATTGACTGCCTCGGGGAGATGGAGAGCTGGGAAGGGATTACGGAACTGGAGTGCAACGCAACAATACCTTATAATTATCAGAATTCGGAGAATTACAAATTGTATGCGGTGCTCACCCGGGAAGAGGGGGAATATGGGTACGGGCCGCTGGAGGTGCGGGCGGACTGGGGCGCGTATGAGAATAATTTTTGGAGCTTTGCAGGGAATACTCTGTTTTGCGTGGGAGGGGCGTTTCTCCTTCTGGTGGTTCCGCTCTCGCTTGCCGCGTGGTGGATTGTGAGCCGGACAAAACATGAAGAAGCTTATGAGGGCGAGTATTCACTGCCCAGCCTGCTTTCGCCATTTTCAATCAAAAGGAAGATGCAGGAGAAGGTGCACGCGGCGATGGTTTCCCCATATTTCTGGGGTGTGGAGCTGCTCGGGATACTTATAGTGATATTTTATATGGCGGTGGCGGGAGAGGTGTGGAAGTCCTGGACCGCAATGGCGGCATTCATTATGTCCGGCCTGATTGCTTTTGTTGTGCCGTTCCTCTGGTGCTTCATCTGGTGGTACGCGGACTACAAGGAGAGGGAGCCACTAAGAGTGCTGGTGACTTTGTTCCTGTGGGGAATGCTTGCCGCGCTCATGGCGATTGGGATAAATACGGTTATGGGAATTATCTTTGGATTGGTCGGGCTGGGCTTCTTCACCGCATTCCTTGTCGCGCCCCCGGTGGAGGAGTTCTTCAAGGGGAGCGGATTGCTCATTTTCGCAAACCACCACGAGTTCAATTCAATAGAAGATGGAATAGTGTTCGGGTTCACCATAGGAATGGGTTTTGCGTTCATAGAGAACTGGATTTACCTCCTCGGGAACCCGATGGGCGCGGACGTGTGGTCGTGGCTTTTCCTTTTCCTGCTCAGGTCGATTGTTTTCTCCGCGAACCATGGGTTGTATACGGCGATTACCGGTGCGACTATAGGGTACTTGATTGAGAAGAAGTTTGAATTCCCTGCGCTGGGGTTGCTTATTGGAGTGCCCATCGCGGCCCTATTCCACGCAATGCACAATTCCGGAGAACTGATGATAACCCTGCTTGGGGGGGCGGGCGTGCTGCTCTATTGCTGCGTGCTTATCCCGTTCTTTGATTACGGGGGGCTTCTGCTGCTCATAATCCTTTTCCTCCGGGCGGTCACCAGGGCCAGGCAGAAAAATATTTAAGCAACCTATGCATAATATGTGCGGGGAATTTACATGGCACTTGAAGAAGTATGCTTGCTGTTTGTGGGTGTTGGGCTTTTTGTCCTTCTTTTGATGGGCGTCAGGATAGTCCGGCCCGTGGAGAAGGGCGTGGTGGAGAGGTTCGGGAAGTACCAGCACACCGTGGATGCGGGCATACACATCATCATCCCTTTTGTGGACAACATGCTTATGGTGAACACGACCGAGAGGATGATAGACATCGGCTCCCAGAACGTGATCACAAAGGATAAATTGAACGCGATTGTGGATGCGGTCGTGTATTACAGGATACAAAATGTGGAGAACTCACTCTACCAGGTCAATGATGTGAGGAGCCAGCTCACAACGCTGGCGCAGACCACCCTTAGGGCGGTGATCGGGCAGATGTCCCTGACCGAGGCGAACGAGAACAGGGCGATAATAAACACCAGGATAGAAGAGATACTGGATACGGAGACGAAGAATTACGGTGTGGATGTGCTCCGTGTGGAATTGCAGAGGATTGAGCCCCCGCAGGACGTGCAGGATTCGATGAACAAGGTCGTGAAGGCTGAGCAGGAGAAGATTGCGGCTCAGGACCTTGCCACCGCTACGGAGACCAGGGCGGACGGCGAGAAGAGGTCATTCATCAAGGTCGCCGAGGGGAAGAGGCAGAGCGAAATCCTGGAAGCGGAGGGGCACGGCCAGGCAATAGAAAGGCTCGCGAAGGCCGAGGCTATTAAGATAGAGGCGCTTGCAGCCGCAGAGGCGAACCGGGTGCGCATCGTGAATGAGGCGATACAGAAGCACTTCAAGAACGAGGCGCAAACCTACAAGGCGCTGGAGACTTTCCGGGACTCTTTCGAGAACGGGACGAAGTATGTGATTGATTCCAAGAGCAACCTCGTGAACGTCATGTCGGACATGGCCGGTGCGAATATCGTCCCGCTCAAGCAGAAGGGGAAGAAGGGGGCCGAGGAGTAATCCTCAGTTCGCCTTGTAATCGTAAACCCATTCCGTGGGCTTCACCGGGCGGGCCATTCTTACGGATTGCATCACATTCTTAGCCAGGAGCTCGGTTTCTTCCTTGTAGCAATCGCTAAGCACTATTTTCTTGTCCTCGTATGTGGGGTTGCAAACGGAAGACATGGCATACATGTTGCTGAAGGGGGGGAAGAGCATGCCGAAATGGTTGAGCGTCATGAAAAGGGTGCTTATCGCCAAGGAGGCGCCCTCCTCGTGGCCGGAGACTATTATGCCGGCGGTCTTTCCCAAAAAGCGGCGGAGCATGCCGCTACCTGGGACTTTCTGGTCCGCGGTGAGCTCGATGAATTTCATGTGCTTTATGTTGAGGGCGCGGTGCTTGGGGGCCTTCGGGTCCGCGGGCTTGAGGCTGCCGTCAAGGCTTATGCAGCGGTCTATGAAATTGGACATCAGAGCGGAGATTTTGAAATTGTTTACGGGCGTTGCGAAGATTATGGCGTCCGCGGAGATTATCTTATCATACAAAATGTTGGTCATGTCGTCGCCACCCTTGCCCCTTGGGTAGCAGGTGCAGTAGAAGTGGCATTGCGTATTCGTGGTGGAATAGCAGGCCTTGCAGTGCTGGATGTTGTATTTACGGAGAGGAATCAATTCAGTTTTTGCGCCCATCTTCCTGCAATGGGCCAGGCATGTTTTCAGAAGTTCTTCGGAATTCGAATCCTCCCCGGCCATGTCGAATTTGTCGCGGGCGGAGCCGGAGATTCCGAGGACTTTTATTTTTCCCTTCCTGCCTTTCGCCATCGTTTTGGCTTCGGCAATTGCGTCCGAGCGGACCTTCTTGAACATGGAGAGGGTTTTTGCGTCTATTCCTAGCATTTTCATTAGTTCCTTATCCGAGAGGTTTTTGGATTGCATGAGGATGGTTTTCTGAGAACGTTTAAATCAATATCTGCACTTGGGGGATTTGGCGGAAATTGCCTTGAAAAGCAATTTAAATATTGGGGGGCAAATCCCCACATGGTTCCGATAAAGGTTGTTGTGTTCTTGGCCCTGCTTGCGGGCTCGGGTTTTGCCCAGAGCGCAGAGGACTACTGCTCCTCAGAGCGGGCGGAAGGAGAAAGCTGCTATAGGTCTTGCTGTGAACCCCTCGGGTACAGTTGGGCGGGGACGGGGTGCAACGTTCCGGAAAGCGAACAGGGTTTTGTAACCGAGCAGTGCGGCTATTGCACGGATACCTATACGCAGTGCGTTGCGTATTACGAGCAGCAGGCGTCCGGAGGCAGTTCCTCTTCCAGCAGCAGCGGAGGGGGATGCTGTGGAAGTGCGATGATCCTGCTTGCGGTTCCTTTGCTGGCGGCTTTCAGGGGATAATGCCGGCAATCACCTTACAAATCCGAACCTTTTGTTCTTTGCAGTCATTTTTATGAAGTGCCGCAGGCTTTTTTTGAATTCATCCATGCCATGGCGCTTCCTGCTTTCAAGGTATGCGAGGCGCACCCTTTTGTATTTCTCCGGAAGTTTCGCGAAGTTTTTCCACGCATTTCTGTCCTTCCTGATTGCGGCCAGGATGGATTTTGGGATTGCAAACATTTCGCTTTTCCCGGCGTCAAACGCATGGGAGACCGCGGCAAGCCCCGCCTTTGTCATTTTCCCTTCGGAAATCATCTCCCTTATCCTTTCCCGGTTCGCCTGCGAAAGCCCGCTCCTTGGCCCCCTGGGGGTGAAGCGCTGGGCGAACCTTTCATCGTCAATTTTCTTCACTGTGCTGTCTATCCAGCCGAAGCACAGCGCCTCCTCGACCGCATCATTGTAGGGGATTCTGGGCTTTCCTGAGGATTTTTTGTAATAGATTAGCCATATTTCCTTCTCTTTCTTGCGGTTTCTGGAAAGCCACGAGCGCCAGGCCTTCCTCTCATGTACGTAGAGAGTTTTTCCAAGCTCCATGCGAATCATTCCCTGCGTAGGAACAGCGCGCCCGCGAATGCGGCCAGCACAAAGGCCGTGCTGCAACAGGTGTAATGAGTGGTTTGGGACTGGTCAGGGCCTATAGGGCCACCTGCCATTGCCTGCGCCTCGCACTGGGAAACGCAGGAATCGTAGCCTACGGCCGGCGAGCGGCAATCGTCAAAATCGTCGTCCCACGCTCCGTTGTAGGTCTGGCAGCAGGTGTGTGCGCAGTCGCTCGCCGCGAAGGCGAGGGGTGCAAGTGAGAAAACCAAAACCAGGGCAATCATCAGGTTTTTCATGGAACCGTATCCTGCCTAATCTTTTTATCGCTTTTCAATCGCCAGGGCGAATGAAATTTTAGTCAGACCGCCTATCATTCATCATCG
>JACCLI010000037.1 GCA_013425455.1 Microcaldota archaeon | reverse complement strand
CTCCTGGATGCATTTGATTCCATTCCAGAACCCTTCAAGAAATACGAGAAGGAACTCACCCCCCATTTGGGAAAGCCCCTCGCATTCACCCCGGACCCTCAGGGCTGCCACCGCTCTTTCGGCGAGCACTTCCTTGCGGAGACGGTGGACGCGATGCACAAGTTCGGCGCCCACCCGGAAATCCTCACCGCAAACGAGCTCTATGCAAAGGGAGCATATGATGAATATGCAAGGGAATATTCCGAGCGAAAAGACGAGGTGAAGGAAATAGTGCGCGTTTCCTCCCTCCGTGAAACAATGCCTGACACCTGGCATCCCATAATGCCCATATGCGAGAAGTGCGGCAAAATTGCCACCACCCGCGTTTTGAACTACTCAAACGGCGAATACGAATATGCATGCGATGTGGCCACAGAATACACAAAAGGATGCGGCTATAAGGGAAGGGCGAAAATCTCGGACCACAAATACAAATTGCTCTTCAGATTGGACTGGCCCGCGCGCCAGGACTTCCTAAACGTAACCACGGAAGGGGGGAGCGTCGACCACCACACCAAAGGGGGCACAATAGCGACGGTTTACGCAATCCACAGGCAATTTTTCAAAAAGCCCGGCCCCGTTGTCTTCTACAAATTCGGCTTCCTCAAATACAAGGGGAAGAAATACTCCAAGAGCAAGGGAATAGGGCACACGGTTACGGAATTGATGCAGCTCCTTCCCCTTTCCGTGCTTGAGTATGCGCTGCTCCGCCCTGATCTGCAGGAAGATAAGGAATTGGTGCTGGACGAGCAATCTCTTCTCACATTAGTTTCGGATTTCGAATACGCAGCCTCCATAGACCCGGAAAAGGAATTGGAGCGCGCGGACAGGAAAAAAGCAGTCGCCTACTCGTTAACTCAGGGGAAGAAATGGGAAGCCCCGATCCAGGACATCCTCGTAACTTATGCACTATACAAGGACTGGAAGGAGGTGGGAAAGAGGCTAAACGACCCTGGGGGAGTCGCATACATCGCCCCATACGTGGAGCAGTGGATTTCCCGCAAATGGATTCCGGACAAATATGTTTTCGAGCTGAAGGGTGCGCCCCACGAGCACGGAAAGCTCGTGAAGGAGTTCGCCTCTTCCCTTTCCGAAGATATGGAGGAGCAGGGAATCCAAAACAGCGTATACGAGCTCGCGAAGAAAAACAACCTCCCTCCGCCCGAATTGTTCAAATCCATCTACCTCGCATTAATTTCCAAGCCGCAGGGCCCCAAGCTCGCAAGATTTGTAAGAATACTCGGGGTAAAAAAAGTAAAAGAGCTGATTGGATGAGTAGGATAATATTCGCCGGCGCATTATTCCTTTTCCTAATTCTTTCCGGCTGCATGTATTTCGGCCCGGGCCAGTCCCAGCAAATAGGGGAAAAGACCTATTACGGGAACAACAACTGCCTCTTCGAGGGGCAGGGATTCGACTGCGGGGCGACACGCGCCTTCACGGAGAATGGAAGGACTTACCTTGATGTGAGGCTGGTAAATAGGTACGGAAGGCCCCTCACGATAAAGAAGGTCTCCTGCGTTTACGGTTCCATCGACGATGCGTTCAGCCACGCCTATCCTGTGGAAGTAGCACTTGTTGCAGAACAGGATTACGAAAACAAGGACCTTGTTTGCGTGGATTCCTCAGGGAATTATGCGCCCGCATATCCTGAATTCCGCGGAAAATTAGTCATATGGTTCAATTATCCGGATGATCTGGACCAGAACACGCAGCACGTCGCAACTGCGAGCATGCTCAGCTCCTAGGCGGATTCCAAATCTTTCTTCACTTTCTTCTTTTTCGGCGCAGCCTTCTTCTTCGGCTTCTTCTCCTTTTTCTCCGCGCCTTCCCCTTCCTTCGCTTCTTTTTTCTTTCCCCAGTTCTCCTTGCTCTTGCAGTTCACGACCAGGCACATCTCGAAGGCCCTTCCCGTCCTCCTCACCTTCGCCATGGGCCCGCCGCACTCCGCGCATTTCTTTTCCAAAAGTTGTATGTACGCCCCAAACGGGACCGGATATGCATTCCTGCAGTCAGGGTAGCCGGAGCATCCCACAAACTGCTTTCCCGTTTTCATCCTTATCACGCGAAGTGGCTTGCCGCATTTCGGGCAAATCGCCTTCGCGGTTTCAGCCTCGGTCTGCTTCACGGAAGCGAGCAGTTCCTTCCCAATCTTCTCCTCATTCCTCTTGAAATCATCCAAAATTTGGATAAGTATTTCCTTTCCTTCCTGGATTACCACGTCCTTGCCCAGCTTGCCGGCAACCACGGCATCCATCTCGTCCTCCAGCCTCCTGGTCAACCCTTCGTCCAGAATCTTCGGGGAATATGTGCCCAAAACCTCCCAGACGCGCATCCCGAACGGGGAGACCTCTATGCTCCTCCCCTCCGCATACCCCCTCTTGAATAGAGTGTCCACAATCACGGAGCGCGTCGCCTTCGTCCCGAGGTGCTTCTTCTCCAATTCGGAGATTATGCTGGCCGGAGAATACCTGTTCGGCGGCTTGGTTTTCTTTTTCTCCTCTTTTTTCTCCTCTATGGGCGTGCTCTCCCCATTTGTGAACGGGGCGACCGCCTTCTCCTTGTTCTTGTAATATGGGTAAAACTCTATCCATCCCTTCTCCACAATCTGCGAGCCGTTCGCATCGAACCCTTCCCCTCCGGCCCTCGCCTTTATTTTCGTAACCGCTATTTTCGCCGGAGGCGCAAAGCAAGAGAGGAACCTCCTCGCAATCAAATCATAGAGCTTTTTCTCCTGCTCGCTCAGCTTTCCGGGCTTCATCCCGGTCGGATGTATTGCCGGGTGCGCCGGGTCCTCCTTTTTCCCTTCCCTCGGCCTGAACCATTTCTTTTCCAAAAGGATTTTCGCATGCGCGGCATATTCCGGATTATTGGACAATTTGTCGATTATGCGCACCAGCCCAAGTTTTGCCGGCAGTTTCTGCGAAGAAGTCCTCGGATAGGAAATGAGTGACCCCTCGTAAAGCGTCTGCGCGAGCGCAAGCGTGAGCGCGGGCGGGAACCCGAACGTACTATAGGCCTCCAATTGCAGGGAAGTCAGGTCAAATGGCGGATAAGCCCAAACCTCCGCTTCCTTCTTTTCCACATTCTCTATAGTAGCGTTCTGGCCCTTCGCTATTTTTGAGTACGCCTCATCCGCCCCTGCCTCCTCCATGAACCTCCCGGCCTCGTGCAGGAATTCCGTTCCCTTCAGCCATATGCGTACCTCCCAATAATCCTGGGGGATGAACGCAGCGATTTCCTTTTCCCGTCTTGCAAGGATGTCCAGCGCTGGCCCCTGCACCCTCCCTATGCTCATGGTGCGGAAACCACCCGCCTTTTTGAGCGCGGTCATCAGCGCCCGCGATAAATTAATTCCGTAATACCAGTCCAGCACGTGCCTCGCCTCCCCGGCGAACGCATTGTTGAAGTCTATGCTGCCCTCCCTATTCTCAAAAGAGTCCTGCAGCTCGGAAGGAACGAGCGATGAGAACTTCATCCTTCCCCCGTTCTCCCCCCCGTAGCAGAAGCGGTATACATTATACCCAATGAGCGACCCTTCAATATCGTAGTCGCAGGCCACCGTAACGCGGTCCGCCTTCTTCCCAAGCATATTGAGAGTTTCCGTATAATCCCTGGTATAGTATGAAAATTTGCTTATTTGATAAGAGGGCTTCCATTCCACATCAAACACGGGATAGGAATGGCTCTTTTTCTTTTCCGCCAGGTTGAATAAGTGCCCCACCGCAGGGGCAACCGCATACTCATGCCCATCCTTGGTAATTTCATAGTAGCGGACCTTTCCGTGGCTCTTCTGGGCCATCTCCCCTCCGATTGCCTTTGCGATGGTATAGGCGACCTTGGGCTTCTCCGCGACTATGAGTTCCATGTTTCCCGAATAAGGAGATAAAGGGGTTTATAAAACCCGAGCAAACTCTCTACGCGCACACGCGCGTGCGCGCGAATATTTACTCTATCTAGACCCATAAGTGGATAGAATGGTGTATTTCGGCCCGGCCCTCCCCAAAACGCTCTCCACAAGGTAGAATTCGTTCACCTGGAAGTTCCCGAACTTCTCTTCCGCGTATTTTTTCAGGTAATCGTCAAGCACAATCTTCCTCTTCACGCGCGCAATCGTGATGTGCGGGGCAAACTCCTCCTTTGCGAACATCCCAGCCAGTTTTTCGTTCACCAGCTTGGCAAGGTCCTCCAGCTCCGGGCTTTCGCATCCCGCCCACACCGCCCGGATGTACTTGTCGTTCGGGAAAACTCCTATGCCGCGCACCTTCACCTTGAATAGGGCGAAGGGAATTTCCCTAAGCACGCCGTCCACACGGTCAATCATGCGCGGATTGACGTCGCTCAAAAACTTAAGCGTTATGTGCATCTGGGGGATCTCCACCTTTTTCAGGCCACCCTCCTCCGGAAGGTCTTTCTGCGCCTCTCCCAGCGCCCTCTTTACCTCCGCAGTAAGCCCGACAGCAACGAATAATCTCATCAGGTGATTTCCCGTGTAATGTTTATAATTATGCAGTTGCTGCGGCATTTGCCGGTTTGAAATATTTATTCCCTGCCCGTGCAAGCTTTTTTATATCTATTATTTCCATCCTAGAACGACTGCAGGTTCCTGCAGCCCATACTTTGGTGAATGCATGAAAGGAATAAACCTGAAGAAAATCGGGGCGATTGTAGCTGGCTCTGCCATTTTGGCAAGCTCTGTCGCCTTTGCCGGCCTGGTGTATCAGAACACACCGCTGGTGGATGCCAACGGGCAGCCTGTTGTGAAGATTGTCGTCGGTGAAAGGGCCGCGGCAAGCGATGGTGTGGCGGCGGCGTACATTGCCTCCAAAATCGCTAACGAGGCTTACAAGAGCTCAACCCTGACCGCAGAGGTCGTGGGCGACGGGACATGCACCGGTGCATCTGGCACAGGGACTTGCTCGGTGGTGGCTGGGTCTGAAAAAGCGACCCTTCTG
>JACCLI010000026.1 GCA_013425455.1 Microcaldota archaeon | reverse complement strand
TAGGAGGAATATGCGCTTGCAGGATTCCTCGGAGGAGTGGATGGAGTCCTCGCTGTAATCAACGGGGCTCCGATAATGGCTGCGAAGGAAGAAGAGGCGGACCGAATTCGGGGAATGCCTGGAAAGGAGGTCCTTGAGGGTTATGAAATTGCCCAAAGATTTGCTCATCTTCTCCCCGTTAACGGTAAGGAAGCCGGTGTGCATCCAGAAGCGCACGAACTTATCGCCCGTGGCCCCTTCGGCCTGGGCGATTTCGTTCTCGTGGTGCGGGAAGATGAGGTCGCGGGCTCCCCCGTGGATGTCCAGCGCCTTGCCTCCGGTGTATTTCATGCCCATGGCGGAGCACTCGATGTGCCAGCCCGGGCGGCCGATGCCCCAGGGGGACTGGAAGGTGAGCACGTCCTCCCCTTTTTTCCAGAGGGCGAAGTCTGCGGGGTCTTCTTTGGTGTCTTCGGGCGCTATGCGGGAGCCGCGCTCGATCTCGTCCATCTTCTGGCCGGAGAGCTTTCCGTAATGGGTGAACTTGGCGACGGAGAAATAGACGCCCGTTTCCGTTTCGTAGGCGAGGCCGTTCTTCTGTATCGCGCTTATCATCTCTATTATTTCGGGGATGTGCTCGCTCACTTTTGGATAAACATTGGCGCGGATGACGTTCAAGAGGTCGAAGAGCTCAACCGCCTCGCCCTGGAAGCGCTCCGCCAAATCGTGGGGGGAGATGCCGCTCTCACGGCTGCGCTTGAATATCTTGTCCTCCACATCGGTGATGTTCTGGATGTGGAAGACGTCGAAGCCCTTCTGGAGTAGGTGGCGCTTCACAGTGTCGAAGGCGACGTATGTGCGGGCGTGGCCCACGTGCGAATGGTCGTACGGGGTGAGGCCACACACATAGAGGTTGACCCTCTTTCCTTCGGCGGGCTCGAACTTTTCCTTCTTCTTTGTGAGCGTGTTGAATACGAGCATGCGAGCACCAGCGCTCTGCGCCGAGAAAGGTTTATAATAATCATCTATTTAATGCATACAGGTGATTTTTGATGCCAGAAGAGAAGAAAGTCGAGAAGAAAACAGTGGCTGCTGCGCCGGCATCGGCGCCCGCATCTGCACCAAAAAAGACATTTGAGGGAGGGGACAAGGACTCAAACCTCATGGCTGCGCTAGGCTATCTTATCGGCCTGCTCGCGATAGTGCTGTTCTTCATCAAGAAGGAGGACAGGTTTGTGAGGTTCCATGCCCTGCAGTCAGTGCTGCTCTCGGTAGCATTCTTCGTGATCATAATCGTGATCGTGATTATCAGCGTGGTAGCCGCGTTCATACCTGGAGTAGGGCAGGTGATTGGTTGTGTGTTCACAATCATTGAGCTGGTCCTGCTGCTTGCGTTCGTCGCGGTAGACCTGTATGCCGCATACATGGCGTACCAGGGAATCCTGTGGGAAATACCCGTCCTGGGCGGCTTCGTGAAGGGCCATATCTGAGCCCTTTTTCTTATTTTTCTATTTTCTTTCCCATTCCTTACTACATAAAATCAGAGAGGCCCTTCTGCTGCACCTTTTCGTCCTCGAAAACGCTTCTTATCTCCTTTTCAACGAGCTCGAGGCGCTGCTTCAGGTAAGCGGGGAGGGCATAG
>JACCLI010000016.1 GCA_013425455.1 Microcaldota archaeon | reverse complement strand
GGGCAGTACGAGGTCGCGGGGAAGATTCTGGATTACGTGGAGAAGCACAAGATAAAGATGCTTATTACGCTCGGCGGATACAGTTCGGGGAAGATGAGCGGGCCGAAGAAGGTCTTTGCGGCCTCGAACAACGAGAAGACGAAAAACAAATACAAGGACATGTTTGTTTTCGGTGAGGCAAAAGGCTCGATTGTAGGCGTGGCGGGGCTGCTCCCGGCGCTGGCGCACGTACGGGGGCTGGATGCGATGTGCGTGATGGGTGAGACACATGGGAGCTACGTGGACCCCTCTGCGGCTACTGCGGTAATCGATAAATTATCGAAGCTTTTCGGGTTCAAGATAGACCTCGCGCAGTTGGAGGCAGAGGCGAAGGAGAGGGAGAAGGTAATTAAAAAGATTGAAAGCGAAATAGAAAGGCAGGCAACGGGGGAAAAGAAGGACATCACTTATATCAGGTGAATCTCTATGAAAGGGCAAATCTCGGCTGAAATGCTGATACTGCTCGCGGTTGTGATAGCCATCGTGGCCATTGCGGCAGTGTACATTATGAACGCGGCAAAGCAGGGCGGGCAGGCGGTGGAGAGCCGCGTGAGCGACGTCCTGCAGGAGAGCGGCAGCACGCAGGGAGGGACCGGGCAGCCGGGAGACCCCTGCAGCACGCATACGGACTGCCTCTCCGCAAGCTGCCAGTACGGCTATTGCAGATGAATATGCGCGGGCAGGTGACTGCGGAATATCTTCTTCTGGTTGCGTTAGGGATTTCCTTGCTTGCTGTTTCCTTGGTTGCGCTCACTTCGATAAAGGGGGCGGAGGCGCAGGTTTATGCGAGGGAGAAGGCGCGGATTATTGCGGGGGATGTTTCCTCCATCGGGAATGAGATTTGCGCGCTTGGGGACGGGAATTCCAGGGCGTATTCGCTCGAGAATGCTGAACTTGGATGTGTGGGGAAAACAATCACTGTTTTTGTTTCCGGGGCTTCCGCGAATTCCACTATTTCTGATTGCGAAATTGAGTGCGGCGGGGAATATAGTGGAGAGATAAGGATACGGAACTCGCACGGGAACGTGGTTATTGGGGCCGGATGAATTCCGCGAATTCCGGGTGGACCTTCCTCAGTTCCTCCAGCATCTCCAAAGCCAGTTCGCGGATTGTGAAATGGGCGAAGGGTGCGCTCCTGAGCTTTATGAACGTGGCGAGCTCGCGGAGGTTCATGGTCGCGAGAACGCGGCGGTAATGCGCATTCGTGGCGATGTAGCCGGCTGCGAACGGATGGGATTTTTCTATTTTTATGAAGCATTCGGATGCGGCGGCCATTGCGCCCGCGAAATCCTTCTTCATTCCGCATTTTTCCATGTCTTCCGGGATTCTGTAGCCGAGGGATACGGTTGGCTCCTGCACGCTTATTGTGAGCATCCTGTGGCGCTTGAACTCGTAATAGGCGCCCTGGTCCATGAGCAGATCGAAAGTGTAGGTGACGTGCTCAAATTCCCTGATGGGTTTTAAGCCCTCGGGGAAGCGGGCGGTGATGGATTTTAGGATGCCCATCGGGCTGGAGGGTTTGGAGGATTTTACGTGCTTGAGCGCGTCCTCGTAGGAAAGCCCGCTCCAGCGGTAGAGAATTGCGGCGGAAACGTTTTCCAGCGCATCCTTGTCGTAGTTGATGAGGCGGACGCGCCTGCTGCCGACCGGTGAGGAGAACTGCTGGAATTGTTTTCGGGTTTCATTCTGGAAATCAACCAAAGCGGGGTTTTCCTCCGCGCGCTTGAGAAGGGTTGGGAGGACCTCCTTTCCTGCATCACGGAGCATTGCTCCGGCCTTTCTTACTTCGGAGAGCGGGCTGGAAAGCATCTTTATGAGTGCGTATTCAAGGACGCGGGCGTTCATCGTGATGCCGACGTTCGCAAGCGTGGAGTTGGGGAGCAGGAAGCGGGCGGAATCCATCGCCATCGTCTTCATTTTTATCTCGTGGGCCTTCTCCCTTCCCGGCTCCGGCTTGGATTGGGAGGAATAGTAATCCATCAGCGCGGAAATGGATTTTTCGTAGGTTGAAAAGAGGGAATTGAGCGCATCGTTATAGTCGCGCTCCAGCGGGGTGCCTCTTATTTCCTCCGGAAGGTGGGTGTGCCCCTTGTCCAGCTGCTGGTAGCGGGTTGATTTTTCCGTATAGGAGCCGAGGCGGTTGGATTCTATGGATTCCACTGCTAAACGTGAGATGTTTTCCGCGGCGAGGTGGGCGACCGCGTGTTCCGCGACGCTGGAGTGGCCGTAGCCGACAACCCATTTCTCGTGGAACTTTGAGGAGGCTTCCGCGTTGAGCTCCGCGGCTATCTTGTCGAAAGGCTCCGGGGAGCGGCTGGTCTTTGCGAATGCGACTGCGGTTGTTTCCTCGGGAATTTCCTTTAGAGGATAGATGCGCATCTCCTGCATAGAATCACTTCAACGCGAAATCCTTTGCGAACTTTCCGTAAGGGAAAACCAGGCCTGCGGCTGAGCGAACCGGGAGATCCAGCTGGTTCGCGACCTTTATCGCCTCTGTGAGCGGAAGGGTAATTTTTTTCTCGGGAACGAGCACAGGGATTTCACCGAAGGCGGTTTTTTCCCTTGTAATAATAAATTTGTGGATCTGGAGCATCCCCGCGATGCGGACCTCCGCTTTAGCGGAGCCCTTCTTCACTATTTTCATGTTCATTTCTGCACCTCTGCGAATGCTAGCTTTCTCTTGTGCTTTCTGATTGTGACTGGGGTTTTTTCCTTAAGCTGGAACAACTGCTGGCCGTCTATGAGAAGGTGGCACGGCTCCTCGGTGCTGACCCTGATTTCGCGCTGGGCGCTTATCACCAAGGGGTCGAAGGCGCGCTTGAACGGCGCGAGCGGGACGAGTTCGAATGCCTCCAAAGATTCGTCCATTGCCACGCCTCCTGCGGAATATGCATATGCGGTGGAGCCGGTGGGTGTGGAAATTATTATGCCGTCTCCCGGAAAGGTGCGCTCGTCTCCGCCTATGCCTATGGAAAGATGGAGCATGTTGTGGTCCCTGGAAAGGAAGGCGGCGTCGTTTATTGCGAAGGCGATTTCCTTTCCATCCAAAGAAACGGAAAGGAGGATGCGCTCCTCGGCCTTGGGATTTTTGAGGAAGGATTCGAGCCGTGGCTTCCAGGTGTCTGCATGGGACTGGCAGATGTGGCTGAGGTCGCTGCCTATTCCGAAAATGGCGCCTTCCAGCTCATTCTTATTGTAGAGGATGGTGCCGTCCCCGCCGATTACTATGGTGAGGTCCGCGCCCTTGGGAACTTCCTGCACTTTGGATGCTTTCAGGAAATCTGAGACTTCCTTCGCGGTTTTGACCGCCCAATCCTTCTTCCTGTTATGGAGTATTTTTGCCTTCATCTTATTACCTTCGGATGGCTTCTGTTAGTGCCAGATGCCGGAATGGATTTCTGGGGTTAGGAATAAAAACGAAACTGGATGGGGTTTTTATTTTCTTCCATGGGCATATTAGGAATACTGACTTCCACGCGTAAGGAGTACGAGCGAAGAGTGGCGAAGTGAAGTGGAGGGGGGTCAGAATGACCCCTTAAAATGGGGGGGACGCTTCCCCCGCGTTTTAGGGAGCGGCCGTAGTCTAGCGGTAGGATTTTGGCCTTCCAAGCCAACGACCCGGGTTCAAATCCCGGCGGCCGCATTTGCTTTGTTTTATAAACGTTTTCGGATAATACAGACAGGTTTTTCGGGGTAATAACTTATGATTTCTAATATATACAAGGGGGAATACCGGTTACTTTTGATATTTCCACTCATACTCATAGTTGCTTCGCTTTATCTTCTGCCGACATTGAAGATGGGCGTGGACTTCAGGGGAGGGACGCTCATCACCCTGCAGGTGACGAACCAGCCGGATGCAGCCGCAGTGCAGAACGACCTCATGGCAGCGGGCTTTGACGCGAACGTGAAATTGTACGAGAGCGAGCTGGGCAGGAAGATGGAGATAGAGGTCTCGCAGACCGAGCAGATGTACGAGGCGGACGCCCTCAAAGCGGAGTTCAACACGCAATTGGAGAAGGTCGCGCAGCTGGAGGCAGAGGCGAACCAGAACGCCTCAAAGGAAGAGGAGTACGAGGCGGAGAGGGATAAGCTGGATGAGATGGCGGACAGGATGTTTGAGCTTTCGGGCTCGAACACCGAGGCGGAACTTTACCCTAACCTGAACGGGCTCAAGACGGCGTTCAATGAGGCGTATATGCGGATGAGCGACCTGCAGATGGGCCAGGTGATGGAGGTTGTGGACCAGAGCGTGCAGTACACGAGCAAGTCCGCGGTGACCGTCAGCCCGGCGCTGAGCAAGCACTTCATCGAGCAGGCGTTCAATGTGGTCCTTTATTCGGCGATTTTGAGCACAATCCTGGTGTTCTTCTTCTTCAGGACGCTTGTGCCGAGCCTGGCCGTGCTTACGGGTGCGGCGAGCGATGTTATCATCGCGCTGGGGGCGATGTGCTATTTTGGGATTCCGCTTACGCTGCCCTCCTTCGCGGCATTATTGATGCTTGTCGGGTTCTCGCTGGATACGGACGTGCTGCTGACCACTAGGGTGGTGAAGAGGAGGGGGGACCCCAGGGAGAACGCCTGGGATGCAATGAAGACCGGGATGACCATGAGCTTCTCGGCGATGGTGGCGTTCCTCGTATTGTTTGGGGTTTCAATGATTACGCACATCACGGTTTATTATGAGATTTCGGCCGTCGCGCTGGCGGGGCTGGTGGGCGACGTGTTCGCTACGTGGGGATTGAACGCCGTGATGGTGTTATGGTGGAAGGAGCACGAAACAAAGAGGGTGAGCAGATGATAGACGCAAAAAAGATACTTGCGGCGCTTGTGCTGCTGTTTGCTGCAGTGATTTATTTTTATCCGGTGTTTGCCGGGCTCTTCCTCATGCTCGCACTCATTATTTTCGGGGGGCTTTCGCACTTCTGGCACGGGAAGGAACTGAAGATGATGTGCCTGGGGGCGATCATTTTTCTCGCATTGTTCAATGTGGGCCTGCATGGCATGAAGTTCGGCATTGATTTCAGCGGAGGGACGAGGATTCCTGTAATTTTGGAGTCACCCGCATCCTCTACGCTCATGGATGAGATGGTGAACACAATCAAGAAGAGGGCGTCCGCGTTCGGCCTTACGGAAGTGAAGGTCAGGGCGGTTGGGGAGACGCAAATAAACGTGGAGGTTCCGAGCTCTGACCCGGAGTTCATCAAATCCGTGGAGGACGTCCTTGCGAGACAGGGCGTCTACACTGGGATAGTGGACGGGAAGGAGTCGATGCGGGGGGATTACATACTTCCCGGGACAATCTACAGGGTGCCTCCACAGGCGCTGCGGGGGGAGGATTGGGGGGTGTCCTTTTCCGTGAACAGGGAAGGGGCGGAGCATTTCGCGGAGGCGGTGAAGGGGAAGGCGAATTATCCCATTTATATGTTCCTGGACAGGCCGAACGACGCAGTAGTGGTGGCGACCTGGGAGGAATTGAAGGGCGAGAGCACACTCGTGGACGAGACGGGGATGAAGAATGCGATGGCTGAGTGCCTAAGGCTGGACGGGAATGAGATTGGGTTGCATCTTTATAACGGGGATTTGGGGAATTTGACCCCGAAGACCAACAGGACGAAGGCTGTTATTTCCAAAACGCTTTCGGAGCAGATCGGGGGCCAGTTGGAGGCGAAGGGCTTCCGGCTCCAGATTGTGGAGGATTCGGAGATAGCTCCTAAATTCCTCATGTCAAACGATGTGCAGGGAATCATAATAGAGGAATGGAAGGCGGTCGGGCTTCTTTCTTCTCCCAGGCTTTCTCCCTCCATTACTACGGGAATACCGAACTATGGGTACCAGATAGGGGGGATGGCTGAGGGGACGGGTTCGGAAAAGACGCTGAATGCCTACAACAACGAGAGGAAGATCGAGTCCATCCTCAAAGGGGGGGCGCTTCCCATCCAGATTTCCATTGGTTCCAAAACCATTATTCCCGCGCCTTTGGGCGAGGAGTTCCTCAAATTGAGCATCCTGGGGCTGGGATTGTCGCTGGTTGCGATTTCCCTCCTGGTTTCGCTCAGGTACAGGAAGGTGAGCATCCTGTTCCCCATCATTGCGATAAGCGTTTCGGAGATGATAATACTGCTTTCGGTGATTGGGTCGTTCACGATTGACCTTGCAGGAATGGCCGGGATTATCGCTGCGATTGGGGTTGGTGTGGACTCGCAGATCGTTATTACGGATGAGTTGCTGAAGAAGGAGGGGACCAAGGACGAAAAATTGGCGAAGGCATTCGAGATAGTTACTACTACTGTGACTGTTGCGGTGTTCGCGATGGTGCCCCTTTTGTTCTCAGGAATGGTGGAGATTATAGGGTTCGCGATTTCGACCATATTGGGTGCGCTGCTTGGGCTTCTGATATCCAGGCCGGCGTATGCTGCAATAATTGAGAGGGTTGGGGACTAAATGTAACCATGGTTACAATTCAGGTGGTATTGAGATGAAGGAACTTATCATCCACGCGGACAGGGTTTCCTACGAGACGACTAAAAAGACGAAGGTCGCGGAGGAGATATCCAAGGAGATGGAAAACGGCGAGATGACGGATGTCATCTGGGCCCGCATTGCGGTTGAAAAAACGGATGAGGAGGACCTGAACGGGATTGCGCAGCAGGCCGTGGATGACCTGATATCGGTTTCCGAGCAGGTGAAATGCAAGAACGTGATGCTTTATCCGTATGCGCATTTGCTTTTTGGCAGCACCCCGGCTTCACCGGAGAACGCGATACAATTATTGAAGGATATAGAAGGGGCGCTGAAGGAGAACGGATTCACTGTGATTAGGGCGCCTTTTGGGTACTATAAGAAATTCAAGGTGGAGGCGAAGGGCCATCCTTTGAGCGAGCTTTCGCGCGTGTTTACTCCTGGCATGAAGGCGGAAAAGAAGGAGATGAAGATCAAGAGCGTGGAAACCGAGGAGAAGGTTTCTGACTCCCTGAAGAAGGAGGCCGGGCTGCAGAGCAAATTCTATGTTTTGACTCCGGACGGAAAATTGGTGGAGCACGAGAAGTTCAATTACCATGGGCATGATGGGTTGCAGAAATTCATGACCTACGAGACGAAGAAAGTGCGCGCCTATGACAAGGAGCCGCCCCACATAAAGATAATGAAGGAGCACGAGTTCGTGGATTACGAGCCCGGGACTGACCAGGGGAACTTTCGCTGGTATCCGAACGGGCGGCTGATTAAGAAAATCCTTGAGAAGAGCATCACGGATTTCTGTGTGGATTACGGGGCGATGGAGGTCGAAACTCCGATCATGTATGATTTCGAGCACCCCGCACTGAAGAAATACCTCGGAAGGTTCCCTGCCAGGCAGTATGTGGTGCTTTCGGACGAGAAGAAATTATTCTTGAGGTTCTCCGCCTGCTTCGGGCAGTTTTTGATGGCTACGGGAATGGTGATTTCGCACAAGCACCTTCCTTTGAAGATGTATGAGCTCACCAAATATTCCTTTAGGCGGGAGCAGGGAGGAGAATTGGCTGGGCTGAAGAGATTGCGCGCATTCACCATGCCGGATATGCACGCCTTCTGCAGGGACATGCCGCAGGCGCAGGAGGAGTTCGAGAGGCAGTTGGGATTGGGGATGTCCTGGCTCGGCTCGGTTGGATTGTATGACAAGGCGGAGATCGGATTCCGCATAGAGACGGACTTCTTCAACAAGAACAAGGAGTGGTACGTGAGGATGGTGAAGAGGATTGGGAAGCCGGTGCTCGTGGAGATGTTTGACGAGAGGTATGCCTACTTCATCACCAAATTTGAGTTCAATTTCGTTGATTCGATGGACAAGGCTTCCGCACTCACTACTGTACAAATAGACGTGGAGAACGCGGATACCTACGGGATACATTTTGTGGACGAGGACGGGAGCAAGAAGAAGCCCGTGATTACTCATGCGTCCATTTCCGGGAGTTTGGAGCGTGTTGTATATGCGCTCCTGGAAAAGGAGGCGATGCGGATGGAAAGGGGAGAGAAGGCGATGCTTCCTCTCTGGCTTTCCCCTACACAGGTTCGGATTATTCCCATTTCTGATAAGCATATGGAATACGCCGGGAAGCTATTTTCTGCCTTTGATGGGGTGCGGGCGGACATAGACGATCGGGAAGAAAGCCTCGGGAAGAAGATACGGCAGGCGGAGAAGGACTGGGTTCCCTATGTGATTGTGGTCGGGGACAAGGAGATGGAGAGTGGCAAATTAGCGATTACGGTTAGGGAAACGGGGCAGAAGAAAGAGATGAAGGTGGAGGAGCTGGCTACGGAAATAAAGAAGAAAACCGAGGGGAAGCCGTTTGAACAGCTCAGCTTGCCCAAGGAGCTTTCACTTAGGCCGATATTCTACGGATGAAACTATGCCTGAATTCCGCCTAAAAACGCTAAAGACTTGGCAGATTCCATTGGTTACTGTTGTTGTATTCGTTTTGCTTTTCTTGAGCGAAGTAGGATTAGGCGTACCAAAAATGGACACTGGCGCTGTCTATATGCTGGGCGGAATATTTTTGTTCGCTATGATTCTTACCTTTTTCAAAAATAGATGGGATGCGGCTACTTTAGTCATCTTGGATGAAAGAGGCATCGAATTCAGAAGTGGATGTCCTGGTGCGCTTGGTTCGGCTCAGAACCGTTCTTTGGCCTGGAATGAAGTTACGCGTATCGGATTAACATATGTGGCACCATCAGCTTCTTTCGTGACCAAGGCAATTATTGAACGTTTATTTAGGGGACTACCGCCCAACATAATAATATATTCAGGAAAAGGAATAATCTCTCTGCCGGCGGGATATTTTACAAGAGAGAATTACGCACAGATAATGGAATTGCTAAAGAAATACGCAGGAGAAAAAATTGGAAAAGATTAGAAAGCGCCAGCAAACTCCTGAAGGAACTTCACCGGGTCCTTTGCCTTCACATATGCGGAGGCGAGGAGCACTCCTTTTGCGCCCAATTCCAATGATTTTTTCACATCTTCTCTAGTGCTGACTCCTGCGCCACAGAGGACCTTAACCGCGGAATTTGAGGCTTTTACTGCTTCTACTGTGGAACTGATTACTTCTGGTTTTGCTGTGGAAACGGAAATGCCGGAGCCGATTAACTCCGGGGGCTCCACTGCGATGTAATCAGGGCCAAACTTGGCTAATTCCGCGCACTCGTGCGCGTTCTCTCCGCAAACTACTGTTTCCAATCCGTGGGTTTTGAGCAGGGAGACGGTCTTCCCTACATTTTCTGTGCCTATCCGGTGCTCGGAATGGTTTACTAATGAGCCTTTTACGCTGATGGATTTGAGCGCCTCGGGTATGAGAAAACCTGTGTGCGCCCCCTGCTCAAGTGGATCTGTGTGCTGGGCGAAAACATCCTTGTACATGGAAGCCGAGCAGGAGAGGTGGGTGGGCGGCGGGCACACGATTATGCGCACACCGGAATCGTGGGATACCTTTGCCGCCGCATCCGTGAGCGAGAGGCAGCGGGAAAAAGAGGCTGAATAATTCTTAAGATTAAGGACTATCATATGGACACCCGTGTGCAGTAATAGATGGAACAGATTAATAAACAAAACGGCGAAACTAAATTATGGAACTCGTTTCTGAAATAGAAAAACGCTTGTTGGAGAAGGAAAAGCGGCTGGATTCGCTAATTGTGAGGGAGCGGGAGGCGGTGCGCTTCTGCTCCAAG